>JAISUE010000026.1 GCA_031272245.1 Bacteroidales bacterium
CAGAATAAAAGAATTGCCGATTTGATATTTACAATGTCAAGTTGCACGTTTTTTATTACTATAATATAAAAAACTGAATATATGTTTTTCAAAATAATACAGAAATTCATTACTTAAAATAAAAGTGAGCATTAAAATATAAATTATTTCTTACTTTTGCACAATTAATAAATAAAAATATGAATGTACGTACATTAGTAAACAAACTAAACCTTAAAGTAGTTAGCGGCGAAAAAGGTTTAAACAATGAAATAACAGGTGGATATGTTTCGGATTTGTTAAGCGATGTTATGGGAAATGCCGAACAGGGACAAGCATGGATAACATTACAGGTACATAAAAATATTATGGCTATTGCATCCTTAAAAGAATTAGCGTGTATTATTCTTGTTAAAGGTTTGCATCCGAACTCTGAAACATTGGAACAAAGTAATGAAGAGGGAATACCTATTCTCAGTACAGAATTGGAAACTTTTGAAATAGCAGGACAGCTCTATGGAGAGCTACAAAGCTGATTTACATATTCACTCTGTCCTGTCACCATGTGGTGATTTGGAAATGAGTCCAGCCAATATAATAGCAAAAAGTAAGGAGCTGGGGTTAAAAATTATTGGCATAACTGATCATAATAGCACATTGCATTGCAAACTAACAAAAAAAATAGGAGAAAATGAAGGTATATTTGTGTTATGTGGTGCAGAAGTTACCTCAAAAGAAGAGGCTCACTGCCTTTGTTTCTTTGAAAAAGATGATGAAATAGATAGATTTCAAGTATGGCTTGAAGAAAAATTACAAACTATTCCATTAGATGAAGATAGATTTGGCTACCAATTAGTAGTAAATGAGGCAGAAGAAATTATACAACAACCACCTTATCTTTTAACATCGGCAATAGATGCAGACATTGATGCAATATATGATAAAGTTCACTCTCTTAATGGTTTGTTTATTCCTGCACACGTTAACAGGTCTGCAAACAGTTTAATGTCGCAACTTGGTTTTGTTCCACCTGATTTACGAGCAGACGGATTGGAAATATCAAAGCATATAACTAAAGATAACTTTTTAAAAAAGAATGCTTATCTTAAACGTTTTTCATTCATTCAATCTTCTGATGCACATTACATACATTTGATAGGAGAAACCTTTGTGTTTTTTCACATATCAGAACTTTCTTTTGCAGAAATACGTTTAGCTTTACAAAATAAGGATGGAAGATACGTAGAAACTCTATAAGCTAACTCAATAATTATTATTTATCGTTGAATTATGTACAGGTTTTAAACCTAATTTTTTTGCTTCTTCATACATTAAAATTAATGCTTCTGCTCTGTCATTATGAATTTTACCGTCAAGTATGGCATCTTTTATAGCCTCTTTTATAATCCCTACTTGAATACAAGGTTGTAATCCAAAAATTTGCATAATATCTTTGCCTGAAACAGGTGGTTGAAAATTTCTTATGCGATCTTTTTCTTCTAATTCAATCAGTTTTTTTCTTACTATTTTAAAATTATTCAAATAACGTTCAACTTTTTGCTGATTTTTACTTGTTACGTCTGCTTCACAGAGCAGCATTAAATCTTCAATATCGTTTCCTGCTTCAAAAAGAAGACGTCTTACAGCGGTATCAGTTACAATATCTTCTACCAAAGCAATAGGTCGTAAATGCAGAAATACTATTTTTTCAACATACTTCATACTGTCATTTAACGGTAATCGCATATTTCTAAAAATATATTTAACCATTTTTGCTCCTTTTACTTCATGTCCGTGAAAAGTAAACCCTATTCCCTGTTCAAAACGTTTACATTTTGGTTTTGCAATATCGTGTAAAATGGCAGCCCAACGCAACCATAAATTATCACTTTTTTTAGCAACATTATCCAAAACTTTCAATGTGTGAAGAAAAACATCTTTATGAGCTTTACTTCCTACTGTATCTATGCCTTTTAACGCTGACATTTCAGGGAAAATCAATGGTAATAGTCCGGTTTTATCCAACAAATAAAAACCAACAGAAGGCACCGGTGAAAGAATAATCTTGTTTAATTCATCTGCAATTCGCTCTTTTGTTATTATTTCTATTCGTTTTGCATTACGTTTTATAGCATCAAATGTTTCATTATACAAGGAAAAACCTTTTTGTGTCGCAAATCTTATAGCACGTAACATACGTAAAGGATCATCAGAAAAAGTAATATCAGGATCAGTATTAGTACGAATAATTCCATTTTTTAAATCTTGTAATCCATTAAATGGGTCTATCAGTTCTCCAAAATTATCTCTATTTAAACTGATATACAAAGTATTTATAGTGAAATCCCGCCGTTTTTGATCATCTTCCATACTTCCATTTTCACAAGCAGGGTTACGACTGTTGTGTGAATAACTTTCTTTTCTTGCACCAATAAATTCTATTTGAAATATATCTTCTTCCCTGTAACATAATGAAGCTGTGCCAAAGGTTTTAAATATGGATATTTTTGTATTGTTAAGTTGCTTGGCAACGTTTTTAGCAAGTAATACACCACTACCAATAGTTACAACATCAATATCCTTAGAAGGGATTTGCATAATTAAATCTCTGACATATCCACCAACAACATAAGTTTTCAAATCCAAATCTTTAGAAGATTTAGAAATAATATCAAAGATTTTCAATGTTAATTTATCTTTCAAATTTACCATAATTCAGTTAGCAAAAGTAAAAAAATAAGAAAATAAAACTAAATTACGCTATTTTTTTTACTTTTGCCATCTGAAATTAGCAATAAAAACATATTAAAATATGAAACTTATCAAATTATCATCTATCACAAAAAAAATGTCTCTCGCAGCAGTAGGACTGTTTTTACTTATATTTCTGCCAATTCATGCAGGAATAAATCTTTGTATTATGCGTTCAGATAGCGGTTATTGGTACAGAAACGCTTGTCATTTTATGGGTACAAATTATATTGTGAAAGTTTTTGAAATAATTCTACTCGCCACAATAGTTCTTCACATTGTACTTGCAATAATTTTGACCGTTGAAAACTATTTTGCACGTCCTATTCGCTATTCAACTCCTCACAAAACAAAAACTCACTGGGGATCAAAGTATATGATATGGACAGGTGGCTTAATAGCCTGTTTTCTTATTTTACATTTCATAAATTTTTATTTTGTAAAACTAAATTTAGTTGAAGGAAAATACACTGCAAAAATTGAAAAAGTAGATGAACGTTTTCAAAATAAAGTTAGACAAATGCAAAATGGGGAATTAAATCAAACTATTAGTAATGAATTAGCCTCTCAATATGAGGCTATAAACTCTATTTCTGAAGACAAAGTTTCGCAGAAAGACAAATCTTTTGTCAATCTTACCAAAAATGAAGTAGAAAAATATTGTGGCAAAGATTTTGAAGACTACGAACCTGATTTTTACACAATGGCTAATGATTTGTTCAAAAATAAAATATATACATTTATATATTTATTTATATTTGTTGTACTCGGTATACATCTTTTTCACGCTATAAATTCTGTTTTCCAAACATTCGGCTTTGCTCATCGCAAATATGAAAAATATATTGAATATTTAGCTTTGATTTATGCGGTCGTTATACCTGGTTTATTTGCTGCAGTTCCTGTTTTTGTTATGTTTTTCAAATAATACATATTTATGAAAAAAAATATAGCAATAATAGCAGGGGGTGATAGTGGAGAATTTGAAATATCAATTCTTTCTGCCAATAATGTAATGACTGCTTTAGACAAAAAAAAATACAATCTTTATCTTATCATAACTCATAAAGGTAAATGGAACTGTACTATCAATAATAAATCGTATGAAATAGATAAAACTGATTTCTCTCTTTCTATAGAAAATAAAAAAATAAAATTTGCGGCTGTATTTATTATTATTCACGGTACGCCGGGTGAAAATGGACTTTTGCAAGGCTATTTTGATATGATTGGTATAAAATATACTGGTTGTTCGGCTTTGGTTTCCGCACTCACATTTGATAAAGCATTCTGCAATGAAGTAGTTCGTAATTTTAATGTAGTAAGCGTTGCGAAAAATATAGCTTCATTGCGACATAACCCTGTTGATTTACAAACAATAATTAAAGAAATAGGCTTGCCTCTCTTTGTTAAACCTTCTCAGGGAGGCTCATCTTTAGCGACATTTAAAGTTAATTCTGAAAAAGAATTAGCGTATGCGATAAATAAAGCATTTGAAGTTGATAATAAAGTTCTAATAGAACAATTTATAAAAGGCAGAGAATTAACTTGTGGAGTATTTAACGATATAACATTGCCCGTAACAGAAATAGTAACAGACAGAGAATTTTTTGATTATGAAGCAAAATATAATGGTATGTCAAAAGAAATAACGCCAGCAAAAATTCCGGATACATTAAAACAAAAAGTACAGATTGCAGCTAAAGAAATATACTTACAGCTTGGTTGTAATGGAGTTTGTAGAATAGATTTTATTTACAATGAAGAAACAGACAAATTATTTTTTCTTGAAATAAATACTGTTCCGGGACAAAGTCCTCAAAGTATTATTCCTCAACAAGTACGTGCTATGGGAAAAACACCTTCATGGTTATATAATGAAATACTGCAGGAAGTATTGTAAAAACACTGTTATTTTCAAAAAATATCTTAATTCGTAATAAATAAACGCTGATATAATTGAAAAAAACAGCGTTTTATTTTAATATATTTTGATAAAATATTCGCAAAATGTATGCCCATATAAATTTCTATGATGTTATTTTAATTTTTATAACCTTTCATAAAAATAAATAATTACAGTTTAGTGATAAAATACAATAAAATAGGTTAAAAACTGTTATTTACAGAAAAAAATGTAAATTTGCCAACTAAAAATAATAAGAATTGAATAAATTTTTTACATATATAATACTGATATTGGCTCTGTCTTCCGGACTTAAAGCCCAACAAATAGCTACCATTGCAGGCATTATAACCGATTCGGTTACTCAAAAACCAATGGATAATGTTAATATATACATATTAGAAGCAGGAATACAAAAGGGTGTTGTTTCAGATAAAAATGGAAGATTCAATCTGTCTGTTGTTGCAAATAAAAATGTTGAAGTTACTTTCTCATATTCCGGTTATAAACATGTAAGAGAAAAATTTAAACTGCACAATGGAGAACGAAAAGAAGTGCATATTGTTTTAACAGAAGATAAAATAAACCTGCCAAGTGTAACCATAAAAACAGAAAATTATCGCAATGAAGGAATAACAAAAATTGAACCGGAATGGGCAAAAAATACAGCAGGTCCAACAAGTGGCATAGAAACAATCATAAAATCAATAGGTGAAGGTACATCTTCCAATAATGAACTCTCTTCACAATATTCTGTAAGAGGTGGAAATTATGATGAAAATTTAGTTTATGTAAATGATATTGAAATATTTCGTCCTTTCCTTATACGTTCAGGTCAGCAGGAAGGATTAAGTTTTGTTAATAGCGATATGGTTTCCGATATAAGTTTTTCTTCAGGCGGATTTGATGCTAAATATGGAGATAAAATGTCATCGGTATTAGATATAAAATATAAAAAACCGCAAGAGTTTGCAGGCTCTGCAAGTATTGGTCTATTAGGTGGAAGTTTACATATGGAAGGACTTATCGGAAATAAAATAAGTTATCAAATAGGTTTGAGAAATAAAACTAATCGTTGGTTACTGTCAAAGATGGATCCTGATGCTTATTATGACCCTGTATTTTATGACATACAAACCTTTATTACTTACGATTTTAATACAAAAACGTCTCTTTCGTTTCTGGGAAATTATGCTATAAATAATTATAAATTTATACCACGTACAAAAAATATCCCATTCGGCAGTATAAACGAAATGTATAAATTGTTTGTTGCCTTTGAAGGACAGGAAGAAGACAGTTTTAATTCACTTTTTGGTGCTTTAATGTTAAATCACAATCCTAATAAAAATTTATCATTGAAATTTATTGCATCTGCATTCAAGACAAATGAAAGTGAAACATACGATATTCAAGGAGAATATTGGTTAAATGAAATCGGAATCGGTGACACTGCCGGATATAACAAAGGTATTGGAAAATATATAGAACATGCTCGGAATAAACTGCAAGCCAATATATTTAATATTGAACATAAGGGAATATTCTCGCTTTCCAATGGAAGCCTGATGTGGGCATTAAAAGCTCAAGCAGAAATCATTGACGATAAACAACGAGAATGGAAATTGCAGGATTCCGCCGGTTACAGTATTCCTTACACACTTGTGGAAATCGGACAGGATAACGACCCTGCCGTACCTGTGTTACAAAATGTATTCAAATCAACTAATAATATTCCAAGTCTGCGTTTTAGTGCATTTCTGCAACGAGAATGGAAATTTTATTTTGATAAGGCTACCATGTTTCTAAACACAGGAATACGTTCTTCACTATGGACATTTAACAATGAATTTCTTGCATCTCCACGAGCAAGTTTGAGTGTAAAACCGTTATGGAAACAGGATATATTATTTCGTGTAGCAGCAGGAATTTATCAACAATCTCCTTTTTATAGAGAATACAGAGATTACACAGGGGCTATAAATTATGATATTAAAAGTCAAAAATCCGCTCATTTTGTTCTTTCTGCCGATTGGAACTTTCAACTTGCCAATCGTCCATTTCGTTTTTTGAGTTCTTTATATTATAAATATATGTGGGATCTTATACCTTACAATTTAGACAATGTAAGAATTAGATATTCCGCAAAAAATAATGCTGTTGGGTATGCAGAAGGGATTGATTTAAGGCTGTTTGGACAAATTATAGAAGGCATTGATTCTTGGATAACAATGTCTGTCATGGAAACAAAAGAAGATATAGACGGGGATAATGTCGGATACATTTATCGTCCTACCGATCAGTTATTCACTATGAATATAAGTTTTGAAGATTATATACCCGGAATGCCTTATTGTAGAGCATATTTAAATTTTGGTTTTGGAACAGGGTATCCGTTTGCACCTGACGGAACTCCGCGTGATGATATGCATTCATTACGTCCAAAATATTTAAGAGCCGATATTGCTTTTACATTTCGCATTAAAGACGAACAAACCAAATGGGCAAATAAAACTTTCTTAAAAGTAATTAAGAAAATATGGCTTAATTTTGAATGGTTTAATGTCTTTTCAAATATGAATGTTGTGTCGTATATGTGGATAAAAGATATAGAAAACAATCCTCACGCTGTACCAAACTATCTTTCTCCTACGCAAATAAATGTGAAACTTAATTTTGAGTTTTAATTTTCATCATTCTTAATATAAAAAGCAACGACAATGCACGATTTTTACAGACACTTTGAATAAGGCAGACTTTTGATAAGTCTTCCATAAATTGCCAGTCGGGCGAGCCCTCTTTGGTTACGGGGAGTTTGATTTTATGTTGATTAAATGTTTTTTTACGATATTGTCTGCCGTAAGCACATTTATAAGTATCGATATTTAGAACAGAAGCAATAAATAGTCCTATGTAAGCAGTGAATTTTTGTTTGTTTTTCGGATATATCACTAAATATTGTCATCACAACAAAAAGTATAACCACGATAAAATGCACCCCCAAACATATCAATAGTAACTGCATTATTGTATCTTATCATTGATTCATTTGAAATGTATTGTGCAACACCTTCTTTTTCCATACAAAACCCTCACTAATGACAGATAAACAATGGGCTAACGCAATAAATTACTTAAAGGTGTTAAGGTTTTCGGATGGATATACAGGCTTTTTATTTGTTGGCTTACCTTCATTGCGATAAATATATAATCCATATATAAAACCCCAAAGCCATATTGGCAATGTAATAGGTAGAAAAATAATAAAGAAAATAACTTTAAACAAAGTACTCATATTTTCAACGAACCAGCCAATAAAAGCAAGAAAAAAAATAAAACCAATAATCCACCACATAATAATTCAGATTTTGAGAGTGCAAAAATACAAAAAAATAATAAACAGTAAAATGACAAATATAGGTATAGAATATGTTTTAAGGCAAGAGACGATATAAGTAAAAATTTCAAAAAGTGATTTTTCTGTCCATTCAACCATTGTTTCCAGTCCGCCAACCTCCGTCATTGCCTTCCCAACCCCCGTTTCAATCGTCTCAACCATTTTCGCAAATCCCTCCTCCCTCGTCATTGCGAGCGAAAGCAAAGTAATCCAAAGAAAAACCATTGTTCCAACCGCATCAACCATAGTTTCCAACGTAGCAACCCTCGTTTCTGTCAATGCAATCATTTTCAACGGATTAAAATCCTTTGTTTTGAACTTTGCAACCAATGTTGCAAACCTTGAAACCTTTGTTTCAGGTCTAAAGAAAAATATTGATTCCCGATTAATAAATATTGATTCCCGTTCAATAAATATTAATCGCCGTTCAATAAATATTAATTCCCGTTCAATAAATATTAATTCCCGATTAATAAATATTGATTCCCGATTAATAAATATTGATTCCCGATTAATAAATATTGATTCCCGATTAATAAATATTGATTCCCGATTAATAAATATTGATTCCCGTTCAATAAATATTAATTCCCGTTCAATAAATATTAATCGGGAATCAATATTTTTCTTAAGACCCAAAACAAAGGTTGCAAAAGTTGAAACAAAGGTTTTTAATCCGTTGAAAATGATTGCATTGACAGAAACGATGGTTGCTGCGGTTGAAATGTGGGTTTCAGTTTGGATTGCTTTGCTTTCGCTCGCAATGACGAGGGTGGAAGGTGCAATGATGAGTGTTGGAAAAACGGAAAAAATGATGGAAGGTGCAATGACGGCGGTTAAGGAGATTGTAACGAGGATTAGGATTGTAATAACTATGGTTGGCAAAATGAAAATAATGGTTGATGCAACTAAAACGTGGATGAGTGTGTGATAAAGTGTATTCCGTATATAAATAAGTAATATCAAAAAAGGGACACATATAATTGTGTCCCTTAAATATGAATTGAAAAAATTGTGTATTATTTATTTTTCTATCCTGATTCTTGCATCAACAGCAACAACAGCCGTAGGAGATCCCAACAATGGATTTAAATCCATTTCCGCTATTTCAGGGGCAGCCTGAACAAGCGCCGATACACGTGCAATCTGATCTGCATATAAATCTTCATTAACAGGCTCTTGCCCACGAGTGCCTTGAATCATTTTATAACCTTTCAATCGTTTTATCATAGCTTTTGCTTCCTTAATACCGATAGGAGCTAATCCCGCTTGCACATCTTTCAAAACTTCAATGAAAATACCTCCCAATCCACACAAAACCTGATGCCCAAAAAGAGGTTCTCTCATTGCTCCAATAAAAATTTCAGTTCCAAAAAGCATAGGATAACATTGTACGGCATACGTGTCTTTAATATGAATTAAACGTTCAAATTCCGTACGAACAGCCGCCTCATTTTTAACGTTGAGCGAAACTCCTCCAACATCAGATTTATGAACAGGACCAACAACTTTCATAACCAAAGGATAGCCAACACGATTTGCAAACTTTACCGCTTCCTCCACGTCATCTGTAGATATGTCTTCTGCGTGGTTTATACCTGCTGCATCCAATAATTCATTGAGCAATTTTACGTCCATATATCCATTATCGCATCTGTCAATAATTTCCCTTATTTTAACAACGTCTATCTTCACCAAATCATCATCTTCAAAAGGAACAGGAGTATCAACTATACGAGCCACAGCATTTCCAAATACGGTTTCATCAGGGAAATATGTATTCCCCATTTCTACAAATTCTTTAACTTCTTCACCTGCAACCATTGTAGAAGGTAGAATTGGGAATAAAGGTTTTTTAGTATGTTTTATTTTGTCGTTAAGTACGTGATATGCTTCAAAAATAGGTGATAAACCCGGTGTTCCAAAGATTACGCACATTGCATCAATATTATCAAAATCGTTATTGCAGGCGTCTATAATTTCTCCTAATTGTTCAGGCGTACCTGTGGCAAGAAAGTCTATTGGATTTGCTACCGAAGATCCTGCATAAAGTTTTGCTAATAATGCATTGGCTTTTTCGCCTTCAATATGTGGAATATTTTGACCTGCTTTGCTCAATGCGTCTGTTAGCATAACGGCAGGACCTCCTGCATGAGTGATTATCGCCATATTATTGCCCTCAAAACGAGGATAAGTGAAAATTGCCGCTACGGTGCAAAGTTCTTCTCGTCCATAACAACGAACTATTCCTGCTTTTTTGAATAGTGCATCAACTGCAACATCACTTGAAGCCAAAGCACCGGTGTGAGAAGATGCTGCACGAGAACCTGCTTCACTGCAACCTGCTTTGATGGCAGCTATTTTTACCCCTTTTTGAGCCAGAGAGCGTGCGTGTTTAAGAAGTTTTGCCGGTTTTTTAATGTTTTCTATGTACATCATAATTACTTTTGATGAATTTTCATTAAAAACTTCATCGTGATATTCCAAAATATCTTCAATTCCTAATTGAGCGGAATTTCCAACTGCCCAACAATGATTAAAATGCAAGCCCTGTTGCATTCCAATATCCATAATAAAACATCCCGTAGCACCGGAACCCGTAATAAAATCTACACCTTTAGGAGAAGATTTTGGAAATGGTTTGGAAAATATTGCATGATGATATGGAGTAAATATACCTGTGCAATTAGGACCTATAAGACATCCGTTAAATTTCTCAATTTGAGCAACAAGACGCTGTTCAAGTTCTTTGCCTTCTTTATTTTCTTCTCCAAAACCTGCGGAGATGATTATGAATGCTTTAGTATTTTTTTGTTCTGTCAGAACTTTAACTGAAGCTTCTGTAAATTTTGCAGCAATAGCAAGAACTGCCAAATCAACCTGCGGAATATCTTCAACATTTCTATAACATTTTATACCTTGAATTTCGTCTTCTTTAGGATTAACTACATAGATTTTTCCTTTAAAACCGCCTTCAACAATGTTTTTCAGTATTGCTCCGCCGGGTTTATACACATCATTAGAAGCCCCGATTACTGCTATGCTTGCTGGATTAACCAGTTCTTTTGTTACTTTCGTACTCATTATGTTATTTTTTTATTTATAAATTATTTAATAATTTGAAGTTGCAAAGTTAAGAAAAAAGCCTGAAAACGTTGTATTACCTTATTTACTCTTTATAATATATGTATTGTTTATAAAAGGTTTTATTTTATTATTTTATTTACATTCAATTTATGTATTATTGAAATATAATTAAGAATAAAACAGTTAGTAATAGATTTTTTTTACTTTTGCAAACAAATAGGTTTTTAAAAATAAAAATATAATAAGAAAATTTATGTCTAAAATTAGAGCAGCAATTAAAGCGGTAGAAGGTTATGTGCCGGACTATGTGCTAACCAATGATGAATTAAGTACAATGGTTGATACCAGTGATGAATGGATTATGACTCGTATTGGAATAAAAGAACGCAGAATTCTTAAAGGAGAAGGTAAGGGATCTTCCGATATGGGAAAAGTTGTAGTTGAAAATCTTCTTAATAAAAACAATCTTTCACCCGAAGAAATTGAATTAATCGTTTGCTGCACAGTTACTCCCGATATGTTATTTCCTGCAACGGCTAATATTATTGCTGATAAATGTGGAATAAAAAATGGTTTTGGTTTTGATATAAATGCCGGTTGTTCCGGGTTTGTTTACGGTTTAACAACAGCAACGAAATATATTGAATCCGGTTTTGTTAAGCGTGCAATAGTTGTTGGCACGGAAAAGATGTCTGCAATAGTTGATTATCAAGACAGAGCCACCTGTCCTATTTTTGGAGATGGAGCAGGCGCTGTTTTATTGGAAGCTACAGAGGAAGAAACAGGTTATTTGGATGGAATATTAAAAAGTGACGGAGAAGGTAGAAAACATTTGCATCAAGTTGCAGGAGGCTCTTGTTATCCGCCAAGCCATGAAACAATAGACAAACGACAACACTATATTTATCAGGAAGGACAGGCTGTTTTCAAATGGGCTGTAGTAAAAATGGCAGATGTTTCAGAAGAAATAATGAAGAGAAACAATCTTACTGCTAATGATATTGCATTTTTATTACCTCATCAGGCTAATTTACGAATAATTGATGCTGCGGCAAAACGTTTGGGATTTCCAAATGAAAAGGTTTTAATTAACATTGATAAATATGGTAATACCACCTCTGCAACAATTCCGTTATTAATGTGGGAAAATCAACACAAGTTTAACAAAGGCGATAATCTTATTCTTACAGCATTCGGTGCAGGTTTTACTTGGGGAGCAATTTTATTAAAATGGGCAATTTAAGTCTTACTTTTTTAGGAACAGGAACCTCGCAAGGCATACCCGTAATAGGTTGTGATTGCGAGGTTTGTTCTTCTCCGGATACAAAAGACAAACGCTATCGTTCATCTGTACTAATATGCGATAAAGAATCAACAACTCAAATTTGCATTGACGCAGGAACAGATTTTCGTATACAGATGTTACAAAATGATGTTAAGTATCTTGATGCAATTCTTATAACCCATGCACATATAGATCATATTGGCGGATTAGATGAGGTGCGTTCTTTTAACTACATCCAGCAAAAATCAATACCATTATACGTGAATATGCCGGCATATCAGGGAATTAGGGAAATGTTTTCTTACGTTTTTAAAGCACAGCACTATCCCGGCATACCTGAATTTGATATGCGTTTAGTAACAGAGCCATTTAAAATAGGAAATTTTACTATTGAACCTGTAGAAGTTTTGCATCATAAATTGCCGGTTTTAGCTTATAGAATAGGAAAATTAGCTTATATAACAGATGCAAAAACAATATCTACTAAAGAAAAGGCAAAATTAAAAGGTGTTCAAACATTAATTGTTAATGGTTTAAGAAGAGAAGAGCATTTTTCTCACTTCACTTTACAGGAAGCATTAAATTTGATAGAAGAAATCAATCCGAAACAAGCATATATAACACATATCAGCCATTATTTAGGAAAACATAAAGATACACAAATGTCATTACCGGCAAATGTTTTCCTTGCTTATGATGGATTAACAATAATAGAAGAATATTAAAAATCAAAATCGTGTTGTGCCGCAATTTTATAGAACATTAAATATTTCAATGGTTATTTATGTCTTTTGCCTTAAAATTTTGATAATGTGTTAAGAAAGTATCATAAAATAAGTTTTTATAATTGAAACAAAAAATACAACCTGAAAATTTCTTTTTATGAGTAAAAAAGTCTTTAATTTTGTTTCTAAATGTCTTAATTTTGGATTAAAAATCTTTAATTCTGAATTGAAAGTTTTTAATTTATGATTTAAAGTTTTATTGAGAGTCATAAAAATCCAATTAAATTATCATAAAAATGTAGTTAATTCAAAAAAAAATTATAAATTTGCAATCATTAAACAAGGTAAAAAGACTTCTTAAAATAGTCTTGAACCTGTAATAACCAAATAATAAATATTCTATAACCCCAAATTTAAAAATATGAACAGTATTAGTAAATTTATGATTGTAGCGACAGCAATATGTTTTACATTAGTAAATACGCAGGTGTTTGCTCAAAAGACCATTAATTTGAATAATGAAAACGTTGTTGTTAATGAAACAGAAATACCACCTGTTGAATTTCTAAAAGAAGCAAAAGCAATACGGTTATTTGCTTTCAATCCTGATTTGCAGAATGCAAACAGAGTAAATATTGGAGACTTTGTAACATTACAGTTATTTGAAAACCAAACATATTTAGCTCAAGTTACAACGCATGTTACCGATGTTAATGGAACTTTAGCTCTTACATTGAAGTTTTTTAATTATCCTATGGCATTTGCTATTATCACAACGGATACAGAAGGAAAATCTCTTCTCAATATATCTATTCCTGAGCTTGGAAAAATATTTGGTAGCAGATATGATACGGAAAACAAAAAGTATTATTTGCTTGAAATTGACGAGAGTAAAATAGAACGTCCTCATCTTGATAATGATATGTTGGGAACACCTGAAGTTATTGAAGAAATAGAAAACAATTCCCCAAAAGAGCCTCCTTCAAATGACACCAAAACATTAGACTGCGGACCAAGTGCATTCTCTAATCCGGACACTGCGGCTACAATTAGTTTATTAGTAGTCTATACGGATTCTGCTGCAAATTCAAGTTATACAAGTTCGCACAGTGGAATAAACAATGTAATTGCTTCTATGATAACGTTGGGAAACCTTTGTCTGAGCAATAGTTCAACAGGTATAACATTGACCCTTGCTCATTCGGCACAAGTTGTTTATACGGAAACACTTGATATGACTGTTTCGCTTTCTCATTTAAGTGGAAACAACGATGGATATATGGATAATGTTCATTCATTAAGGCAACAATATAATGCTGATTTAGTACAACTGCTTACTATTGATAATAGTAGTGGAGGATATGGAAATGTACTTACTGATACAACAGGAAATATAAGTAGAGCTTTTTCTGTTTGTTGGGTAACACAAGTTGGAGGTACTTACCCTTGTTCTGTACATGAATTAGGACATAATATGGGTTTGGGACATGGAGCAACAATGCTTAATCCCGGTACTTCTATTTTTTCATATTCGCATGGTTGGCGTTGGACAGGAAATACAACCAATCCTTACGGCACGAATAAATATTGTTCCGTCATGTCTTATTGGAGTGGAAATAATTATGCGGACGGAATAGATGGATATAATGTTGCTTATTTTGCAAATCCAAATGTAAGTTATGCAGGAGCGGCAACAGGTGATGCAATTCAAGCTGATGCTGCTCGCAGTTTGAGAGAAATAAAGCATGTTATTGCATATTATAGCAATAGATTATCAAACTTGCCTGATGTGCCATCAAATATAGTTTTTACGAATCCAACAAATTATGGTGCAACGGTTACTTGGAATTCATGCAACAATGCAATATCATACAGAGTTTGTATACCAACAGGCAATGGCGGATATGTATATTGGTCAACAACAAATACCTCTTATATTCTTAATAGTAGTACTCGGTTTCAACCTTGTAACACTTATGATATATTTATTATGGCAATAAATGAATGTGGAGATGCTGTTAGCAGTCAAACCTTTCAATTCAATACATTTTGTTCATCTTCTAATCCGGATTGTTTGAATGCTTCATACGGACAATGGCCATCTACAACATTCATACCAAGTTGTAACGGTACAGATATGACAATAGCGACAAACTGTTATGCAGGAGAATATTCAGTTGTTTCAATTACTGCAGGAACAACTTATACATTTTCAAGTTCAATAAGTACCGATTTTCTTACAATATCAAATTCAGCAGGCAATACTGTTTTAGCAACAGGGACTGGTTTGGTAAATTATACTGCTCCATCTTCAACTACAATTCGTTTTTATACTCATACAAATTCAAACTGTGGAGAATCAAATACTAACAGAAGTAGAATTGTACAGTGCGGGACTATTCAACCACCAACCGTTACAACATTATCTGCAAGCAGTATTACTCAAACGACAGCGACATTAAACAAAACCGTAACCGCAGGCACAGAAACAATTACATCACAAGGCTTCAAATACAAACAGTCATCTGCTTCTTCATGGACGGATGTTACTGCAACAAGTTCAAGTTACAATTTATCAGGTTTGACAGCCAATACACAATACCAATTTTATGCTTATGCAACGACAGCATCAGGAACAACAAACGGCAGTACTTTGACTTTCACAACATCTGCTATTCAACCACCAACCGTTACAACCTTATCTGCAAGCAGTATTACTCAAACGACTGCGACATTAAATAAAACCGTAACCGCAGGCACAGAAACGATTACATCACAAGGCTTCAAATACAAACAGTCATCTGCTTCTTCATGGACGGATGTTACTGTAACAAGTTCAAGTTACAATTTGTCAGGTTTAACGGCAAATACACAATACCAATTTTATGCTTATGCAACAACAGCATCAGGAACAACAAACGGCAGTACTTTGACTTTCACAACATCTGCTATTCAACCACCAACCGTTACAACATTATCTGCAAGCAGTATTACTCAAACGACAGCGACATTAAATAAAACCGTAACCGCAGGCACAGAAACAATTACATCACAAGGCTTCAAATACAAACAGTCATCTGCTTCTTCATGGACGGATGTTACTGCAACAAGTTCAAGTTATAATTTGTCAGGTTTAACGGCAAACACGCAATACCAATTTTATGCTTATGCAACGACTGCATCAGGAACAACAAACGGCAGTACTTTGACTTTCACAACATCTGCTACGCTTTCAACTAATGCAGATTTGGCAAGTTTATCGGTAAATGGTTATTCTTTAAGTCCAAGTTTCAATGTAAATATAACAAGTTACAGCGTTACAGTGCCAAATTCAATAACAACAAGAACTATCTCTGCAACATCTGCAGATGCTAATGCAACCATATCAGGCACAGGTAGTACAGGAACATTAACTGTCGGTAACAATGTACGCAATGTTATTGTAACAGCTCAAGCAGGTAATACAAAAACTTACACTATAACTATAATAAGGGAAGCAGAAAATATTATTCCACCTACCGTTACAACCTTATCCGCAAGCAGTATTACTCAAACGACAGCGATATTAAACAAAACCGTAACAGCAGGCACAGAAACAATTACATCACAAGGCTTCAAATACAGACAATCATCTGCTTCTTCATGGACGGATGTTACTGCAACAAGTTCAAGTTACAATTTATCAGGTTTAACGGCAAACACGCAATATCAATTTTATGCTTATGCAACGACAGTATCAGGTACAACAGACGGCAACATTTTGACTTTTATGACTCTTGCTGACAACACAACATATACAATTTTAGCGTCTGCCGACAGTAATGGATACATAAATCCAAACGGTTCAGTTAATGTTTTAGAAGGTAACAGTCAAATATTTAACTTTGGTGCTAATAGCGGATATAAGATAAAAGAAGTTTTCATTGATGATGTAGAAAACGGACAGGCAAAAGAAGACGAATATTATAACTTCACAAACGTAACGTCTAATCATACTATCGTTGTAACATTTGAGGTGATAAATGCTATTGATGACGTAACAACTACAACATTTAATGTTTATCCGAACCCTGCCAATGATAAACTTTTTATTGAAGGAGAAGGCTATGAGCAGATAAAGATTTATGATTTGCTTGGTAAAGTTGTTTTGACAGCAGAGAGGGTAACAGAAATAGACATATCCAATTTTGTGAATGGGGTTTATAATGTGCGATTACTATCCAATGAAGGCAATGTTGTAGGCAGTAAAAAGATAGTTAAACAGTAATTAATAGTTAATTAAACATAAGAAAAAGAGGTTGTCAGAATTGGCAGCCTCTTTTGTTTTTTTATCATCAACAATAATTTAATTGATAATCAAAAGTTTTAGATTCATTGTCAAAATATTTTGATTTATATTCAAGATAATTTAATCCATATTCAAGATAATTTTTGAGAATTGAAAGATGATTACGGATAATTCAACAATATAATAACAATCTATTAAAACATACGTACTTATATACTTTATTATTATTTTAGTTTGAGATAAAAAAGTAATTTAACATTTTGCAGGATTGTTTATATTGTTTTTATTTTATGGAAATTAGGAAAAAATATTACTTTTGCACGCTAATTTTTTAATACATTTTCGTTAGATGAACATAAAAAATAATAAAGTAATAAAGTTTATATGGAGAGTTTTTCTTTATGGTTTTGCACTCTTTGGTTTTGGAGTTATGGCTGCTTATGGAGTATTTCAACTTGGTTGGACAAATAATAAAGGAGGTGTAGATAAAAATAATCGCTATCTTGCAGATATGGCAAAGTTTGATGCAAAGGATGGAATAATAAAAACAGATAAATATTTAAGTGAAAATCTTGCACATTTAGCAATTTTGAGTCGTTTTTATCCTCAAAATGCTCAACTTATATCATCTGCATTAAGTAATGAAAATGCAAACATTAATAAAATGATTGCAGCATGTGAAATAGGATTACATGAAAATACTCAATATCAAAAAGCATTAAACGATTTGTCGGCAGCGTTTCGTAGCATACCTTATCAAAAACAGGAAAAAACAAATGCTATTGAATGGATGAACACTCCTGAATGGGGGGTTTTAAAGCAGGCTATTGTAAAAGATAAAGCTTTGATAGATTCGGCAGCGAGACTTTGTGGAGTAGAGCCTCGTTTAATTGTTGGTTGTTTGGTAGGTGAACAGATACGGCTTTTTAATTCTAATCGTGAATCGTATAAACGTTATATAGAACCGATGAAAGTATTGAATGTACAATCACAGTTTTCGTTGGGGGTAAATGGTATTAAAGATTTTACAGCAATGGCGGTGGAAAGCAATTTGAAAAATGAGAAATCAGAATTTTATATGGGAAAACGTTATGAACATATATTGGATTTTTCAACATCTGATCATACAGCAGAAAGAGTAAGCAGGTTAGTAAATTACCATAATCATTTTTATTCTTTTTTATATACAGGCTGTATCCTTCACCAAACAGCTTTGCAATGGAAAAGGGCAGGATATTCAATAGATAATAGACCTGATATACTTATAACACTTTTCAATATTGGATTTAGTGAAAGTCATCCGAGTGCTAATCCTGAATGTGGCGGTTCTCATATCAATGTTGCAGGAAAGATTTATACGTTCGGAGTAATAGGTTTTAACTTTTATTATTCAGGCGAACTCTTAAAAGAATTTCCTTATGAAGCAAAAACATTTATAGACTAATTTTTTTTGCTTATTAAAAACATTCCCAAATAAGTAAGCATACCGTTTAATACCAGTAACTCAAAATCAAAGGAGTAATTAAACCATTTTACAGAATTTTGACTTAATATAAAACAGAGCAGAGGGGCAAGAAAACAAATTACAGGTACAAACTTATCATTAACTTGATGTTTGGAAAATAAACCAAAAGCAAATAAACCAAGTAAAGGTCCGTATGTAATTGAAGCAACTTGATAAAGAATATCTATTAAATGTTTATTCTGATGATGATAATAAAAAATGATTACAAGTACAAAGAGAAATGCAAAACAAAGATGTATCAAATGTCTTATTTGTGTTTTGCGTTTTATTGTAAAATCTTTACGATTTTCAAGATTAAAGAAATCAATACTTACGGCGGTTGTTAGAGAAGTTAATGCCCCGTCGGCACTTGGATAAAGAGCAGAAATAAGACCGATAACAAAAACAATTCCTGCCACAGGACTTAAATGTTGTATAGCGATTGTTGCAAACAAATCATCTCCGCTTGCCTGTATGGAATTTTCTCCCGCATATATATATAATGCTGCTCCAAGAAAAAGAAACAGAAAATTAACAATAAAAAGAGTTAATGAAAACGTTATCATATTTTTTTGTGCGGAGCGAATATTTTTGCAACTTAAATTCTTTTGCATCATTTCCTGATCTAACCCTGTCATAGCTATGGATATGAACATTCCGCCCAATATCTGTTTCCACCAGCAAAGTCTGGAAGATGTTTCTGTAACAATATATGAATTATAATCACTGTGCCAAACTTTTGAGAGCAAACCTCCGAAAGATAATTCCATAGCATTTGCAACCATGATAAAACACATGATAAGAGCAGTAAGCATAAAAGTTGTCTGCAAAGTATCTGTCCATACAATCGTTTTAACGCCTCCGCGTATGGTAAAAAGCAAAATGAGGATAAGAAAAAGAGTTACGCTTAACTCAAAAGACATACCCCATGTCTGAAAAACAAATTTGTGTAGAAAAAAGATTACTATGAACATCCTCAAACTTGCACCCAAAGTACGCGATAAAAGAAAATAAAAAGAACCTGTTTTGTGAGAAAACTTACCAAAACGTTTGTTAAGATATTGATATATTGATATTAAATTTAATTTATAATAGGTTGGCATCAGTACGAGAGAGATGACCAGATAGCCGAGAAAAAATCCTGCAACGGTAAGCATATACGAAAAATGACGCTCTTCAACCCAGCCGGGAACAGACATAAAAGTAACACCTGATAAAGATGCTCCAATCATTCCATAAGCAACAACAAACCATGGGCTTTTTTTGTTGCCGGAATAAAATGATTTGCTGTCGGCGTGGCGAGCAGTGTACCAAGTGATAGTGAATAAAAGGACTGTATAAGCAATGAATGCAATAAAGATAACAGTGTTCATGAATTTGGTTCTTTATTTCAAATGTTTAACAATAATGGTTAAAACCTCTGGCTTTTAAGTCTATTGTGGTATTTTGCGGAGTTACAAGTTTGCATCCGAGCGACTCGTCAGTGATATGTCCTATGATTGATATATCTTTATTGTCTTTTATTTTAGGATAGTCTTTTTGGTCTATAGTAAAAAGCAATTCGTAATCTTCCCCTCCGTTTAATGCTCCATTATCAGGTAAGATGTTAAATTCTTCAAGTGTCCGCGATGTTTCATAATCAACAGGAATTTTATCTATGTATAACTCACAACCTTTATGACTGTCTTTACAGATATGCAGTACTTCGCTTGCCAAACCATCAGAAATATCAATCATTGAAGTAGGTAAAACGTTATTATTTTCAAACCATTCTATTATATCTTTTCTTGCTTCGGGTTTAAGTTGTCTTTCAATTATATATTGATAATTTGACAGGTCGGGTTGTGAAGATGAATTTGCCATAAAAACCGCTTTTTCACGTTGCAGAACAAGCAAACCGCTATATGCTGCTCCTAAATTTCCACTAACGCAAAGCAAATCGTGCTGTTTTGCACCACTTCTTTTAACTATTTTCTCTTCATCACATTCTCCAAGTATTGTCAGAGAAAGAAACATACCGCTTTGTGAAGAAGACATATCGCCTCCAACTAAATCTACTCCGTATTTTTCACAGGCAAGATATAAACCCGAATACAATTCTTCCAAAGCTTCTACGGAATATCTGTTACTTACGGCTATGCTGACGAGAAGCTGTGAAGGTTTTCCGTTGCAGGCATAAATATCTGAGAAATTAACAATAGCGGATTTGTAACCAAGATGTTTCAAAGGAGTGTAAGCCATATCAAAATGCACACCTTCAACAAGACAATCTGTTGAAGCGAGAGTAATTTTGTCGTTGTATTTCATTGCCGCACAATCATCACCGCCACATAAAACAGTACTTTTATTTAATATCTTATGTTTAGGATTCAGTCTTTCTATTAAACTAAATTCACCGATTTCTTCCAGTTCAGTTCTTTTCTCCATATCTTTTATTTCAATAATTATTTTTTACAAAGGTATGAAAATTTTATTCAACCTGTTAAAACAGAATATAAATCCGTGTTAAATTCTAATTACTTCACAATTTATTTGAAATGCCGAATTAGCAACAGTTATAATTTTGCATACAACAAAATACAAAACTACTTTTCCCGAATCTCCGGGTATGTCCCCCAATTTTGCGGGTATGTCCCCCAATTTTGCGGGTACGTCCCCCAATTTTACGGGTACGTCCCCCAATTTTGCGGGTACGTCCCCCGCCGTATTAAATATGACAAATGAAAACAGATATAAATACATACAATATATTAAGATATAAACAATTATAAAAGAGTTGGCGTATAATAAAATGCGGATGTATATAAAGATATGAAGTATAGCAGAGGATATTTTGCGTTATGCAATAGTGAATAATGAGATTTATATGTGTTAAAACGGGTAGGGGAGTTATTTATGAAAAATTTATGTGAAAATAAGATTGAAATTCAATCAAAAATAAAAAAAGGCTGCCGATTAAAGCAACCTCTTTTTCTTTTACATTTGTATTTTATCTGCGTTTGTATTTTGAATGATTGTCTTTTTTGTAATTTGCTTTGTCTTTTCTTGAACTTTCACGGTCGTTTTTTGATTTTCTACGATCATTTTTTTGATTTTCCCATCCATTTCTTGACTTTTCCCTGCTGTTTTTACTTTTTGGGGAAGATTTTTTGTCCGCAATTTCAACAACAATCTGGCGACCTTTCACAAATTTTCCTGCAAAAGCATCAATGACATCTTCAACCGCATTTTCTTCTACTTCCACATAAGAGAAATTATCTAAAATATCTATTTTCCCTATGGCTACGCGGTGAGTCTGTGTGTAATCGTTAATCATTCCAATAAGTCGTTGAGGTACAATTTTATCTCTATGCCCGACATTGAAGAACATAGTTAGAAATTCTCCTCTTGATCTTGTAGATTTACGTTTATCTTTTTGCCTTTGAGACTGTTCATCTTTTCTGCGGCGTTTTTCATCTGTTTCATCAACATTCAAATCGGGAGCATCTTTATAGTATGATAAAAATTGATTAAATTCCAGTGAAACAAACTTACGGATCAATTCTTCTCTATCAAGCCAGCTTAATTTTGCTACAATCTGTGGTATAAAAGTTTCAATTTCCTCATAATTAACATCAACCATTTCTATTCTGTTTATGAGATTGAAAAGTTGTTTTGTACAGACCTCTTTTCCTGTAGGAATTTTGGCTTTTTCAAATTCTTTTCGCAGAAGTTTTTCTATTGCTTTGATTTTATGTTTTTCACGAAGATTTATAATAGCGATGGAAATACCCTGTTTATCTGCACGTCCTGTACGTCCGCTGCGATGAACATATTGTTCAAGTTCATCAGGAAGATTATAATTTATAACGTGAGTAAGATTATGTACATCCAATCCGCGGGCTGCCACATCGGTAGCAACGAGCATTTGAATGTTTTTTAATCTGAAACGGCTCATAACGTGGTCTCTTTGAGCTTGCGATAAATCTCCATGAAGAGAATCTGCATTATAACCGTCTTTAATTAACATATCGGCAACTTCTTGCGTTTCAATCTTTGTGCGACAAAAGATTATGGCATAAATATCGGGATAATAATCTGCTATTCTTTTTAATGTGAGATAACGGTCTTTTGCATGTACAAGATAATAGAAATGTTTTACATTATCACTTCCCTGATTTCGCTCTCCAATTTGGATTCTTACAGGATTTGAAATATAATCTTTAGCGATTTCTTCTACTTCTTTAGGCATTGTTGCAGAGAAAAGCAGAGTATTTCTTTCTTCGGGTGTGTTTGAAAGAATGGAATCCAAATCGTCTTTAAATCCCATGTTAAGCATTTCGTCTGCTTCATCAAGCACAACATATTTTACTTTACTAATATCTACCTTTTTTCTTAAAATGAGGTCGTTCATTCTTCCCGGAGTTGCAACTATCATTTTAACACCTTGCCGTATAGCTTTTATTTGCAATTCAATGCTTGCACCTCCATACACAGGAACAACCGAACATTGAGGGATATATTTAGCAAATTTTTTGCAATCGTTGGCAATCTGCATACACAATTCTCTTGTAGGACAGATAATCAAAACTTCGGTATCTTTATTATCATAGTTAAGTTTATGAATTAAAGGCAAACCGAAAGCAGCTGTTTTTCCTGTACCCGTTTGTGCAAGGGCAATAAGATTAAGGTCAGACTGTAATAAATAAGGAATAGTTTTTTCCTGAACAGGCATAGCTGTTTCAAAGCCCAATTCCTTGATGGCTTTAAGTATTTGAGGATTTAACTCTAATTGTTCAAATGTCATTACAAGTGATTTATATTATATTATGTGTAACGATTACCAAAACAAAATGGTTTGTGATAATCATAAATTATGTTTTATTGTTCTGTAAAAATTATTTGAGAAGACTGTTTTTTGTTATTACCTGGTTGTTGAATAAACAAGCCAATATCATCACAGATAAGTTCTCTTGTTTTTGTTTCAGTGTCTGTTTTTATTTTGAATTGATATGTTTGTGTTCCTAATCCGTTAGCGGTTATTAAACCTGCTCTGGTATATTGATTGAAAAAATATTTAAATTGCCATGTTGTATTTTCTACTACAGAGTCTTTTGAGAGTATTTTGAAATTAAAATCTACAAGATTTGTATCTATAAAGTTCAAATTATATTCTTTATAATCAATTAAAATACTGTCTTTAAATCGTCTTATGACAGTATCCATTTGCCCTTCTGTGCTATCCCATATTAACATTACAGAATCAAATGTAGAGAAATAATAGTAATTTACGTTTTCGGAATATAACCATTGAGTATTTGATATATACATTGCAGGAGGGAGTGTAAGGATTGGTGTTGTTGGTTCAGGTTCATCTGCACAGGAAAAAAATACACCTGACACAAAAATAAATATAAATAAGTGGAAAATTCTTTTTTTGCTAATCATAAAACTGATTATTTTTTCTATTGTTTTCATTTTCAAAAAAATTAACTTTATATTGACGTTAACTAAAATTTCTTATAACTCAAATTCATTATATAATGAGTTTCATTTTATTATCTTTTTCAGTTTGCAAATATAATACTTTTTTTTATTTTGATATTTTAATATTTATTTAGTTATTTCTCCCCGCATATTTGTATCCAATAATTTGTTTATTTCCGTTTTTTCTGTGAAGTTTCCAAGCAAGAACATCAGTTTAGTCAATGCTGCTTCAGTTGTTATATCGTAACCCGATAAAACTCCTATTTTAAGTAATTCATGGCTTGTTTGATAATGTCCCATAGCAACTGATCCTGCTTTACATTGTGTAACATTATAAACAATAATGCCTCTGTTAATTGTCTGTTGAATAAGTTGTATAAACCATTTGTCTGTTGGTGCATTTCCACTACCATAAGTTTCAAGAATTACTGCCTTCAAATTTTCTGTTTCCAACATTGTTCTAAGATATTTTTCTTTTAGTGCCGGGTGTATTTTGATTATTATTACATCATCACAAAGTTTTTTATATGCTTTGAAGTTTCCGCGAGGCTTAGGTAACAACAAATGACCTTTATATGAGATGTTTATTCCTACTTTGGCAAGCGAAGGATAATTTCCTGAATAAAATGCCTCAAAATATTCTGCATTTATTTTTGTTGTACGGTTTGCCCGAAAGAGTTTATTGTCAAAAAATACACAAACTTCAGGTATTTCAACTTCATCATTAGCGGCTATTTCAATAGCAGAAACTATATTTTCTCGTCCGTCTGTACGAATTGCGTCTAAAGGAAGTTGTGAACCTGTTAAAATAACAGGTTTTGATAAATTTTCCATCATAAAACTCAATGCTGAAGCTGTGTAACTCATTGTATCTGTTCCGTGCAGTACAACAAATCCGTCATAATCATTATAATTTTTTTCAATAACCTCTACAAGTTCTATCCAAAAGGCAGGTTTCATGTTGGAAGAGTCAATTATATGTTCAAATTTAAATGTATTTATTTTACATCTCAATTTTTTCAAGGGAGGAATAACTTCGGATATTTGTTTTAAATCAAAAGGTATCAGAGAACTCGTAAGAGTATCTTTTACCATTCCAATAGTCCCCCCTGTATATATTACCAATATCTTTTTCATTATTTATGAGTAAAATTTGAAACACAAAAATAGTATTTTCTTAAAAAATCTAAAAAACAAAGTATTTATTGTTAATGTGTAATAACAAAAGCAATTTTTTTTGTGAGGGATATTTTAATTTACCTTTATAATTTATGATGTTTTGAATTAGTAAAATTATTGCTTTATTTTAGAGTAAAAAAACAAAGTTTTGTCATTATAAAATCAAGATATATTATTTCATTTCTTGACTTTATCTTATGAAAATAAAGTTTTTGTAAAACGTTATAATGCAATGTTTTTAATAATAAAAACATCATAATATGATACACTGTCATTATTGTTACATGATTGAAAACAATAAAATTCAGTTAATTCAAATTTTATTTTTAATTTTGCCATTCTAAATAAAAAAATAAATTAAACACTATGGATAAAGCAAATAAAAACTCGAATTTAATTTCGATGATTTCTATCACAATTTTGTTTTTCATGTGGGGTTTCATTACTTCACTCAACGATATTCTTATTCCTTACTTGAAAAACGTTTATTGCCTTTCGCACTTTGAGGCAAACATCGTACAGTTTGCTTTTTTCATAGCCTATTTTATTGGGTCACTTGCTTTTTTCTTTTGGTCAAAAAGCGGAAAAGACACAATAACAAAATATGGGTACAAGATTACGTTGGTTATTGGTTTGGTTGTGGCTTCGGTAGCTTGTTTTCTGTTTGCCATGTCAGCCAAAGCGCAATTATCATTCGGTTTTTTCCTTGCAGCCCTGTTCATTTTGGGATTGGGACTTACTTTTTTGCAAATTGCAGCCAATCCTTTTGTGGCAAGAATTGGCAATTCCAACACGGCATCATCTCGTTTAAATCTTTCGCAAGCCTTTAATTCTCTTGGCACAACGCTCGGTCCTGCACTTGGAGGTTACTTTATTTTTTCTTATTTTCTTAAAGATTCAACCGGAGCCTCTGCTGTAATTGTGCCATACTTCTTTTTATCGGCTTTGTTACTGCTGCTGGCTGTGTTTATTTTTCTTTCAAAAATTAACGATAAACTTGAAACAGAAACGGATGAAGCAAATATAAAAAACGAAAAACCGATATGGAAGAAACCTTATGTGCTTTTAGGGGCGTTGGGTATCTTTTTCTATGTTGGAGGTGAAGTTGCGGTGGGCAGTAATCTTGTTTCGTTTCTCAAAGAGACAGCTCAAATGCCTGAAAATATTGCGTCATCGTTTCTTTCATATTATTGGGGCGGTGCAATGATTGGAAGATTTCTCGGAGCTGTAAGTTTAAGCAATATGAAAAGTGAAACAAAAATTGGGAATATGATAGTATTGGCATGGATTGGCTTTTTAGTTGTATTTATAGTTAATTATTATCTCAATGGATTGGATTTTATTCAGGTAGCAATGTTTCTTGCATTTCTCATTCTTAATTTTGGTTGTTCATTACTCAGTGATGGAAAATCGGAGAAGGCTTTAGCAATTTTTTCTGTTGTAAATATAATTCTCATTGTGCTTGGTATTACAATGAGTGGCAATATTGCTATATGGGCATTGCTTTCTATTGGTTTGTTCAATTCAATTATGTGGTCTAATGTATTCACTTTGGCTATTGATAAACTTGGTAATCAAACTGCTGAAGCATCTTCAATCCTTATTATGATGATACTTGGAGGAGCTTTGTTGCCGCCATTACAAGGATGGCTTGCTGACTTTACAAATATTAGACTTTCATTTCTTGTTCCTATGATTTCCTATATTTATCTACTCTTTTATGGACTTAAAGGTTTTAAAATAGGAAAATCTTAATAGATTTTGGATACATGTTTAAATTAACTTCGGAGATATTTGTACAAGATCATGCTACATAAAATCAAATAATTTTAGATCATTTGTATTTTATTCAACATAAACTATAAAACCTTTCAGATATTCTCCTTCCGGATGATAAATATTTTGACAATGATCTGCAGAAGCAAACAGATGTTTAACAATTCTTACATTCCTTTTAGCTAATGCGGCTGCCGAAAAAAGCATAGTGGTGAAATCTGATAAACTTACAACTTGAGAACATGAGAATGTAAAGATATATCCCCCACTTTTTATCTTTTCTATAGCCTTTTGATTGATTGCACGGTAACCTTTTAGCCCATGTGATAAATTATTTTTGTGTTTAGCAAAGGCAGGTGGATCTAAAACAATAATATCATAAAAATTTTTGGGAATATTATCTAAATATACTAATACATCAAGTGTTAAAATAGTGTGTTTAGGATTTTGAAAGTTCAAATCAATGTTCTTTTGACAAATAGTTGTTGCACGTTTAGAAATATCTATACTGGTTACTTCTTTGGCTTGTCCCCGCAAAGCAGCCAATGAAAAACCTCCGGTATAAGAAAAAGCGTTTAATACAACTTTATCCTTTGACAGAGTAGTTAAAAAATTGCGATTATCCCTTTGATCTATAAAAAATCCTGTCTTTTGTCCGAAAACATAATCTATAAAATAGGTAGAGTCATTTTCTTTAGCTGTCCACATTTCAGGTAAATGATTATAAAGAAATTCATCTTTAGAGAATATTTTACCTTTTTGGGGTAGGGTAGATGATGATTTATTGAATACAGCCTTACATTTGTCTCCTAATACCTTTAACAATGCAGTAGTTATTATATCCTTGTGATGAAACATACCAACAGAATGAAATTGAACAATTAACAGACCATTGTAATAATCAACAATTAGCGAAGGAAGACAGTCTCCTTCTCCGTTAATCAAACGAAAAATATTAGAATTTTCATTGTTAAATAATCCAAGAGAATGACGATATGCAACAGCATTGACTATTTTCCGTATAAAAAAATCTTCATTTATATCCTCATTCTCTGTAAAACTTAATATTTTTACCGCAATACTGTCGTTTTGCCAGAAACCTTTTGCCAGAAAAGTATTGTTAATGGAATATATATTTACTAAATCACCTTCATTTATATCAGGGCTTTTAGTTTGTATAGCGCCAGAAAAGAGCCATGGATGCTGTCGAAGGAGAGATTTTTCCTTGTTTTTAGCGAGAAAAATAGATTTATTATTCATCATTTTTTTTACAGAGTGTATTTATTTGGCGGCAAAAATAGTAATAATTAGTTTCTATCAATAAAATTATCAAATAAAAAAGTATGAAAATAGTGTTTATTCTAAAAAAAAGTCTTATTTTTGCACTTGATTTTAAGAAAATAAATAGATATGAAAAGTATAGTTTATTTTATTGTTGTAATGTTCTCTTTTGTAACGGTAGAAGCACAGGAGGATTTGAAAGGTTGGACTGATGTTGTTGTAGATTCCCGTAATCCTGCCGATTGGAAATGGAACAAAACAGAGTCTTCCCGTTTTATGATTAGAGGAGATTTTGATGGTGATGGTTTTGAAGAAAATCTTTATGAAACAGCTACTAAACTTTATTCAGATAATAAAGAAATAACAGACTTACAGTTAGATGGTGATTTAGGTGTGTATTTTTTAGTCAATGAGGGAGATTTGGATGGAGATGGTGGAGATGAAATATCATTTATGGTTGTTAATAGAGATTTTTCCAATATAAATTCATTTAGAGTTTGGACTTACACGGGAGAACGCTGGAAAGAACTGTTTCAAATACCTGTTCGGGAGTGGGATTGTCCCAATTATAAGCCTCAAAAACAGGAAGAAATGTTTACATATCAATGGAAACGAAAAAATGGTTATAATATGAACAAAATAATTCTGAATGTTCAGGATGGGGCTGTTGATGTGATAGGAATACATCCAAATGGACGGTATGCAATAGAACATATAAAAATAGTAAAAAAATTCCCAGTTAAAAGGGAATGGGGTACAATAATTCAACCACGTAACGATTAATAATTATGGAGGAACAAAATATGAAAACAAAAATTTTAATTGTATTAGTTTTTTTGATGAGTTTTGCTTTACATTTACAGGCACAGATTAAGCCAGTTGTAATTATGGATACCATAAATTATGAAAATGGTATAGATAGCTTAACCTTTCAATCTGCAACGTTTAGAGGAATAATTGCCGATACCTCTGGTTCAGGATGGATATTAAACGGAAAAGGTTTTGCTTTTTCTGTTGATTCTACTTTTCCCAATTATACTTATCCGGGGGCATCAAGAATACCAGGTAATACTCCTGCATATTATGGACCTGTACCTTTAGCATTTTCCGGTAGAACCACTACTTCTATACAACTTATGCACAGTACTACTTATTATATAAAGGCTTTTGTTAAAAAAGGTTCAGGAACTACAGCTGATACTGCATGGAGTAATGTAGCTTCATTTACAACTCCTGCAGCGGTAACGCCAAGAATGTATGTATTACCGGCAACAGAAATAGGTCTTGCAAGTGCCAATTTGCATGGAAACATAGATTCTATTTTTGATCCTGTTAAACAGTGGATAAAAAAAGGTTTTGTATATTCTAAAAATTCTAATCCTGTTCATGGAACAGGAACAATAGAGTTACTTACTACTACTACAGGGAATCCAGCTTCTAATGTAAGCAGTGCAAACCCTTATCAACTTAATGCGTCTTGTTCCAATTTAGATACAGGGGACACATATTATGTAAGAGCTTTTATTATTGTAAAATATGGCGCTTCAGATCAAGATACAATTTATTCTGAGCAATATTCTTTTACTACAATACATCCTTGTCGTGAAGCACCTCAAAATGTTAATGTAGATACATTATCTATTACTTTATTTTCTGCAAAAGCAAAATGGATACCGGGACTTGGTCAAAAACGTTGGGAAGTTGATTGCGGTATTGTTGGACATATACCCGGTGCAGGTACTTTTTATCAAGAAACTACTTCCGATTCTATAGAAATAACAGGTTTGACACCCGGGATAACTTATACTGTTTATGTAAGAAGCAAATGTAATGATACAACTTTCAGTGAATGGTCTGCATTAAATCCTTATACTTATTTTACAACACTACAATACCCATGTGCTCCTATTGAAGATATTTATGTAGAAGAATTAAGGACGACTTCAGCAACTATTAAATGGACTCCCGGTTCTGTTTCTCAATGGAGATGGCAAATTCTTTTTGCAAAAGCATCTGAATCATTTATGTCAACAGGTTCTTTTATTTATACTCCATCTTTTTCTCCTTTTGGGTTAACTAAAAATACAGATTACAAATTTAAAGTAAGAGCTGTTTGTGATAGGCAGGACGATGTGTTGGATACAATGAGTGAATGGTCTGCTGAATTTGTATTTCATACTCCATCACAAGATATTGTAAGTTTGGATTTAATCACAAGTCAGTCAAAAATTCAAATTTATCCGAATCCTGCAACAGATGAAATAAATTTTGATTATAAAGATGTAAATATTGTAAAAATGGAAATAATCAATTCAAAAGGACAAATTATTGACACTTTGGAAAAAAATATAAAGAAATATAAATTTGGAAAGCAAGCAAAAGGAATCTTTATTATCAAAATTTACACCGACAATGGCTTGCAGGAAGAAAAAATAATAGTAGAATAAAAATAGAACAGAATGTTATCACAAATGTTATTACAAATTAGCGAAACGGCTGTGCAAACCACAAATGCAGTATCGCAAACCATTGAAAAGATGAACATATTTGACCTTGCCATAAAGGGAGGCTGGATTATGATAGTGCTGGGAGTGCTGTCCATTATTGCGGTTTATCTTTTTATTGAAAGGTATCTGGCTTT
>JAISUE010000049.1 GCA_031272245.1 Bacteroidales bacterium
GCATGTCCCGAAGGATGTCCTGCGAATTTCGAAGGATTCCCCGCATGTCTCGAAGGATGTCCTGCGAATTTCGAAGGAAGTCCTTTTTGGTATAAAAAATATCACAAAAGGTTCTAAATATTTAATAAATGATTGAAAGGATATAACCATTGATTTGAAGTAAATATATAATGGTATGCGGGTAATGTTACAGCGGAAATGTGCTGTCCGTTTTAAGCTGAATGAGTTGTTTGTTAATGTGTTATTTGTAAGTTTATGCATGTTTTATCAATTTTATCAGCCGCAAAAGTAAAAAAATTTCTAAAACAATAGCCCTTAATTTTTAGGAATGTGGTGCATCTTCAAAAATGAAACCTCACTGTCTTTAAGCATACGCCAATGTCCTCGCGGCAAATCTCTTTTCGTTAAACCGGCAAAAGAAACTCTGTCCAGTTTTTCTACCTCGTACTCCAGTTGCTCAAAAAGTCGCCGAACTATACGGTTTTTCCCGCTGTGGATTTCAACTCCAATCACTTTTCTGCCCGGAAATCCTTCAACGAACTGAATATCATCAACGTTTTCTATCCCGTCTTCAAGTTCTACCCCCTCTAACAATAATTGAATGTCGCTTTGTTTGAGACGTTTGTTTAATTCAACGTGATATATTTTTTTCGCACCGTAAGATGGATGCGTAAGCATTTTTGTCAAGTCTCCATCGTTTGTTAAAAGGAGTACGCCTGTTGTGTTTCTGTCCAGTCTGCCAACAGGATAGATTCTTTCCCGACAAGCGTTTTTCACCAGATCCATAACGGTTTTTCTGCCCCGCTCATCGTCTGTCGTGGTGATAAAATCTTTGGGTTTGTTCAACAAAATATATACTTTTTTTTCGCCCGTGAGTTTTTTACCTTTTAATTTTATGGTATCTTTGGACGAAACTTTAAAGCCCATTTCCTTAATCACTTTGTCATTCACCGAAACGAAGCCCGCAGCAATAAGTTCGTCGGCTTCTCTGCGAGAACATACTCCCGAATTTGCTATGAATTTGTTTAATCTTACGGATTCCGACTGTTGTTTTTGAGTTGTTATGCCTCTGCGTTTAGTCTTTTCAAAACTGCGGAAACGGGAGTTATGGTTATGGTATTCTTCGTTGTTGCTTTTGTATCTGCGGCGTTCAGGTCTGTCAAAATCTCTGTCTTTTTTGTCAAAAGAACGTTCTTTGGAATTAAAATTACGGTCTCTTCTATTATCGGATCGGGTTTTAGTGCCTTCTCTTTTGTTGAAGTTATTCTCGTTTTCTTTGTTGTTTTTTCTATACATAGATTTATAAAATTGAGGGTGCAAAAATAAATAATTTTATATATTTTTGCATTATGATTGTAAAGAGTTTATATTTTGAATTGCTTAAATGGAGCAGACTGTGTCTGTCTTACGTTGCCGTTGTTCTTTTATCTATGACGGTATATGGTCAGCGAGAGATAAAAAATGGCGTGGTGATAGACCATAATGCAGAAAAAATAATCAAAAACATAACCGAAAAACTCTCAGCAGATACTCCAATTTCGTTTAATTTTATGTTCAAAGTCAAACAAACGGACAAAGTAACTCAAAGTGAGAAAGGCAGTTTTCTTTCAAATGGAAACAAGTTCAAAATAATTACGGATAATTTTGAAGATTACAGCGATGGACAAACTCTTTGGCATTATCTGAAAACAACCAACGAAGTAGAAATATCAGATGCATCGGAAGGAGGCTCAATGTTTAATTTCTCAAATATGATAACCTCTTACCTGAAAGACTATCGTCCAAAACTGATTAGAGAGGAAACACGAGAGAAAATAGCTTATAATGTTTTAGACCTTTCACCCATTAAACGGGGCAATGTGTTGAAAGTACGTATCATAGCCGTAAAAAGTACTAACCGTATATCCGAAATGATAATATACACAGCGGATAATGTCTATTCCTATACGCTTTCCAATTACAAAACCAAACAAAAAACATCAGCCATCGACTTCACTTTCCCGTTAAAAGAGCATCCCAATGTCCAACAGGTTGATTTAAGATAACAAAATAGATAAAAAATATAGATAATTAAAATTTTTTTTATTATATTTGCAGCCTAATCTTTAAATCGTTATGATATGAAAAAGTTGGTTATAATGATGGTTATAAGTGTCTTTGTAAGTAGTTTTATTCACGCACAGAAACCAAAGAAAAGTTCTAATGAAGTGCAAAAGACAGTTTCGGAAGTGCAGTTACCACCTCGTTGTGCAGATTGTTTATTTGCTGTTAATTTGGAACTGGATACAACGTTTGGTCCTACAGAACCTTTACAGGGTTTTGGTTATATCAATGAAATACAGCAGGATAAAAAAATTAAAACTGTTTTTGAACAGGAACATAATACAGTATGGTATAAATTAGATATACCATATTCTGGAAAGTTGATTTTGGATATAATACCCGTCAGCCAAACAGACGATTACGATTTTTTAATTTACAAATATACTGACCGATATTTTTGTAACCGTGTAGAGAGAAACCGTGTTTTACCTTTGCGTTCGGTGATGTCTTCCATTGACCCTGCGGTAAGCGGAAAGACAGGTTTAACATTAAATGCAACAGACATCAATCTTAATAAAAATTCTTCTACTGCGTATGCAAAATATATTGAAGTTAAAGAAGGAGAAAGCTATATGATAGTTGTAGATAACTTAAATGACGGTGGGTTGGGACACTCTATAAAGGCAGTTGTTTGGACTGAATCAACACCATTTCATATTTATCCTATTGACAGTTTGAGTAAGCAACGTACCACCGCCGATATTGTTGTTATTGAAAATGAAACCCAAAGAGTTGCATTGGAGAAAGAAGATGCAGGGGCACAAAAAGTAAAACTCTTTCCAAATAAAACATATACAATCACTTTATCCAAAGCCGGTTACTTTAATTACACAGCAACCACCGACTACGAAAAAGCCAAAACAGACAGTGTTCTTAATGCCCGACTTGTAGAAATAAAAATAGGATCTAATTTGCCAATCAACGGAGAACTTTATTTTGATACGGATGATGAAGGAAATGTTATAATTCTTAAAGAATCTTTACCTGTTCTTGACAAAGTGATTGATGTGATGAGAGAATATCCGAACATCAATGTGGAAATCATTGGCAGAGTGCCAACAGAGGGATTGAATGTTAAGCAAGACAGCGAGAAAAGCAAAACAAGAGCAGATGCGATAAAAAGTTATCTTGTAACCAAAGGAGTAAATGAAAAAAACATTACAACAAAAGGCTCTACAATTAAAGAATTGGAACTTCAAATTAAGACCCAAAACGAAAGCCGTAACGCAATCATACTTAATCCTCCTTGTGAAATAAAAATAAAATCTCTTAAATAAAATATACAAAACGTTATTTACTCCCACTTTATGTTACTCACTTAAATCTTCTATGGACAAAAATCATATTTATAACAACATAGCTAAAGGGTTAATAGTGTTTCTATTGACCATACAACTGTTCCCTCCTCTTATGGTTTTGGATGTTTCAAGTTCAAGACATTTCTTTATAGGTGTGTTTGATGTATTATCCATCATTTTTTGTCTTTTTATGGTTGTAAAAGCAAAAGAACGATTTCATTGGAAGGTGCTTAAAACAAAGCATTTCGTTGTATGGTTGCTTTTGATAATCATAATGTTTATATCGTTTTTGCAATCGGTTAATATAATTGAAAGCATAGTCGTTATAAATCGTTGGTTTGTCATTTTTATTTGTGCTTTAATGACCACATTTCTAATAGAAAGAGATAAAAAAATGATAGATTTAATAGCATATATTTCTATCATTGTGGCGGCAATAAATGTTTTGGAATGTATTATACCTTATTATGTATGCGAGGTTTATGTCAGCCAACGAAGAAACCTTATGTTGAACGGCTGTTATGGAAATAAAAATATTTTTTCTGTTGCAATGCTCTTAAAACTTCCTTTTCTTTATTATGCTTTTTTTAAATTTCGTAAGTTTTGGAAATGGTTTGCTTTAGCGTTAGTTTTTCTTATTGCATTTTGTCTTGTTATTTTAAGCACGAGAACCAGTTTCATAGGCTTGTTTATTCAAATCATATCGCTTACAGTCTTTATAATTATTTCCCAAAAACGCAGAAAATGGAAAAGTTTTCTTATTATTTTAATTGCATTATTTGGTTTAGTGTGTGGAAATCAGTTTATAACCTTTAATTACAATCATTATGCAAAGAAAGATGTTGAAAATTTTTATACACTTAACTCACGTTTTGAATCCATTGCAGAAGGAAACAGCAAGGGACGTTTGAAAATATGGAAAAATACTTTGACAATCATAAAAGAAAATCCTCTATTGGGTTATGGTATTGGTAATCATAAGTTTGCAATAATGAAAGCGGAAGCCCCACAGAAAATAAACTGGGTAGTTTCTGATCATGCTCATAATGATTATCTTGAAATGTGGAGTGAATTAGGATTGTTTGGACTTGTGTGTTATTTGTCTTTTGCTGTTCTTTGCATTATTTTGAGTGCAAAATATGCAGTGAGCAAACGTACCGATGAGGCATATCGATGGGTGTCTTTTATGGCTTTGCTGTGTTTTTTAACATATTTTAATGAGGCAATGTTTAACTTTCCTGCTGAAAGAGCTTGTACTCAAATGTATTTGGCTATAGGAATTGCATTTTTATCTCTTGTTACAATAAGAAAAAAGGCATATCCTAAAAAGAAAAGTCCGTTATATTTTGTGATATTGTTAATCATTGCCGTACCAATTCTTTACGTTGAGACTTCACATTACATATCTTCCATAATGCAAAGGCAAAGAATTTATCAGACAAATGGGAATAAAAAAGTTAATTATACTTTTGAACAATGGGTAAAACGTATGCCATGTATTCCCAATGTTGATGAAAATTGTAAGCCGATAGCAGTTAATACCGCATCAATAGCCATATCAAATATAAAAAAGTTTGATATGAATCCACAAAAAGAATATCGTAAAGCAATAGATTTGTTATTAACTGATAATTCCAATCCTTATTATGGGTTGAAAGAGTATAGATTGTGTAATTATTATTATAACTTGCCTCAATACGATTCAGCTCTTTTGTGGGCAAACCGCTGTATTGCAATGAAACCTTTGTGTTATGACCCTGTAAGAATAGTTGTCAGGACTTATGAAAAGCAGGGAGATTACAATAAGGCAAAGGAAGCAATAAATGATTATACAACCCGTTGCAATGCAGCAAAGGTATCAATGGATGCCAATTCATCTAAAGACTTAAAATCATTGGAAATTAGATAGGAAAACAAAAAATTATGTTCTTTAAGAGTGAGATATAACAGCCTTATCACTATTTTTAGGTATTGTTTATATGGCTAATAAGCACTACTTTTGCACACTGAAAATTTGAACTTAATTTAAGTAACGAGAAAGAATGAGAAAGAGTATTTTACTAATAGCTACTCTGTTAGCTGCCAGCATTGTCATGGCTACAAATGACAAAACAATAAGAATAGAAGGTGAAGTAAAAGATGTAAATACAAATGAACCGATAGCTTACGCTAATATAGTGATTGAAGATACAAAGGTTGGAACGGCAACAAACCTTGAAGGATTTTTTGCTTTCAATAACTTAAAAGCACAGACCTATATATTAAAGGTGTCGTATGTTGGATATGAAACTGAAACTGTTGTGATAGAAACCAATGGAGAAAAGGTTATCCATACCCATATTGCGTTGAGACCCAAAACAACTCTTATGAGTCCATTGACAATTTCAGCTGACAGAGATAAATTCAGACAGGAAACACCGGTAATTGTTAATATTCTGAATGATAAAGTTTTTGAATCAACCAATTCTTCAGATCTTTTGCATACTTTACCATATCAAAGTGGGGTGAGGGTGGAGTATAACTGTCAAAATTGCGGGTCGTCACAGGTAAAAATAAATGGACTTGATGGACCATATACACAGATTTTGGTTGATGGACGGGCTGTTTTCAGTTCATTAAGCAGTGTTTATGGATTGGAACAGATACCTGTTAATATGATAGAAAGAGTAGAGGTTGTAAAAGGAATAGGGACGGCTTTGTTTGGCTCTACAGCTATTGCAGGAACATTGAATATAATTACAAAAGAGCCTGTAAACAATTCATTTTCCATAGCAAGCGATATGGAATCCATAGGTGGTAAATCATGGGGCAGGAACTTCAATGCCAATGCTGCTCTTTTATCAAAAGACCGCAAAGCAGGAGTTTCGTTTTATCAAACCTTTAGAAACAGAGATGCGTTTGATTATGATGATGACGGTTATACGGAAATGGGCAAACTTGATTCACGATCTTTTGGAACAAAAGGCTTTTACAAAATAAGTAATAAACAAAAGCTTTCGTTTGAATATCATACCACAAGTGAAAGCCGTAGAGGTGGAAACAGATTAGATGAACCGGCACATTTAACAGATATATGTGAAATGACAAACTATCATATTCATTCAGCAGGATTGGGTTATGATTATGTAAGTTTGAATGGAAAAAATCGTTATTCTCTTTACACTTCCGCTCAATACGTTGACAGAGATTCTTATTATGGTTCTCATCAAGATCCTGACAGTTATGGTTTAACTAATGATTTAACTTATCTTGTTGGTGGTTTGGGAAGCAATAAATTCAAAAAGGTTTTCTTTGCCCCAATGACTTTAACTTATGGAACGGAATATATATTGAACAGTATTGAAGATAAGATACTTGGTTATAATATGCTTACAGAACAGCATACAGATGTGCTTGCAGCATATTTTCAAACAGAATGGGAAACCAAACTTTTCAATTTGTCTGTTGGAGGGCGTATGGATAAACATAATATGATAAAGACACCGATACTGTCTCCACGTCTTACTTTGCTTTATAAGCCAATGGAGATGTTGCAAATAAGGGCTTCTTACGGTTCAGGTTACAGAGCCCCTCAGGTCTTTGATGAGGATTTGCATATTGCACAGGTAGGTGGTTTGTCTCTCCGTACACACCTTGCAGATAATTTGCGTCCGGAGTATTCTTACAATGCAAGTATCAGTGCCGATGTATATTTTGAATTTACGGACAACTTCAAAACCAATATGATATTTGAAGGGTTTTATACGGATTTGCAGGATGTTTTTGCTTTGCGGGTTATATCCTTTGATACACTTAACAATACTATGATTCAGGAACGATACAATGCTTCCGGGGCAGTGGTCTATGGATTAAATTTCACTAAAAAGTTTGCATATAAAGATGATAATACACTGACTTTGGGTTATACTCTTCAAAGCAGTCGTTATAAACAGACAGAATATTGGTCGTCTGATGAAGATGTTGAAGGAACGGATAAGTTATTGCGTATGCCGGATAAGTATGGTTTTTTAACGTTAAATATTAAACCGTGGAGGTTTTTAGACTTTGCTTTGACGGGAACTTATACGGGAAAGATGTATGTGCCACATTTTGCAGGTTATATTCCAAAGGACAAACTGGAACATGTTCCTTCATTCTTTGACCTTAACCTTAATATAGCTTTTACAATACCTTTGAACTCAGACTTAAACCTGAAATTAAGTACCGGCGTAAAGAATATATTTAATTCCTATCAAAACGATTTTGATAAGGGAGCAGATCGTGATGCAAACTATATTTATGGAACAATGCAACCGAGAACCTTCTTTTTAAATGCTAAAATAACAATGAATTAAACTTTATAATTAGTTTGCTACAACAAGGAAATCAACCACTAAAAGAAAATTTATTATCTTTGTAACCTTAAATTTGGGTATATGAACAAAATAAAAATTTTTTTAATATGTGTTTTCCTGCCTATAATAGCGATTTCACAAAGCGAAAATGAGGATAAAAGTTTTGAATTAAGCAAGAATTTAGAAATTTTTTCAGCAGTTTATCGTACGCTGCAGACCACTTATGTAGATGAAATTCAACCAGGAGATTTGATAAAGACAGCTATTGATGCAATGCTTGCAAAGCTTGATCCCTATACCAATTTTTTTCCGGAGTCGGATATGGAAGATGTAAAGATGCAGCTTTTGGGAAAATATGGTGGTATTGGAGCAGTAATTCATCAGAAAGGAGATAAAGTTTATATTTCTGAACCTTATGAAGGATTACCTGCTTATGAAGCAGGATTGAGAGCAGGAGATGTTATTCTGGAAATAAACGGAATGAAAGCCGAAGGAAAGACAACCAATCAGGTTACTGAAATTTTAAGAGGGCAATCAGGGACAGATTTATCTATAAAGGTTGAACGTGACGGTAAAGAGTTTGAAGTAAAATTTAAACGTGGAGAAATAAAGTTTCCCAATGTTCCATATTATGGTGTGGTTCGCAATAACACAGGTTATATAAAGTTGAATGAATTTACACAGGATGCAGGAAATCAGGTAGCAAATGCGTTTAGAGAACTGAAATCCCGTAATAACATTGGCAGTTTAATTATAGACTTGCGTGGAAATGGGGGAGGGTTGTTAAATGAGGCGGTTAATATTGTTAATATCTTTGTAGATAAAGGACAGATGATTGTTGCAACAAAAGGAAAGTTAAAAGAGAGAGACCAGAATTTTAAAACACAGATGCAACCTCTTGATGTCAATATTCCAATAGTTGTTCTGGTTGATAATTATTCGGCGTCAGCCTCTGAAATAGTTGCAGGCAGTTTGCAAGATATAGACAGGGCAGTTATAATGGGGCAGAGAACTTTTGGTAAAGGTTTGGTTCAAAACGTTATTCCTTTGTTGTATAATACGCAGATGAAGGTTACAGTCAGTAAATATTATATTCCAAGCGGACGTTGTATTCAGGCTATAGATTATTCTCACAGGAATAAAGAAGGCAAGGCAGAGAAAATACCTGATTCTTTACGTACGGCTTTCAAAACAAAAGGAGGCAGAACGGTTTATGATGGTTTTGGTATAGAGCCGGATGTTAATATAGAACCCAAATGGGCTTCCAACATTGCAATAGCAATAATTACAAAATATCTTGCTTTTGATTTTGCTACGGAGTTTGTAAAAACACATCCTGCTAAACCTGCTTTTGTAAGTGATTTCAAAATAACAGATGAGATATATCAGAACTTTATAACCTTCTTAAAAGATAAGGATTACTCTTATAAAACTGATACAGAAAGAGAAATAGAGAATTTGAAACGGGAAGCAGAAGAAGAGAAATACGATAAATCAACCATTGATGCAATAGAACTCTTACAGCAAAAAATTAAAGAGGATAAAGCAGATGATTTGATAAAATTTCAGAAAGATATAAAGAATATTCTGCTTTCGGAGATAATTGTCAGATACTATAATCAAAAAGGAAGAATAGAGGCTTTGCTCTCTGAAGACGATGAGGTGCAGCAGGCAGTAGATTTATTACACAATACAGAGAAATATAAGAAGATACTTCAAGGGAAGAAGTAATATTTTTATAATCAAAAAAAAGCATCTTAACGAATTAAGATGCTACTGAATTAATATATAAATAAAGTATTAGAAAAATTATTTAACTTCTCTATTGAATAGCTTCAAGGCGAGAAATATACTTTTCTATATCCTGATATTCCATTGAACGTGGATAATCTTTTTTTATCTTTTTGAATGTTTCCAATGCTTTAGCATTCTCTTTCTTTATTTCATAAACCAAACCTAACTTTAACAGAGCCGCAGGAGCAGTCATTTCATTATCATATTTAGTTGCCTGTTCGTAATATTTAATAGCTTCGTCCCAATTATTCAGTTCTGCATAAGCGTCAGCCAGCAACATTTTTGCTTCAGGTGCAGCTAATAAATCTTTAAATTTTATTTTAGACAGATAGTCTATAGCATTTTGGTATTCTCCTTTTTTTAAATATGCAACTCCTGCATAATATCTAACTAAATTACTGCTCTTACCTGAACTGTAATTATCTAAAAATGCTATTGCTCCAACGTGTTTTCCATCTCCTTTAAGTACTTTATCATAATCATCTAAAGCAAAATAATGTTGAATAGGGAACAATTCTGCTGCTGCACTTTTTTCTCTTGGAACAGCATAAAAATTTCTGTATGCTAACCAGCCTCCTATAACAACAATAATAACGATTGCTACTAAAGACAGCAATTTTTTATTATTTTCAATGAACTTTTCAGTTCTTGTTATCACCTCACCTACTGCGAGATTTTTGTGTTCGGTGTTATTATTTTCTGTATTCATATTATTTATATGCAATTTTTACATTAAAAACGCTTGCAAAGGTACAACTTTTTTTTTGATATTGAATTTTTTATTACTGTAAAAATGATTTTTTTTATTTTGACGGTTACTTTGAGGTCAGAAATATTGTTTATAGTAGTACATTTTGTGAATAAAAGAAAAATTTATTGTATATTTGCACTGTCTATAAAACAGTGAATTAAAAAAATAAATGTAATAAATTGATATTGATAAAAAAATATTAGATATGAAGAATAAAATATTATTTTCAGCTTTTTGTTTGTTGTTAAGCACATTAGTGTCTTTGGGACAAACCACTACTCATATTTATGATTCTCTTGATTTTGAATCGGGTTCTATAAGTCCTACATGGACAATCAATACGGGAGCATCATATTTGATAGTTACTAATGTTCATGCTCCGTCATCAGGAACGAATGGTAAAGCGTTACAGTTAAAACCAAATACAGCATCAGCCGATACATTAACTTCACCAATATACAATGTATCACAGGGGCAATGGGCAAGGTTGGAATTCAGTCATATTCCTATGATTGCAAATTCTTCAAATGGTGTTGCAGTCTTTATAAGGTATCAAAATACATCAGGTGCATGGTCAAATCCTGTCAAATTAGATGCACCGAATGCAACTTTAACAGCAGACTGTTATGATGCTTCTTATGGAATAAATGTTGGTTGTGCAAATAATTTTTCTGTTGGTAACACTTTTTTTGCTTCATGTTATTATGATGTAGATATTACTACACCAGTGCCATCAGTCAGTGATAACAGTATGTGGAAACATGAGATATTTAATCTCACATCTTATCGTTTAACAAACGAAGCTATAGCTTTTCAGTTAATGTTTATTGTTCCAAAAGCTCCTAATGCTACTATTGCTGCATGGGCAGGCTGGTTTTTAGATGATATAAGAGTTTATCTTGGAGGAATGATAGGACCAACAGGACAGGCGATAAGAGTGCCTCAAATAACAGCCTTAAATACAATACCTCCTGACGGAGTATATCCTAATTGTTCAGCTAATAAAATAAAAGTAACAGTAACAAATGCGGACACGGTTTATGTTATTAGAAGAGTTGGAAGTACAACCGATACATTACCTTTGGAACGAGCAGGAAATGTATATTCAGGAAACATACCTTTTATAGGTTTTAATCAGGATATATATTGGAGATTAGAGGCTAAAGATGTTCGTGGCAACATTGTTCGTTATCCTTATCAATATAAAGAATTTAAGAGATTTAGAAATGTTAGAGGTTATGTAGGAAGTTCTCAATATGCAGATACATTATTGTCTTCGGATAACTTTTGTGCTGTTTCAGGTGTTCGCCAGCGTGCAATACAGATGCGATACAGTGCAGCAGATTTACTGGCAAGAGGGTATTCAATCGGAAATATCAAAGATATTAGTTTCCGTGTTACAGATTTGCCTACAAGTGGAGTTACCACTTTGACTAATTTAAAAATAGAAATGGCTTTATGCAGTCAGAGTTATACTACAGGTACTAAACTTTATGTTGGAGGGAATTTAGTTGCAGACTATCCTTCATTCACTGTTAATATGAAAAATTGGGTTAAAATACGTTTAGCTCAACCGTTTATTTGGGATGGAACAAGCGATATTATTGTAAAAATATATTGTGATGCTGTAACACCACTGACTTCTTTTGTGAAAGCACAGTACTACACTAAACCAGCTTTAGCTACAAATTACAGAACACAAATAATAGACAATTCTCTTACAAACGTAGATATTTATACACAAAGTAATTTATTATCTTTTACCTCTACTATAAATAAACAGCCAAATATAATTTTCAATTTTGTAGACTGTCTTTTTGACGTTGATGCTGCAATGTCTTATAAATTAGCAACTCCTGCTACGGCATTAAATATTTCTAATCTGTATCAGGTTAATTCCGTAATACCAACAACGTTCGCAGGTTTTGTCCGTAATGATGGAATAGAAACATTGCCGTTGGGTCAAACCAAATATGTATTTAAGCATACTTCTACAACAGCTTTTGGTACGCCAAGTATTTTTAACAACTGGACAACAGCAGTTAATCCAATAGATACAACAGTTACTCTTGAAGGAGATACTCTATTTTATGCAGTGGATTCAGTTGTTCAAACTGCAGCTCTTACGTTTCCTTCAGAAGGTTATTATTATTTAAAGATATGGTCTGAAATATTACCTCCTTCCATTGATTGGAATCAGAGTAATGATACTGCATATTTTGAAGTAGTTTCCTGTAACGGTACAATGTCGGGTATATATTCCATAGGTACTTCGGCAGGACCTGTTAAAAGTTTCAAAACTTTTACTGAAGCATTCAGAATGTTGAAGATATGTGGAATAGGAGGACCTGTAACTTTTAATATAGACAATACAGGAAATTATTATGCAGAAGAACTGGATTTTCCTGCATATACAGAAGTAGCAGGTTTGTCTGCTACTAACAACATAACATTTAAAAGTACAACCACATCTCCTATACGTATGATGGCTGATGTTGCAAATGATGAAAGTTATAATCTTGATAATTGTAAATATATAAAATTTGAAAATATAGACTTTCAATCAGCAAAGAAATATACATCAGAAGATAAATATGTATTCAGTATGAATGCAAATACTTCCGATATAGAATTTAAAAAATGCAGATTTAGAAAATTGCCTGTGGCTGCTTCACCGGAAGATACTCTTATCTTAACTAACAAGCCAACAGCAATGATAAACATCGGAGCTGCTAATAATATAATAATAGACAGTTGCAGTTTTCTTTATCCTGCCGAAACAGACATTCTTATTCAAGGATATTCGGAAACAAATTTAAGTTCAGGTATTACTGTTAGAAATTGTACTTTTGAAAATGGACAGATTATTTATGACCAGCAAACGCATCCTTTGGATACCGTAACTACCAATAAGGCTATTAATGCTAATTTTACATCTAATTTAAATATCATAAATAATAAATTCAAAACACCGATATTACCCGCTTCTATTAACTCACTTACTTATACTGTAAGTGTTGCGAGTTCAAAGAATATTAATATTACAAAAAATGAATTTGATTTGCAGAACGTGAGTGCATTGGCAGTAAGTGATGTGTTAAATTCAGATACAGTTTCTGTAATCGCTAATAATGAGATAGGTGTATATAATCATACTGGCGGGACTCTTGAATTGATAACAGGCTGTCTTGAATATAAGTCAGGTTATAATACCTTAATAGCACACAATAACATATATGCAAAAGATGATATAAGCAATATTCATTATACAAATGCTTTCTCTTTGGGAACAGATGTTACAAGTAACAGTACCGTTGTATCAAATGTACGCTTTATGAATAATGTTGTTATTTCAGATGGAGCAGGTTATGCTGTAGCATTGCTGACAAATGATTTAGCTACTTATGAATTTGCTAATAATATTTATTACAAGTCAAGTTATCCTGTATATGATCCGCCTATAGAAGACAGCAATTTGCTCTTTTCTTATGGGTCTGTTATTATGTCGGTAGATGAGTGGATAGCTTATGTACATGAAGATTCTTCTTACTATTCAAGGAATCCTTTCTTTGTTGGTTGGAATGACTTAACAACCACAAATCCTTTTTTATGCAATAAAGGTGCTATCATACCTAATATTACAGATGACTTTAATAATGTTACTAGACCAACCCCTCCTGCACGACCAACAATAGGAGCTCACGAATACGCTCCTGTAAGTATAGACATATTTGCACAGGAAGTTTATATTGATGGCAAAGGACTTTATTCTGTAGCAGGAGATACAAATGTATGGACAGCATGTGATTTTGCCAATGATACATTAACAATGAAATATATCAATACAGGTGATGTTACAGTACCAACTAATCAGTTAATATTAAGATATAGAATACATAATGGTACAACATGGTCGTCTGTTGTCAGTCGTACTGTCGCTCATACAATAGTACCCGGTGTAACATATACGGAAAAATTTGCACAGGGTTATAACTTTGCCAATATAGTTCCTGCTTCCGTGAAGCAATACACCGTTCAGGCATACATTTCTTTAAACACGGACGGATTCCATTACAATGATACAACATATACTTATATAATTGCTAAAGGACAAGATGCTGCTCCTACTGCACAAAACATAACCATTCCTTACGGTCAAACAGTAAATTTGAACGTTACTTCATCTTTAACAGATACTGTTTATTGGTTTTTGAACAGAAATGATCAGGACTATGTTCATAGAGGTCGCACTTATCAAACAGGACGACTGTCTTCCGATACAATATTTTATTTTTCTGCAAAGGAAGAACATCCTAATATCCGAATTTCAGAAATACAAATTACAACAAGCGACAATCCGAGAGGTATAACTTCACCAATGCCTATGTATGTAACAACTCCAAATGCTTTTGAAATTACCAATTTTGGTAATGGAGACGTTGATTTGCAGGGATATAAATTAAGATGTTACTATACAACAGCTGCCAATGACACAATGAAGACTTATAAGGGTTTTGAGTTTCCAAGTTATGTTTTACCATCTAATTCATCTGTTGTTCTTTTGCCAATAAATACGTCTAATCAATCAAGTTTACCTGACGGAGCATTAGCAATAGGTACAGGTTGGAACTTAAATACAACCCAAAAAATAGGATTTATATTACGAAAACCTACTTATGATTCAGCTATTATAGATGCTGTTGCAATTAATGGAGGTATATTTATGAATAGTCTTAATATAAGTTCTACTGTTTGGAGAAAAAGTATGTTACAAATATCCGCTGATAGCCTTGAATCTGCTTCAGCAGGTATAAGTAGAGTAAATCTTTCAGGTTCGGATTCGTCTGCATGGAGAGTGGCAACAGATACAGCCCGTATGACTATAGGTTATTACGATGATAATTTAACTACAGATGTTGATAATGGTTGTTATGGTTATAAAACACCATTCACTGTGCATATATCTCCACTGCCTGCACGAGACCCAAGTCTTGTAGGAATAACAGTTTTAGATGATTTTGAAAATGGAGACACTGCTTGTAATTTAGGTATGCGGCAAGTGCAGGTAGAAATAAAAAACAATGGAACAGCGTCTATCACAAACGCCATACCTCTTGTATGCAAACTATATAACGGTTCAACTTTGGTAGGTAATGTTTCTGAGTCTTATACAGGTGGAATACCAAGTGGGCAAACCAGAACCTTTACTTTTACCACACCTTTGAATTTTTCTACAACTACAACAAAGACATATCAAGTAACAGCATTTATAGATGGTTACATAAATGGAAGTACTCCAGACACAAATCGTTGGAATGATACACTGTCTATGAACATAACAGCATTAGCTACTCCAAATACCCCTGTTGTAACTACAAATACTGTAAGTGTTCCTTATGGAACTTCTACTACTCTTACAGCCACTTCTACAACAGGTAGTTCTACAGTTTGGTATGACGACGTATTGCAGACAACTCCATTGTCTGTGGGTAGTTATGTAACACCTGAAATTTATGAATCGGATACTTTTTATGTATCATCCATAGGTAATACCATAGATACAATTATAATAGGAGATGGAATAGAATATAATGATACTGTTTCTGCTCCTTATCCTTCGCCGTTTAATGCTCAAATAAAAAATGTTAAGGAACAGTATTTGATAAAATCTTATGAACTTGCAGCAGAAGGTATAACGGCTTCAACCATAAATTCTATTATGTTTGAGATATTCCACACAAGAGGTGCAACAACTTTAAATAACTATACAATTAAAATCGGGCATCTTCCTGCTTCATACCAAAATCAATTAACAACATGGATACCTGATGCTAATTTACAACAGGTATATTCCGGAACAGTTTCTTTAACTAATAATCAGTCAGGCTGGAAAGCTATAGCTTTATCTCCTTCATTTGTGTATGACGGAGTATCGGATATTGTTGTTCAAATATGTTTTACTGCGACAACAGCTAGTACAATGCCAAAAGTTAGAACTAAATACACCAGAACATCTTATACTTCAGCAGTATCATATCAAAACAGCACCACTGATGCTTGCAGTTGGACAGGTTCTCCTGGTTTAACTTCAAACAAACGTCCTAATATGAAATTTGGTGTGTTAAAAGCCGCTAATTGCGAGAGTAATCGTGTTATGGTTGTAGTTAATCCTACTACTGTTACTTGTGATGCGGCACTTGATTCAGTAAGTGACAGCTATGTAGCATCAGGAGTTCCAACTGCTATGTCAGTAAAATTGAAAAACTATGGAACAACTAATTTAACTGCTTTAGATATAAACTGGACATTAGGAGGCGGAACCGTTAATACAATTCCTTGGACAGGAAACTTAACTATAGGCGGAACATCTATAATACCAATAGTAACTCATACATTTAACCCTGGTGAAGTAACAGAATTTAAGGTTTGGTTATCCAATTTGGCTTGTGATACTCTGCAAGCTAATGATACCATAACTCAAAACGTAATAGCATGTAGAGGTAATGAAGACAGTATTATTTATTATACAATAAATCAGTCTTTACCTTCTTCATCAACAAATTATACTTCATTTTCATCTGCAATAAATGAACTTGTAGAAAAAGGTGTATGCGGAACAGTTATATTTGATGTTGCAAATGACGTCTATAACGAATCTATTGACATCCCGTCAATAAGAGGAACGTCTCCTTCAAGTTATGTTCTATTCAGAGGAGAGTCAAAAGATTCTACAGTTTTATCAGTTAATTCAGGTACTGTAATCAAATTTTTCAATACAAACAACGTAAGATTTTCTAATATGACTGTTAATAATCCATCTGCAAACAATCCAAACGTTGTTGAAATAAAACAGTCTGATTCTGTCTTTATGAATAATATGATTATAGCCTCTCCATCTGCAACAGCCTTAAATTTAGAAACAGCCAATTTAGTTAAGTTAAGTAAAAACAACTCGTACGTGATGCTGGACAGTATTTCGTTTATGAGAGGTGCTAATGCTGTATATGCTAATTTAAGTAGTGCAGACTCTATTCGCAATATAACTATTAGAAACAGTAAGTTTATTAATTTTGCTAATAATGGAATAACACTTAATAATGTTAATAGAGCAGCTATTAACCATAATGACTTTAATACTACTGTTGCAGTTTCGGCATCTATAGCCGTTAATGCTATTAAAATGATTAACAGTAAAGGAGTTATCAATATAAGTGCAAATAAAATTACTTTGAAAGGTATGTCCGGTTCAGGTATTAAAACAGGTATTTTGTTAAGAAAATTATCATCCACACTTCTTAATCCTATATACGTTGCTAACAATGCTGTTGCCATTTTCGGAGATCCTACTTTGCAAAATAACTATGCTTATGTGGGAATAGATGTTGATACGGTTGAAAGTATCAATATATTCTATAATACGGTAAGAGTATTGATGAGTAAAAATGCAACAAATTCTAAATGTTTATATGTTGGAAGCGGTGATAATATTAAGATACAAAATAACAATTTGGATAATCCTGGTAAAGGCTATGTTTATTACGTTAAGAATACAAATGCTAATTCATTTTTCTCAGATTATAATAACTATAGAGGCACACTGGCTTCAGGAGCAATAAAATTTGCTTATTGGAATGCTGATGTTCCAAATCTTATTGATTTGAGAGGGAATGGAAGAGATGCGCATTCAGATACGGCATTCAATCCTTTTATCAGTGATACTAATCTTATGTTATATTATCCTAACTCAACTGTAAGAAGTGCAAACGTTGTTAATGCAATAAAAATAGACTTAACCGATAATATAAGAGATTTTGAAAAACCTACAATAGGTGCTTATGAATACAATTTACCTTCATTTGATCAGGGTATAACGAGTGCAGATATAAACAGAGGTATAATCCTTACCACTGTAACAGATGAGGATTCCATAATTTATTACAGTGTAGGAGATCCTTTAATAGAAAATGAACCTGTTTATGTGATAGCAAGAATTGGTAACTTTGGAAAAAGTACTTTGGATTCTGTTCAGGTAACAGCACAGTTAGCATATGATTCTTTATTTATTAATATTATAGATTCGGTTACAGAAACAAACTATCATCCTATTTCTCCTGTTAAAACTTATGATTTTACGTTGGAAAAAGAATTTTTACCGCCGTTAGGTTTAAATCAAAACTCAAAACCTCTTTATTGGAGAGTATTTACAACCAATGAACCAAGAGATGTTATGCCTATTAATGATACTTCAGCTATTCCAAAAGAACTGACAGTATCAACTACAGTAGGAGGAAGTAATGTTTTGCATGGAGGAAGTGGTTCCGGAAGTGCAGATACTATTCGTCCAAGATATGATATAGAACCTATTTCCATAGATTTAACAGATCATATATTAGGCAGATGTGATTTGAGAAATGATACTATAATAGTTTCAATAAGAAATAATGGAGCAAGATCAATAACTCAAGAAAATTCTGTTGGTTGGGTAATGGCTTATCAAGTAGAGGGACGAGACCCAGTGTTTGATACAGTACAATGGCCTATAGGAACTTCTTATTCAATAGGCTCAACTGAAACAGTGCAATACACTTTTAAGAAGCCGATAAATTTATATCCTACAGATACTGTTTATACTAAAGCCATTCCTTTCTATGGTACAATGGTAAATGATACTTTATTTAGAGATACTGTTTATAAAATAAGAGTATGGTCAAGATTACCTGAAGATAATGTTATTGCAAATGATACATCAGGGCATAACTCTACTTTGACAACTACATCTTCATGGACAAATGTAACATCACTTGCCGATCCTGTTAGACCTTATCCTTATAACGATACTATTCATTTTGGAACTTGGGGACACCCTCATGCTACACAGGATGCATCGCTTGTGATAAGATGGTTTAAGGTGGATCACTGTGATACCAATTATGAATTTAATAAAAAATCAACTTATCTATTGTCTCAAAACTTCACAACATTAAGAATGTTCAGAGATACAACATTCTTTTTAATGTCTAATCGTACAGGTACATATAAATGTACAAGCAAGTTTTCACCTATTTCTGTCATTATTAAACCAAGAGAACCTATTGATTTGTCTTTGGAACAGATAATAGAACCTTATTATGTAGATACTACTTATACAACTACTTCTTCATGGGTTTATATGACAGAACATGATACGGTAAAGGTTAGAGTAGCTAATTATGGAACAGATACTGCTCGTGAAGCTTATTTCTGGTATTCTATAAAACCTACACCGCCAAGCAATTCTGCTGAAGAAATAACAGGACCTGCATTGTTTATAGGAACAATACCTCCTTATGATACAACACAAAATACACCTACAAGTAGAAATTATTACACATTTAAATTTCCTTATCATTTTCCAGTTGATACAATTAATGATATGTCTGCAGATTTCAGTAATGTTACAAAAACATATATGATAAAGGCATGGCTTAATAGTATTGATGATTATGTCAGAGTAAATGATACATTAGCAGATTCTGTTGGTAATACAGCTATTTTTGCGAAAATTAAACCAAAAAATGGACTTACCGTTTATCCATCTGCGGCAGCAGACAGTGCAAATTCTATGGATATTTCAAGAGTACAATTAGGTGTTCTTAATAATTATTCCGTCCCAATAGGGAATACTTATACAGACTATACTCAAACAGCGGATACAGCCATACTCTATAAAACAATTAACGATAATCTGTCAGTTACAGTAGATTTATCTACCTCTATGGATTTGGATACAACGCTGGAAGGTTGGGTAAAAGCTTATATAGACTGGAATAGAGACGGGGTGTTCAGTACGGATGAACTTGTGATGTCTAAAAAGGCAAAAGTAGGTACTACGGTAACAACTGAAATAAATACAAGTCCGGAAGTGAATCGGAATATAATTAATGGTTATACAAGAATGCGAGTCATTTTGTGGGAGGGAGTAACTTCTGCTCCTGATGAAGGTGCGGCAATAGTAAAGGGAGAAGTAGAGGATTATCTTGTACAAATTCGTACTATAGAACAGTATAATGCGGCTTTATATAACTTTGTTACACCATTAGAATTTAATGACAAAGCAAGAGAGAATGTACAAGTTGTGCTTCGTAATGTTGGGGCACAGCCGTTGGCTGCTGGAACTCAAATAGTATGGAGTAACAATGGAGGATTAACATGGAAACCACCTTATACTTTGACTTCACCGTTGTTAAAAGGAGAGTGGGATACGGTTATGATTGCCGAAGAAATATCTATTGATACAGGATTGACTAATTTTGTAGCTTATGTTAATGCACCAAATGATACTATTCATTATAATGATACTATAGAATTGATGAGTTTCTTATTCAGGCAACCAACAGTTTATTATGGAAACAACATGGATAATAGTGATGTTGACAAAGATTTTTATATTTGGGAGCCTAACTTCAAATATCCTTCAAATTGTTGGCAAATAGGGCAATTAGTTGCAGACAGTAATGTGTATATAAAAACACCTTACTCTGAACCAAATGTTTTAAAGACAAATTTGTCGGGTAAGCATCCTAAAAACAATGTCAGTGTGATATATACTCCTATTTTTAATATCAGTATTGTCAAACCGGATACATTAAGTTTTATGTTACGCAGATATATAACAGCTGGAACATTTTTAAGAGTAGAATACAAGAGTAGATCAGATAGAGATTGGAGAGTGCTTGGAGGTATGAATGATGGATATGGTGTTACGTGGTATAATAATATATCAGGATTTTCTACATTAACTTCGCGTGATTGGTTACCTGTTAAGTATTCTATTAAGCATCTTGTAGACAATGGAAGTATTTCAAATACAAATGTTCAATTCAGATTTGTATTTCGTTCAGCTAATGGTAATAATGTTGACGGTTTTGCTATTGATAATTTTGAACTTAACAGAGCATTACTACCTATTGATGCAGGAGCAGTAGCAATAGAATTAGACCCTCAATTACCTAATTATGGAGAATACATAAAACCTAAGGTTTGGGTTAAGAACTTTGGTTCATCAACGTTGCAGACCTTTACACTTTCTTATCTTGCACCGGATCTTAGACTTGGAACAGGTTTGCCGATGGTTATAGTCAAGGATTCAGTATTTACAGATGTAAATTTGGCTCCGGGAGATTCAGCTTTATTTATATTTGGAGATGATAAGAAAGTTTATGTAGGTTCGGAAACACCTGCACGATTCAACATTTATGCATGGGCTACTTCTCCAAACGAACCTGTTGCATATAGAGATAATGATACAGCTACATTACTTGCTATTATTGCTCCTCTATTAAAAGATGCTGGACTTACTCAATTAGTATATCCAACAAACTCTGTTGCAACAGACGATAATGTATATGTACAGATAAAGGTTAAAAACTATGGTGTATTAAATCTCTCTACTGTTCCTGTGGCGTACAAATTATCTAATGGAACGGTTCAACGCGATACGTTAAAATTGAATATACCTTTGCGTTATGGAGAAGAAAGAGAGTTTACTTTCAATCAAAGATTTACTGCTATAACAGGAATAGTTGATTTAAAAGTTTGGGTAGAACTTGATGGGGATTTGTATCACGAGAACGATACACTCGTTATTAGAATAACAAGTTATCCTAATATGAATGATTTGGCTGCTGACAGAGTTGTACTTGACGACAGCGACCCAAGTAAGATAGGTGTTCAGGTTGATTTCACAAATAGAAGTGCTTCGCCGATTAGCAATATAAAAGTAGGTTATTATGTTAATGGTGATATTTCAACTGCTGTTGTAGAAAATTATCGTAGCGGAGGAAGAATACTTGGAGCTTCATCATCTTCTCATTATTTTACCAAGACACTTGCCCGTAATACTTATTCAAGTATTTGTGGTTTTGTCCATATATCCAATGATATTGACGATGGAAATGATACGATTTGCGACAGATACATAGGTTATAAAGATGCTTCTGCAGATTCTGTTATCATTGAAAGAACAGATGATGATTCCTGTCGTGTTCAGGTTTGGGCAACAAATAGAGGCACACTTGGAGGAAGTAATACAGTTGTTACATATCATGTTTTGGTAGATGGAACATTCTATGCTCAAGATGTTACTCAACGTTGGTCTGTAGATGCACCAAATAATTCAGTAGGAAAAATACTTAATTTCAAGATACCAAAGAAACCGTCAGGTGCTACTTACGATATAAAAGCATGGATTAAGTATCCAAATGATATAAATGCTTCGAATGATACAACAACTAATTATCATATTGCAGGATATGTTGATTTGGAAAATCCGGATAAAACAGAAAATATCTTTACACTTGAACAGAATGTTCCAAATCCATTTGACGATGTTACAGATATAGATTTCAACTTGCCATACAGTGGTGATGTAAAATTTTACATAGCAAATAATGAAGGACAACAGGTATATAATGTTAAGCTTTCATATTTAGCTGGACGTCATACATTAAAATTAAAAGACTTGAAATTACCTCAGGGTGTTTATTTCTATACTATGGAATTTGATGGCAAAAAACTTACACGTAAAATGTTACTTGTCAAATAGCATTTTTTAATAAATTTATATTGAATGTAGGGAAGAGGCAGATGTTTTCTGTCTCTTCTTTTTGTAAATGATATGTCAAAAGTGTTGTGAGAAAGTACAATTGTACCGATTACTATGTTCTGCTGTTTTTACTAATTTTGTATGTCTAAAAAGCGTAACTAATGAAAACAAAAAAAAATAAATCCATTATAATAAAAGGTGCAAAGGTTAATAATCTTAAAAATATAGATGTTGAAATTCCTTCAAATAAACTTGTTGTTATAACTGGGGTATCCGGTTCAGGGAAGACTTCTCTTGCTTTTGATACTCTTTTTGCAGAAGGACAACGGCGTTATGTAGAGTCTTTATCAACTTATGCACGTCAGTTTCTTGGAAGAATGAATAAACCGGAAGTTGATTCTATTTACAACATTGCACCTGCTATTGCTGTAGAACAGCGAACAGCAAACAGAAATCCACGTTCTACTGTTGGTACAATAACAGAAATATATGAATACATAAAACTTCTTTATGCAAAAATTGGCAGAACCTTATCTCCTTTTTCAGGTAAAGAAGTGATAAGACATTCTGTTTCTAATGTTGTTGATGCTGTTTTGGATTTGAATGAGGGAGAAAGGGTAACTGTTATATGTCCTGTAACGTTGCGAAAAGACGAAACACTGACAGGCAGACTTGAATTATTGATGCAACTTGGTTATGTTCGGATTTATTATCAAAATTCTATCGTAAAAATTGAAGATTTTTTACAGGAAAATAAAAACAAAATACCTTTAAATCTTGCTGTTTCGTTGATGATAGATAGACTTTCCGTAAAGAAAAACGATGAGGAAACATATTTACGATTAAGTGATTCGGTACATACTGCTTTTAATGAAGGGGAAGGTTATTGTGATGTAATTATTGGAGAGAGTAACTTTGGAGAAAAAAATCATCTTCATTTCTCTAATCGTTTTGAGGCAGATGGAATGACTTTTACAAAGCCTTCGGAAAACTTTTTCTCATTTAATAATCCTTATGGTGCTTGTCAATGTTGCAATGGTTCAGGTCAGGTTGAAGGAATTTCAGAAGAATTGGTTATAACTAATCCTTCGCTTTCTCTTTATGATGATTGCATAAATTGTTGGAGAGGGGAGATAATGCAGAAGTTTAAGCTTGATTTTATAGCTAAAAATCATACAACTTTTCCTATTCATAAGCCATATAATAAATTAACTGAGGAACAAAAGCATTTTTTATGGTATGGGGATAAAAATACTGTAGGCATTTATTCTTTTTTTGATATGTTAAGAAAGGATAAATATAAGATTCAGAACCGCGTTATGCTTGCACGTTACACAGGAAAGACAACTTGCCACGAATGTTCGGGCACTCGTCTGCGAAAAGATGCTTCATACGTTAAAATAGACGGAAAATCGATAGTTGATTTGGTACTTATGCCTGTTGATGAATTAGCGACATTTTTTGACACTATTGAATTAACTTCTCATGAATGGGAAGTAGCTCGCCGTATTGTTGATGAAATAAAAGTTAGAATAACTTATCTTTGTGATGTTGGTTTGTCTTATTTAACTCTTAACAGACAAAGTTCTACTTTAAGTGGTGGTGAATCTCAAAGAATATCTCTTGCAACCTCTTTGGGTAGTCCGCTTATTGGTTCAATGTATATTTTAGATGAGCCGACTATTGGATTGCACAGCAGGGATACTCAGCGACTTTTACACGTTTTGTGTGCATTAAGGGATGTTGGTAATTCGGTTATTGTAGTTGAACACGACAAGCAAATAATTGAAAACGCAGATTATATTATTGATATTGGACCTGCAGCAGGACGAAATGGAGGAGAAATAGTGTTTGCAGGTACATTTGAGGAATTACTGAAAAGCGACAAGTCTTTAACTGCAAAATATTTAAGAACAAAATATTTTGCATCGGATTTATCACAAAATACTCGTAAATGGAAAGAATATCTGCAAATAAAAAATGCTAATGAACATAACTTAAAGGATGTAACTTTCACATTGCCATTAGGAATTAAAACAACAATATGTGGAGTTTCGGGTTCTGGGAAAACTACATTGGTTAAGACCGTTTTTTATAATGCAGTTAAACTGTTATTAAACCAAAATGTGGAAACAATACCCAAATGCAGTAAAATAACAGGTTCAACACAACTAATTCAGGCAGTAGAAATGGTATCGCAAGATCCGATAGGGCGGTCTTCACGCTCTAATCCTGCTACATATTTGGGTATTTTTGATGATATACGCTCTCTTTTTGCAAATCAACCAATGGCTCGGCAAAGAAAATTGACAGCCGGATATTTTTCATTTAACTCTGAAGCAGGAGGTCGTTGTAAGCATTGCAAAGGAGAGGGGACTATAACAGTTCCGATGCAATTTATGGCTGACGTTATTTTGCCTTGTGAACATTGTAACGGTACAAGATACGAAGCAGAGGCATTGGAAGTAAAATATAAAGGTAAGTCCATTTCTGATGTTTTGGATATAACAGTTGATGAGGCAAAAGAGTTTTTCAGTAACGGAAAACCTGATGCAGACGGACGTATCATACAAAAATTGAACTGTCTTATAGATGTTGGGCTTGGTTATCTGAAACTTGGACAATCGTCTTCCACTTTAAGCGGTGGTGAGGCTCAGAGAATAAAATTGGCATTTTATCTTTCCAAAGGCAAAACAGGGCAAAATACTCTCTTTATATTTGATGAACCGACAACAGGTTTACATTTTGCGGACATTGAGAAATTGAATAAAAGTTTTGACGCTTTGATTGCAATGGGACACACAATATTGGTGATAGAACATAATGCAGATTTAATCAGGACGGCAGATTGGATTGTGGAACTTGGACCAGAAGGGGGAAAACAGGGAGGCGAAATCATATTTGAAGGAACTCCACAGGCTTTGTTGGTTCATAGACCTTTGACTCATACAGCAGAGTTTCTTTTACAGTAAATGTTTTATATAAATGGGTTATCCTTTGAGAAATCCGGACAAAAATAATTTACAGATGCAAGTTCCTGAGTTTGGAGTTTGGTAAAGCCTTTTTTCAGTGCATAATTAACTATTCTGTCGTATTCATGTTGAGAGAGCTGCTCATTAAGAGGATATGGCAAATCGGGTTTTGGAGGAAAATATTGAGAGAGTAGGGATATGTGTATATTGGTTGAAACTTCGTCTGCTAACATTTCTAATATATTGATTGTATTATCCGTTTGATGCGGCAGGCATAATACTCTAACTATCAATCCTCTTTCTATCACATTTTCTTTATCAGTTAATACGGAAGAACCTTTTTGTCTGTACATTTCTCTGATAGCGGCAATTGCTGTTTCCGGATAGTTTTCACAGTCAGAATACGCTTTTGCCAGATGATTTAACGAGTAACGCATATCGGCAAGATAAACATCAACAAATTTTTCAATGCTTTGCAGACTTTCTATTCTGTCGTATGAATTTGTATTGTAGATGACAACGGGTTTTATTCCTTCTTTCCACAATGATTCTATTATGGAAATCATTTGAGGTATTTGTGATGTTGGAGAAACAAAACCTAATACATTATCACTTAACGTTAAAACCGATTTTATTTCTGTAACCACATCTGTTAGTTTTTTGTAATTTACGACGGATTTGTTGTTGCTTATCTGATAATTTTGGCAGTAAATACATTGCAGGTTGCAATGAGAGAAAAACACGTTGCAAATTCCTTTTGTCCCGTTGATTATCGGTTCTTCACCTTTGTGATTGCAAATAGCTGATACAGCTATTCTGTTATCAAGGTTACAAAAGCCTGTTTTTCCCGTATTTCTATTGATTTTGCATGTTCTTGGACAAAGATGACATGATGTTAATTTAGACATTTGATTAATTGATATAATTAAACTTATGAAAGCGAAAGTAATAAATTTCCCTGTCTTTTTCCCAAAAAACAAGGATTATTTAAAGTGTTTTACTATTTTTGCGATAGATATTTGTAAGATTATGAAAAACATTTTTGTTTTCCTTTTGAGTGTGTTCATAGCTTTTAATATTGTTGCACAATATAATATGCCTGTCAATGGAACTGTTTCATACGTATCTGATAACTGTTGGGTTTATGATGATGGGGGAGCTGCGAGTGATTATGGTGTTTTGGTGAATGGCACAATGAATCTTACTACAACTGACCCTTCAAAATATTATATTTTTATCGTTACATATTCATTGGAAGCATACCCTGCAACTTATCTTACTGTTGTAGATGCAAATAATAATTCTATTTTGTATTCCAATCGTACGTATAATGGCATTGCGGATACAATATATTCATGTACGAACAAAATAAAAATAACCTTTTCAACCGACAGTGATATGCCGCTTTCGGGATTTGCTATCCATTTAACTACATGTACATCCTGTCATCCTCCAATTACCGGTTTAAGTGCAGATAACATATCCGCAACAGATGCGTATATAACATGGAATCCGATACAGGGAGTTTCTCAATATATAGTTGCTTATGGTTCATGTCCATTTAATTTAGACTCTGCAACATTTATAACTACTACTATGGATTCGGTTGTAATCAATAATTTAGATACTTGCGATACAATATGTGCTACTGTATTTACTGCCTGTGATACTATGGCGTCAAGTTGCAAGTGTAATGACACAATAATAACACAATGGATACAAAATCCATGCATAGATCCTCACCCTTTATGGATAAGTGCAAGTTTTATATTTTCAGATGAAGATTCTGTACTTGTATCTTGGGATGCGGTGGATAGTGTTGAGGAATATAAATTGGAATATACATCTGCAATTACGGGACAAACTACCATAGTAAGTGTTTTTGGAACAGATACAGTTTTAACAGATTTTTTGCATTGTGATACTATTGTTTTTACGGTTTATACCCCTTGTAGTTGTGATTCATGTGATGATAGAGCGGAACCACCAACAACGACTTGGATACATTGTGCGTGTCCTTTGCCGTCAAATATTAGTATGACAAGAATAGATAATGATTTTTTAATTCAATGGACTGAGCCTTCTGATACGCTTCATTGGACAATAAATTATGATGGACAGATTTTTTATTCAGATACGTCATTTTTTTTATTGACAGATGTAATAACAGATACTTGCGAGACAGTTTATATAGTAGAAATATATTCAAATTGTCATAATACGGGCAATGTGTGTAAAAAAGCGTATGGGCATTATACATTTAATCCATGTAAAACATGTTTTCTTCCATTACCTCTAATAAACAGTTCACAGATAATTACAGGAACAACAGGTATTTATATTCCATGGTTAAATGATAATGATACATTATCGTGGATAGTGAGTGTGTATCTTGATGACAGTATAATAATGACTGAAACAGTAACAGGAGGAGAAATAAATCTCACAGGTTTATCTCCAGAAACACAATACACAATAGACATATCTGCATTTTCTGCAACTATGTCTCCGTGTAATTCTATAACATTACATTTATTTACTTTTGGTTATTGTATTTCTTATTCCAATTTACAATCTCCAAATGTAAGAACAACTGTTGGTTCTTATGATAATCCTTACACATTTACGCGATTGGTAGATTATGGTCCTGATAATATACTCAGCAGGCATACAATAAATACAGATACTTCCAAATATGATGAGCGAACGGGATATATACTGCGTACTATTCCCGAAGGGTCTTCTTATTCTGTAAGACTTGGAAATTGGAGAAATGATGCGGAAGGAGAAAGTATTACATATACTTATTTTGTAGATACAAACAATTTTGACCTTTTACTGTTAAGATATGCTATAGTTTTACAGGATAAAGCAGACCACGATTTTACAAATCAGCCGAGTTTTACTTTGGAAATACTTGATTCGGCTAATCATTTAGTAGATACGGTTTGCGGTAAAACGCAATTTGTAGCAGGAACTAATACTTCAAATTGGAATTCTGCAGATAATTATGTACGATGGAAAGATTGGACTTCAGCAGGGTTTGATTTATCTTCATATCATAATCGCAAAATACTTATACGTTTAACTACAAAAGATTGCAAACTTCGTAATCATTACGGTTATGCTTATTTTACTTTGGAATGCAGTTTACGTCATTCTTATTCTGTTGCGTGTGGAGAAACCGAAGCAAATACATTTGTTGCTCCGGAAGGTTTTTCTTATCAATGGTACAGAGTAGATGAACCAAATAATCTTTTATCAACCAACAGACAGTTTGATGTTGTCGGGACAGGAACTCAGTATTATTTTTGTATTGTTACGTCATTAGAAAATCCTAATTGTAGTTTTATAATAAATGCAACTGCAGGAAATCGTTTTCCTATTGCTGCTTTTTCTTATGATTATATTATTCAAGATTGTAAATTTATTGTTACATTCCATGATACAAGTTATATAGCAACGGATATTGACGGTTTATATTCAACAGGTGAAAAATGTGAAACTACACAATGGTTTTTTCATAATGGTGATACTTCTACATTACGAAATCCAACAGTTATTTATACATCCACTGGCGATTATCTTGTAAGACTTGTAGCAGGTGCAGGCAATAATAATTTATGTACAGATACTTTAGAAGCATATATTCATTTAGAAAGTCCTTTAGGATATTTAAATATTGTAGGAGATTCTTCTTTATGTTTGGGAGATACGACAACGCTTACATCTACAATGTCAGGTGAATGCCTTTGGAGTACAGGTGACACAACTCATACAATAGTAATATCTCCAGCGGCAACTACAATGATTTCTGTTCAAGTTATAGACAGTACAGGATGTCTTAACATGGCAGAACGTTTGATAGAGGTACATCCTCACTATTATGACATAGATGTTTTTGATACAATATGTGATAATGATTATTACGCACCGGAAGGTGTCCCTTTAACAGCAAGTGGAATTTATCATTTAACACTTACAACTCAAACAGGGTGTGATTCAATAATTTTTTTACATTTAACGGTTAATCCTACATGGGATACAATAATAGATACCGCTATTTGTCAATATGAAGAATATGAATTTTTTGGAAATTATTATGATTCCGCAGGAGATTATAAAGAAACATTTACTAATGTATATGGTTGCGACTCTAATTATACGCTTCATTTGACAGTTAAACCTATTTATACAGATACAATAAAGGCTAATATTTTTACAGGTAAATATTTTAATTTGTTTGGATTTAATGAAAGTGAAGAGGGAATTTACAATAATACTTTTACAGGTGTAAATGGTTGTGATTCAATAATTGTTCTTGATTTAAGTGTTGTTAATATTGTTTTTCCAAACGTAATTACGGCAAATGGTGACGGAATAAATGATGTTTTTGAAATACATAATTTGTTGGAAGATTATGTGTTTCCGGAAAATGAATTGATAATTTATAATCGTTATGGAAAAATAGTTTATCATAAAAAAAATATTTCGCAGTATTCAGATTTTTGGAAGCCGGATTCTTCAACACCAACGGCAACTTATTTTTATAGGTTCATTGGTGTACGCCACGATAAAAAAATAAATTTAACAGGAACAGTTGATGTTTTGAGGTAATTATAATAATAACCAACAAAATCAATGTTAATAAATAATAAATCTTTGTTTTAGTCTGAAAAAACAGTAATTTGTTGAGGTGTTTTTTTGATAAAATAAGAATGATATACATAAATACATTTTGATAGTTTTTTAAGAGGTGAAAACATGTTTTAGTAGATTTCAACTGAAATTAACTGCTAAACTTGTCTGTTTTAAAAAAAAATAGTAATTTTGCAAATTCAAAATATAAAAGAAATTGAAATAAATGAGTGTAGAAGATACATATTTATTGAACATTAGAACCTTGCCAATAGGTGAAAGTGAGGGTGAGTATCTTATCACAAAAGAGTTATTTGACAAATTTAACAACACAGATATTATTTCTGCCAATGTGGATTGTAAGGTAAAAATTGACAGGACGGACAGGATAATATCCTTGTTTTTTTCTTTTAGAGGTGTAATTTCAGTGTTATGTGACAGATGCCTTGAACCGTTAAACTTAAATATAATGGCGAAAGATGTTCTTTATATGAAACTTGGAGATGAAAACATACAGGAAAATGAAGAAGACAATGTTGTTTATTTGCATGAAAGAGAAATGAAATTTGATTTATCTCAATTTCTTTATGAGAGCGTTTTAAGTCAAAAACCTTTTAGATGTGTGCATGGTGAAGTTGGAGAAGGTGAATGTAACGCAGAAATGATAGAAAGAATAGAAAAACAAAACGTAGAGACAAGCAATAATTATTTGTCGGACAATAATAATAAGGAGTTAGACCCGCGTTGGGAAGCTCTAAAAAAAATAGATAATTTATAATAACAAAAAAATAAAAATAAAATGCCAAATCCAAAACATAGATTCTCTCAAACGAGAACAGCAAAAAGAAGAACACATCACAAATTGGAAGCAGTACAGATTTCAACTTGCAGTAATTGTGGAGCTGCTGTGGTTTCTCACAGAGTTTGCCCAGAATGTGGCTATTATAGAGGAAAGTTAGCAATAGACAAAGGGGCTTCTGCATAATCCTGACGCCTTATGAGGATAGGATTAGATGTAATGGGTGGCGATTTTGCCCCTCAAGCAACGGTTGCAGGTGCTGTTTTGGCGTTAAAGGAACTTTCGCCAGATGATAAGATAGTTCTTTTTGGTGATGAAAAGCAAATAAAAGAGCAACTTTATGCTAACAACTCTTCCGCAGATGACTTTGAAATAGTGCATACTACGGAAGTAATAGATATGCATGACAAACCTGTTAAAGCATTTGCTGCTAAAAAGGATAGTAGTATTTCAGTAGGTTTTGAATATTTGAAAGAAAAAAAAATTGATTCTTTTTCTTCTGCTGGAAGTACGGGAGTTATGCTTGCAGGAACAATTTTCAGTGTTGGTGTTATGGAAGGAATATTAAGACCTTGTCTTGCTGCACTGATACCAAAAGAACAGGGTGGATTGACAGTTTTAGTAGATGTTGGTGTTAATCCTGATGCAAAACCCGAAGTGTTATGTCAATTTGGACTTTTAGGAAGTAATTATGCTAAATGTGCATTAAAAATAAATACTCCCAAAGTAGGATTGCTTAATATAGGAGAAGAAGCAGAGAAAGGTAATGCTCAATCTCAAGCAGCACATACTTTAATGAAAGATGAAAAAGCCTGTTGTTTTGTTGGTAATGTAGAACCAATAGAGATTTTTAAGAGTAATGTTGATGTTGTTGTTTGTGATGGTTTTGTTGGAAATCTTATTATGAAAAATATTGAAGCTCTTGCTCGTGTATTTGGTAAGCGAGGTTTGGTAGATGATTATGTGAGCAGGTTTAATTATGAAATTTATGGGGGGTTGCCTCTTTTGGGAGCGAATGGTGTTGTCATAATTGGACATGGCATTTCTAATCACAAAGCTATAAAAACTATGATTCTACAATCTAAAAACATTTACAATTCACATATAACAGAAAAATTACGGGAATTACTAAACAATTAAATATAATAATTCATAATTTCAAAAATTTTAATTGCAAGCTATTACTTTCAAAAAGTAATGGCTTTTTTTATGCATAATGTTATAAAGATACTCTATTTATTTTCCTTTTTATTCTTTATTAGATAAAAAAAATATATCTTTGCAATCTGATTGTTAAATGGTTTAAAATAATAATACGAAAAAAATAAATAAAAAATATGAAACGAGTAACTTTTATCATTGTGTCCATATTATTAAGTATTATTGCAAATGCACAACTTGATATTAAATGGGGCGACAAATTTTACGATGTAAAAGATGGTTGTAAAGCTGCAGAACTGATAGCCGAGGATATGAACGGTTATTATATGTGGTATTGTACAGAAGATTATGTTGGGAAAGGTGAATATGTTTTTAATTATTATGTTGTGCGGTTAAATTTTCTCGGTAATGTAGAAAAGATTGTAAAAATAGAATTTCCACATCAGTCATTTAAGATTGAGCAAACTTGGAGATGTGGAGAGCTTGTTGGCTTTATTCTCAGCCGAACAAAAGAAAATAAACCTGTTGAGAAAAAAGGGACACGTAAGACGCAAGTTAATCAGGATAAAACAGGGCAAGTAACACTTTATACCCAATTTTTTCATTTGAAAGATATGCGTTTGATGGATAAACCTGAAAAATTTAAAACATATAATTATTCTGTTAAAGAGGGAGAAAAGCCTTATTTGTTTAATTTCAGTGAGAACAAAACAAAATTTGCTTTTTGTTTTCTTACAGGAGATACGACAGGAGCAAAATCTGCCGAAATAGAAATTTATGATGATCATATAAGACAGCTATGGAGTAAAAATTATAAACTGAACATAGAAAATAATACCTACAAAGTCTGTGATGTTGCGGTCAATAATGATGGAAATAAAGCATTAATAGGTATTATTTCTAAAGCAACAGAAAAGAAATCAAAGCCAACCGAAGGCAAACTTCATCTTGTTTGGTTGACACAGTACGAACAGCGACAGCATAATGAACAAATAGACAAAGGTTGGGCTAATGATTTGAAATGTGCTTTTAATATGTATGGGGATTATCTTGTTGCAGGTTATTATGGCAGTCAGGCAGGTAACGCAAATTTATCTACAGGTTCTTTTTCTTATTTATATGATGACAGAAGAGGCTTTCTGAAAAACTTTTCGCAGGCAGAATTTAAAGATTATGAAACAGACGATATGGTAAAAAATGGATTGCCTTTGCCATCAGAAATGAGTTCAAAAATAAAAACACTTGTTCCAATGGTTGGAGGTAATATTATTATGATTGGAGAACAGGAATTTGAATCTCATGTTATTCCTGCAAAACGCAGAAACGAACCACCAACAGGTGAAGAAGCTATGTATTATCGTGATTTAATTATTACCAATATTGATAAAGACGGATTTGTTAGTGGCAATGCTTATATTCCAAAACGACAAAAAGATGTTGAAGGTAACAACGATTACAACTCTTTTGCAATGACGCGAGACAGATTTGGTATTTACATAATGTTTAACGACCATATAAAGAACTATAATGGAAATAAGTTTGAAGCAAATCTCAATTATAATGCCGACAAACTTAGAACTCAAACGAACTTTATTCAGATTTACAGTGATGGTTCTTATCATTGGCATAAAGCTTTTGATACCAAAAAAAGCAAAATGCCATTTTTTCAAACAATGTTTCTTACAACAACTAAAAAGATTTTATTTTTTGTTCATTATGAAGACAATAATGAATTTGGATTGTTTGATTTGAAATAATGATTTGTTTGTTATCAATAAAAATTCTTGTTTTACAATAGTATTTTGTCAAAACATAATATGCGAATGTTTGTGTTTTGTGAAGAAAATCCTTAATATATAACCGTAAAGTTTAGTTTTTTATAATAATATGTATGATTGTAAGTGTAAAATATGTTATTGTGCAGGAATACTGTAAAATCTAAAACAATAAAATCATTTTATTATCATAATGAATTATTAACATTAAGTCGTAATATTTTTGTAAGTTGTCCATAATAAAGTAGGGTTACAACCAGCATACCAAATGCAAATCCAGCAAGAATTGTCCATGACGGAAGTGAAAAGCCAAAACATAATAGGTAAGCAGCAGGCAGAGATACACAAAGATATGAAAAACATGCGTAATACATTGGACGTGTTACTGATTGTAAGCCCCGCAATGCACCAAGCAAAGTTCCCTGTGAGCCATCTAAAATTTGGAATATTCCTGCTACAATAAATAATTTAGAAGCTATTAAAATTACAGATTCATCTGCAGAAAATAATGAAGCAATGTATTTTCCTGCAAAAATGAAGCATAACATACTGCAAAACATAAATGCAACAGCAAGATGAAATCCTGTTTTTGAATATCTGCGAACCTCATACCACTCATCTCTTCCAACATAAAAGCTTGTAAGTATAGTAGTTGCATTTGCAAAACCTATACAACAATGAAATGTTAATGTAACCATTGTCATTACTATTTGGTAAGCTGCCATATCAATTACTGATACCCATCCAAAAAAGAAGGTCAATGCACCAAAAGCAAAACATTCTATTGTCATTTGTCCACAAATTGGTATTCCGATTCGCATAATTGACTTGATTACAAGTTTTCTCAAATTGCGAATTTTTATAAGTCTAACATATTTCCAATAATTCTGTTTATATCTAATATAAAGAAATAATGCTATTGGTGAAAGTAATCGAGATATGAAAGTTGCTAAAGCTGCACCTGTAACGCCCATAGCAGGAAAACCACAATAACCATATATAAATATAAAATTAAGAATTATGTTAAGAATATTTGAAGATATTACAATCACCATAGCGGCTTTAGTGTTCATTAACCCTTCAAGAAATTGCTTTAAACATAAAAATATTTGATTTGGAAAAAGACTTATTACCACTATTATATAATATGGACGTGCAGCAAGAATAACATCTTTGCTTTGTCCAAAGTAGGGGAAAAGGGGTAGCAGTGTAAATAATAATGCTATTAAAATTAGGGATAAAATAATATTGACATACAGTCCGTTAGTCAAAAAATTAACTATTTTGTTTTCCTGTGTCTTTGCAAAAGCCTTTGAGATGAGAGGTGTTATTGCTATTGCGAGACCTATTCCCATAACAAGCGCAACACTCGTTATGGCAGTAGAAAAAGAAACAGCTGCGAGAGAAACTGCACTTAACCTTCCGACCATTAATGTATCTGCGACTTGAGCAAGACTTTGACAAACAAGTGAAAGCATAATAGGAATGGCGAGTTTAAGATTTTTTCTGTAATAATCTTTTGGAAGTATAAACATAAAAAATAAAGATTTTTAATGATTAAATATCTGCAAAAGTATAAAAAAATGAAAAGGACTAATATTAACAGACTACTTTTAAAATCAAATCTTATTAAACGGCTTATTTTATAATAATGAGTTGCTTTATTTTATGAATATTGTTATTCAGCATTATTGGATAATAACGTCTATCAAAATATTTAAAGGTAAAAATCACTAAAGTTTGTTCTTTTGTTTTCAGAAAAAATAGTATTTTTGCTTCATAAAAAATATTGCATTTATTATATTCTTTATTTTATAAATTATAAATAAATAGGAAAATGAAAAAAATATTGATATTATTATTAGGTATCACATTTGCAGCTAACATTATGGCTCAAGATGTTAAATTGCCAAACGTTTCAGTTAAAACTTTGGACGGTAAAACTATTAATGCACAAGATTTTTCCAACGATGGAAAACCGTTTGTTGTATGTTTTTGGGCAACATGGTGCAAGCCATGTCTTATGGAATTAAATACAATGGCGGAGTATTATGAAGAATGGCAAAAGGAAACAGGTGTAAAAATTTATGCAGTTTCAATAGACGACAGCCGTACAAGTGGTAAAGTTTTGCCGTTAGTTAACAGTTCCGAATGGGATTATGAAGTAATTCTGGATGTTAATAGTGAATTGAAACGTTCAATGGGGGTTAATAATCCACCACATACTTTTGTTTGTAATGGTAAAGGGGAAATTGTGTGGCAGCATGCAAGTTATGCCTTGGGCGATGAGCAACATTTGATAGATGTTATTAGAAAAATTACTGTTGAAGAGAAATAAAATAATTATAAACTAAAATTACATATCATTTAATGAAAAAAATTGTTTTTCTTATATTCATACTTGTATTGTGTTTGCAAGGATATTCGCAGGGTATATTTGGAGGAAAAGTTACAGGCAGCTTTCAGTTGGATATGCAAGTATCAAGGGAAGATTCTGTAATAGGTTCTCAAAATGTTTCAGAAAAGTTTTTATCAAATGGGTTTGCAAATATTCTTTATACAAATGGAGATTTTTCAGCTGGTATTCGTTTTGAATCATATTTAAATCCGATACTTGGTTTTGCACCTCAATATAAGGGGGCAGGTTTTGCTAACCGCTTTGCATCATATAAAAAGGATTTTTTGGAGATAACACTCGGTAATTATTATGAACAGTTTGGTAACGGTTTAATATTTCGTTCATATTTTGAGCCAAATCTTGGTTTGGATAATGCAATGGACGGAATACGTATAGTGGCTCGTCCGTTAAATGGCATAACTGTTAAAGGAATTATTGGCAAACAGCGATATTATTGGGATGATATTTGGAAAACTGATAATGGTTTAGTGCGAGGTGGTGATGTGGATTTGGCACTTAACGATATGTTTCCATTTATGGCTAATATGGTTACAAGAATTGGTATTGGAGGAAGCTTCGTTTCTGTTTATGAAAAAGCACCAGTGGAATATGCTACTATAAATGATACATTATATCGTTTAAATATACCTGAAAATATAGGGGCAGCTGCTTTCCGTTTGGATGTCTCTCACAAAGCTTTCAATCTGTTTGCGGAATATGCACAGAAAGGGCAAGACCCAAATACACAAAATAAATATATTTATCGTAAAGGAGAGGCATTATTTCTTACAGCCGGTTATTCGGTAAAAGGTTTGGGTATAAGTGTGGCTGCGAAAAGAATAGATAATATGAATTTTAAATCTCGCAGAACAGAACTTGGCAATATGCTTTCCGTTAATTATTTGCCAGCAATTACTAAACAGCATGCTTATTCCTTAATGGCAATGTATCCTTATGCGACACAGGTTAATGGAGAGATGGGATTGCAAGCTGACGTTATGTATAAAATAAAGAAAGGAACTTTGCTTGGTGGTAAATATGGTGTGGATGTAAAATTTAATTATTCCCGTATTCATTCTATTGACAGGCAACAAATAGATGAAAAAACTCCGTTATATGCAAAAGGAACAGAGGGTTATACTTCAGATTTTTTTAAGATTGGAGATGATTTGTATTTTGAAGAATTAAATTTTGAACTTGGTAAAAAGTTTTCTAATGATTTGAAAACGACATTTATGTATTCATATCAGACATTTAATCCTATTGCTTCTGGACATGAAGGATTTCCCTTTGTATATGCAAACATTTTTGTATTGGATGGAACATACAGATTAGCAAAAACGTCTTCTGTAAGAGCGGAATTGCAATTTTTATTCACCGATGCTCAGGGAGAAGAATGGGCAACAGGCAGTTGGTGTCAGGCTACTCTTGAATATAATCTTGGTGGAAAATGGTTTGCAGCTCTAACTGACCAATGGAATTATGGAAATGAAACGGGCGATAAAACGCATTATTATAATGTTTCCATAGGATGCACTATTAATACAACGAGAATACAGTTAAGTTATGGAAAACAGCGTAAGGGTATAATGTGTATCGGAGGAGTTTGTCGTGAAGTGCCAGCCTCCAACGGTTTGTTTGCAACAATAACAAGTTCTTTTTAAACAATAAATAGAAAAAGTTAATAAATTGAAATAGAAAATAGAGATGAGATATAGAATTTATTTGTTATTTGCAGCAATTTCTCTGCTTATTTTAGCTATAGCTTGCGATAACTTTTCAGAAGATGAAATAGGAACACCATTTATAGGGGAAACATTAGAAACAACTCCTATTACAAAGAATGAAAGTTTGCAAAGAGTTTTGTTGGAAGACTATACAGGTTGGAAATGTCCTAATTGTCCAAAGGCAGCAGTAATATCTGCTAATTTATTATCACAGTATGGAAATGTATTGGTTGCTATGGCTGTGCATACAGGCAGTATGTCAATCCCTGCTGCTGCAAATTATAATCTTAATTTGCGTACTTCGTATGGTGAAATGTGGGAAAATATGTTTGACATAGAAGTGTTTCCGTCAGGACTAATTAACCGTGTAAAAAGTAATTCTTCTTATGCCTATACAAATCCTGAGGATTGGGAGGCAGTGATAGCAGAGAGAAGTCAAAGAGAACATATTTTGGATATAAATCTTGGAGTAAAATTAAATTCAGATACAACCAAAATCATTGTAAGTACGGAGAATAAGGCTTTGGCAGATATAGATTTTCCCATGTTAATCAATGTTGTTGTGTTAGAAAGTGATATTGAAGGGGTGCAACTCAATGGAGATGCTACCTATGGTGATACACCTAAAATCAATAATTACAAATTCAATCACGTTCTTCGTACAAACGGACGAATAGATTTTCCTCTTACATCTGATAAAACAAATTCAGGTGCAACAATAAATAAAAATTATTTTATAGATATTCCATTGAAGGAAGATAAGACGCATTTGTGGAATTTAGATAATTGTGCGGTTGTAGTTTTTGTAACAAATGCAGAAACTAATGAAGTAATTCAAGTTAATGAAATAGAGTTATAGTTTTGATGTATGTAAATATGTTGTTAATGTATTAGAAAATATTACAACATATTAGTTTATTTCTTATTATAAACTTTTGATTTTCATAGATAAAAATGCTATTTTTTTATGTGATAGCAATTATTTTATTTTATTTATTTTTGCGAATGTTCAAATAAATGAAAAGTCAATCTTAAAGTTATTTTGAACACCAAAAAAAGTAATAAACTATGACACAACAAGAGTTT
>JAISUE010000057.1 GCA_031272245.1 Bacteroidales bacterium
AACGTGCGTCTAATGCCCGTTTCTGTGCTTTAAATAGCGTATTTATATTATATCTGTTCATTATCTTAAAATTGAGGTTGCAAAAGTAAGAAAAAAACTTGAAACTCCAAATAATTTCGTTTTTTTTATAAGTTTTTTGTGCAGAAAAAGGGTTAGAATTAACCTGTCATAAAAGATGTTGTTATTTCTAAAATTATCATTTTTAATTAGAAATTATGGATATTGAAAAAAAAAATGTACCTTTGTCGCCTTAAAAATCAGTAAAAAAATGAAACGAACAATTTTATTTGTTTTATGTATCACTTTAACTCATGCAGTTTTGTCGCAAACATTTGTACGCGATGCAGAAAATGGTGATGCAAATGCTCAATATAGACTTGGCAAAATGTACGAAAGAGCCGACAGAATGCCAAAGGATATTCAAAAAGCTATTTATTGGTATGAGAAAGCTGCTGAACAAAATCAGCAGGATGCTATTATGGCTCTTGCTGAATTGTATTATTATGGAGTAGAAGTTGAAAAAAACAATACCAAAGCTCTAAAATATATGAAAATTGCAGCAGAAAATAAAAACTATGAAGCGTATTTTTGTCTTGGACAAATGTATTCACAAGGCATGGGAGTTGACAAAGATATAAGAAAAGGCTTTAATTTTTATAAGATCGCCGCAGATAAGGGAGAAATTGCCAAAGCGCAATTTTTAGTAGGCAGTATGTTATTTGAAGGAAATGGTGTTGAAAAAAATATACCAATGGGTATAAATTACATCAAATTAGCTTTTCAAAATGGGCATCCTACTGCTATGGATTATTGGAAACAACATAAATTATGGGAATATGAAGAATAAGTATTATATAATTGTATATATCCTGATTTTGTGCATTTGCAATGGTTTAAATGCTCAAAACTATCTAAAAAAGGCTAAAAGTGGCAATGTACAGGCTCAAATGAAACTTGCAGAACAGTATTATACAGGTATTGGTGAGTTAAAAGATTACAAACAGGCTTTGATTTGGTATGAAAAAGCAGCTAAAAACGGAAACGTAGATGCAATGTATCAAGTTGCAACTATGAAAGAATCTGGTCAAGGTTGCGAAACCAATGTAAGAGAAGCATTCAATTCTTATCTGAAAGCAGCAGAAAGAGGTAATTTCCTGTCTCAATTAAAGGTAGCAAATATGTTTGAAACAGGTGAAGGAACAACAAAAAGTGATGCAAGAGCTTATCTTTGGTATCGCGTATGTGCAGAAAAAGATGACATTATGGCTTGCCGCAAACTTGGAGATTACTATCTTAATGGTAATATTGTAGGAAAAGATCATAATGAAGCACGATACTGGTACGAAAAAGCATTAAACATTGCAGAATTAAAAGCCAAAAAAGAAGTTTCTATTGCCAACTATGCACAAGAACTAATTATTACATTGGAAAACATTGCAAAAATTTATACTGCAGACGAAGGAATTGCTCCAAATGAAGCAAAAGCAAATGAATATCTTAAAGAAGCGGAAGAAATCAAGCATTTTATTGAGCAAAAACGCTAAAATATAACAAAATATCTTGCAATTATTTTACTTATCCAAGCGCAATATCTAAAATCATCATTAACAAAAAACCTGACATAACTGCTATTGTGCCTGCATTTGAATGTTCTCCCAAATGAGATTCAGGAATAAGTTCTTCAACTACCACATACATCATAGCACCTGCCGCAAAAGAAAGCAGATAAGGCATTGCAGGCTGAATAAAACCTGCTATTAATACCATTAAAATACCAAAAACAGGTTCAACTATTCCTGATAATGTACCAATTAAAAAGGCTCTTTTCACTTTCATTCCTTCCTGTCTAAGTGGTAAACTTACAGCAGCTCCTTCCGGAAAATTTTGTATTCCTATACCTAATGCTAAAGCAACAGCGGCAAAATAAAGCGAAGTATCTGCAGGATTTTGTGCCGCAAGTGCAAAAGAAAGCCCTACTGCCATCCCTTCAGGAATATTATGAAGCGTAACGGCAAAAACCAATAGTGTTGTTCGTTTCATTGAAGAATGAGGTCCTTCAAGTAAATTAAGATTTGGATGTAAATGCGGTATGGCTTTGTCTAAACCAAAAAGAAATGCAACTCCCAAAACAAAACCTGCAGCAGCAGGTAACCAAGAAATACAACCGCTACTTTCTGCGATATTTATAGATGGAACTAATAATCCAAACACAGATGCAGCAATCATAACACCTGCAGCAAATCCCAAAAAAATCGTCTGAAAAACTGGCTTTGTCTTTTTGCGGAAAAAGAAAACCATTGCTGCACCAAGCATTGTCATCATAAAAATAAAACCTGTTCCGCCTAAAACATAAAATAATTCTTTCATAATAATGATTCAGTCTTTATTTTAATTATTTACAAATCTATTCTCGTTTTCTCAAAAACAGAAAATCACATAAAAGAATAATGACAACCGTTGAAACAGTACTTAAAAACAATCGTAACAAAAATGGAAATATTTCATCAAACCTAAAAACATCTAAAGAAAAAAACAATAAATGGTGAATAATAACCAAAAGACTTATATAAAAAGCAAATTGCATAAAACCCATATCGCTTAAAGTTGGACGCTGATATGGAGCAATATCACGGTTTCCTGTGTAAAAATTCAACACAAATGGACGAATAAAACCTATGAAAGTCAATGTTACCGCATGAAAACCTTGTCCAAACGAAAGCACATCAACACACAATCCCATCAAAAAAGCAAGTATGAGCACTGCCCAATGTGGAGTTTTGTAAGGAAGCATAAGAACAAACCATATATAAATCATTGGATTAACATATCCAAACAGTCTTACGTTATCAAATAACAAAACCTGTGCAAAAAGCAACAGTACAAAATGCAACGCTCCTAATAATGTAATATTCAGTCTGCTCATCTTAATTTCTTTCTTTATCTTTTTCTATATTTGACATCAATTTTCGTTCTTCCGATTGAAAAAAATTCTTAATTACATACACATATTTTAAATTATTGTAGTCTGCAGAAAATCGAATATTCACTTCATAAAAACCTGTTCCCTTGTCAAGATAAACCTTATCCACATAACCGACAGCAATTCCTTCAGGTATATTTGACGAAAATCCACTTGTAATAATAGTATCTCCCCGTTTTAGAGGTATTGAAGAAGGAAAATCAATTATGCGTCCCTCTGTATAAGAACCTCCTTCCCAAATTAGAGTTCCCGTAACGTTAGTACGTTTATTTCTAACGCTATGACGACTATCCTGATGCAGAACCGGCATAACAAGCGAAAAATTATCCGTTGTCTTAACCACAAAGCCAACAAGTCCATCTGCACAAATTACACCCATATCCTGCTCTATACCATTCTTTTCTCCCTTATTTATAACAAAATAATTATTACGTTTTCCGAGTGTTCTTTCAATAATTTTTGCCTCAACATAAGAATATTGCTGCACGTAATCAGTATCATTGACAACTATAGAATCATTATTCACCGGCACAAAAGAGGTAAGCAACTGAGAACGTAAAGCAGCATTTTCTTTTGCTAAACGCTTATTTTCAACCGACAAACCAAAATAATATGTTATATTGTCCTGTTTCTGAAATATTTTGGAAGCAACAGAATTACAATAATTTCCTATTTTAGAACCCTGATAATACGAATTGTTAATAATAAAAAATACAGCCGCTATTTCCAATATCAAAAAAAGAAAAACATAATAAAATTTTGAAATAAATCTGAATAAGCCTCTCATAACCAATTTTATAATTTGAAAGCAAAAGTAGTAAAATCTTTGTTTATGAGATTTTTATTAAAATTCAAAAGATATTCATCATATCTATATTTTCAAACTTTAAGGACTTTCTTTTATCAGGAATAACTCACGTATACCAATAATGATATAAATAATAGTTACATATTTATTCACAGGAAATATATAGTTCTAAACTTGCAGGATATATTTTTTGAATTAAAGCAGGTAAATAATGAAAAAGTTAGCCTTCAACTATGAATGTTATAGTTTAGAAAGATAATTGATTACATAATCATTAACTCCATCTTCCAAACTGTAAAATGACTTTTTGTATCCCGCTTTTATGCGTAATTTATCCATTTTTGCCTCAGTAAAATATTGATATTTATCCCTTATATCCAAAGGAATATCTATAAATTCTATATTTGGCTCTTTTTTCATAGCAGAAAATGTTGCCTTCGCTAAATCATAAAAAGCTCTCGCCTTCCCTGTCCCTAGATTATAAATATCTGACGCAGGGTTTTCAATCATTAAAAACGCCATAACATCAACCAAATCTTTTACATAAATAAAGTCCCTCAACTGAAAACCATCTTTAAAATCAGCACGATGAGAACGAAATAACTTCACTTTCCCTGTCTCATTTATCTGATTAAAAGAATGAAAAACCACTGAAGCCATACGTCCCTTGTGATATTCGTTGAAACCATACACATTAAAGAATTTCAAACCATACCATTTGTCAGGTCTGTTCGTCTGCTGAAGCTGCCAAAGGTCAAATTCCTGTTTGGATTTTCCATAAGGATTAAGCGGTTGGAGAGAAGATATTTTCTCTATGTCATCATCGTACCCCAGTTCCCCATTACCATAAGTCGCAGCCGAAGAAGCGTAAACTAATCCGATATTATGTTTGGAACAAAGTTGCCAAATTCGTTTTGAATACTCTATATTTAGTTTTTGAAAAATAGAATAGTTAAATTCAGTTGTATCTGTCCTTGCTCCGAGATGAAATATCCAATCTATTTTGTTCGCATTTAGATTTGCCCATGCAGGAAATAAATCCCTGTCTATTTTTATTTCAAAACTTATATTATTAAAGTTATTTTGTTTTTGCTCATTAGAGAAATCATCAACAATTATTATGTTTTCAAACCCTAATTCGTTGAGTTTTGCAACCATAACGCTACCAATAAAGCCTGCTGCTCCCGTTACTGCTATCATATAAATTAAAAGATATTTTGTGATATAAATATTAAATTTTTGATGACAAATTTAGTACAAATTTTCATTATAGATTATCCACTTACCACATTTATATTGTGTGGCAGTAAAATATTGACGGAAATATTTTATTCAAAGGTTAAATTGATGTAAAAGGCTTGTGATTTAAATTTTTCTAAAGCATCGGTATATATATTGTTATATGAATGAATTAAAGCATCAGTTATGGCAAATGAAGTTTTAAGTTCTATTCCAAATTTAAAATATTGCAAATAGAAATCAAAACCTAAACCAAGCGTATAAAACAATTCTTGATTGTCTAACTTAACAAGTATTTCTTCAGTATCTGTTTTTTTTCGTTTTAATGAAGCAAGGTCATAAGCATATTTTCCACCTGCAATGATATATGGTCTGAAATTGTTCCAGCGTTTTGCTTGAATTTTAAATTCCAAAGGTGCTTCAAGCCAGATTGTTTCTATTCCATTAACTAATGATTTAATTTTTCCATTATTTATATCTATGACATTAAAATTTAGTTTTCTATCACAGAAACTTATTATTGGAGTAAATCTTAAACGGAGATATTTTAACAGAATCAAATCGCTTACAACTCCAATCGTAAATCCACTTTGACGACTTACAGTTCCACTAAGTATTCTGTCGGCATGAGGCATAGGATTTTTTAATGATAAGTTTGCTGAAGCTTGATTGTAACCAAGAATAAATCCAAAATGAATAATTCTCGTATCGTAATATGGGAGATTTGGAGGTAAGGATTGAGCTTTTGAATCAGAAAATGATAAATTAAGAACAAAAAATAAGGTTATCACACACATAATATTATGCGACAACCTTAATTTCTGTGATTTTCTTTTATATTTCATTTAGAGTCTGTTTTGCAGTATTTCTCTAATTTTAAGAGGATTTATATTTTGTTTTTCACCAAGTTTCCAACCTCTTTCTTTAAACCTTTCCACAATAGGGTCAATGCATGATGCATCAAGATTAACATCTGAAAGATGAGTAGGTGCTCCTACTGTTCTAAAAAAACGTTCTATAGCGAGAATAGCTTTATCTGCTCTTTCCGAACGTGTTCCTTCGCTTATACCAAACACTCGTGTTGCAAGTTGAGCAAGTTTATCTAATTTATCTTTTTTCATAACTCTTAATAAACCCGGCAAAACTATTGAAAGTGTTACACCGTGATCTATATCATAAAACGCTGTTAATTCGTGTCCAATCATGTGAGTTGCCCAATCTTCAGGTTGCCCGCAAGCAATTAAACCATTAAGAGCCATTGTTGCTGCCCACATAAGATTTGCTTTTATATCATAATCAGTAGGGTTTTTCATCACCTTACTGCCTTCTTCTACAAGAGTTTGAAGAATACTTTCGGCAAATCTGTCTGAAAGTTGATTTCTTTTTGGAAAAGTACAATATTGTTCTATTACATGAACAAATGTATCAACAATACCATTAGTTATTTGTCTTTTAGGAAGACTATAAGTTGTTTCAGGGTCAAGAATTGAAAACAAAGGAAAACATTCGTCTGAATGGAACGCAAGTTTTTCTTTTGTTTCGGCTTTGGTAATAACTGCTCCACGATTCATTTCCGAACCTGTTGCAGGTAAAGTCAAAACACATCCAAAAGAAACAGCATGTTTTACTTCCGATTGCATTGAAAGAATATCCCATGTATCTTTTCCATCATAAAAAGTTGCAGCCGCAATAAACTTCGTAGCATCAATAACACTGCCACCACCAACAGGCAAAAGAAAATCTATCTTCTTCTGTTTTATAATTTTCACAGCATCAAGACAAGTTTCATAAAACGGATTTGGCTCTATACCTTCAAATTCAGTAACTTTTCTTTTGCCCAAAGCAGCCATTACCTGCTCATAAACACCATTCTTTTTTATACTTCCACCTCCATAAATCAACAAAATTTTAGCTGTTTTAGGAATCAGATTGTCTAATTCTGCAATAGTTCCTTTTCCGAATACTATTCTTGTAGGATTATAAAATGAGAAATTATCCATAATTAAAATTATTTGTTATTTTCTATTATATTAAAATTAAAAATTACTCTACTACCTTACATTATTTAGAGATTACAAAAGTACAAAAAAGTTTTATTTTGAAATTAATCTCTTTACAGTTATAGTTATGTTGATAAAATAAATAGTGATTTTTGATTTTATAATCAGCAATTTTGTAGATAAATTGCTTGATTTAATCATAAAAAACAAAGATTTTTTATGATTATAAAAAGATTGATTATAAGTCAGTTAGTAGTATACAAATAAAAATAAACATATTTCCTTGAATAACAGCATTTTTTATTTTTAAATTATTTGTAACTTTGCCGCTTGCAAACCATATTAGATATGAATAACATAATAAAACAAATGTATGAAAGGATTTTTAATCCTGCTAAAGATAAAAATGTAAAAACCGATATTAAACGCTCACATATTCTTCAACTTGTTTTTGGACTTGTTGCCATTATTTTTATCAATGTTGTTGGATATTACTTTTTTACACGAATTGATTTGACTAATGAGAAACGTTATTCCCTTTCCAAACCCACTAAAACTTTTGTGAAATCATTGAAAGATGTAATATTTATAAGGTGTTATCTTGAAGGAGATATGTCCGCAAACTTTAAATCATTACGAAATGAAACACGCGAAATGATAAATCAATTCCGTTCATACAATTCCAATATTGAATATGAATTTTTCAACCCTAATAAATTTGAGAATAAACAAGACCAGACAGATTTTTACAATCGCCTTTTTGATTTGGGATTTAGACCTCTTATGGATATGCAGACCAAATCAAATACAGAAGTTAAACAATATATTTTTCCTTATATAGAAATAACTTATGGTGGTCGCACTCAAATATTCTCTCTTATAACTACAAAAGGAGGATTTAATGAAGAAGATATAATAAGTAATTCCATATCAAATTTAGAATACAATCTCTACACTGCTTTACGTAATATGGCTAATCCTTTGCGTACAAAAGTTGCTTTTGTAATGGGACATGGTGAGTGGGACATACCATATATCTGGGACTTTGCACAAACTCTTGGAGAATATTATAGCGTAGATACAGTTACCATAAACGAAAAATTAAATGCTCTCACAACTCGACGTTATGATACCGTACCAAATTCTGCTCCCCAAAAAATGATAAATAAATTTAATACTATAATTATTGCGAAACCATCAAAAATATTTTCATATAAAGACCTGTATATATTAGATCAATTTATTATGAACGGAGGTAAAGTACTTTGGCTGATTGATCCGCTAACCGCTTCAATGGATTCATTGCAGATGCATGCTGAAACATACGCCATAAGTAATTTTACCGGAGTTGAAGACCCATTATTTAGATATGGTATTCGTTTGCAAACGAATTTAGTTATGGATAGACAGTGTTGTAAAGTTCCAATAAAAACAGGTGAATACAGTAATGGACAACCTCAGTTTACTTATTTTCCATGGAACTTTTTCCCAGAAATAAGCCCAAATTCTGCAAACATAATAACTGATAAAATTAATCCTGTTAAATTAGAATTTGCTTCAGTTATAGACACAATAGAAAACAATATCAAAAAGACACCCCTACTTTTAACTTCCGAATATACTCGTCTGCTTAATACTCCTGTTGTTGTTTCTTTGGAAATGCTTAAACAGAAACAGGATCCTAAACTTTTTACACAAGCTCATCTTCCTGTTGCAATGTTACTGGAAGGAAATTTTAATTCTGCTTTTGCCAACCGACTTGCACCTGATATGGAAAATAATGAGGCAATAGCATTCAAAGATAAATGCGACAGTAACAATGCTATGATAGTTGTAGGAGATGGAGATATAATAAGAAATGATTTTTATAAAGGCGAAATGCTACCGTTAGGTTATGACAGATACACTCGTCAGATGTATGGCAACAAAGAATTTCTTACAAATTGCGTTAATTATCTAACTGGGGACGAAAACATTATACCTCTGCGTTCCAGACAGGTTATCATGAGAAAACTTGAAATTGCTAAAATGGAACGTGAAAAAACTTTCTGGCAAATTATCAACGTTGGTGTTCCAATAATAATTATTCTGTTATTTGCATTTATTATGATATTTATAAGGCGGCGTAAATACGTACATTTTACTTAACTTCCGTACAAGCAGTCAGGCTGTCAAATCTGTCACCGGGTTTTCTGTAATATACCAAAACGTGATATGTATTTTGCGTTTCGCTATGATTTCCCTCTACTCTGCTAACATCAGAAACAACAGTATTAACAGGTTTGAAAAAAATCATATAATCATAGAAACCTTGTTTTAAGAAAAGACTTAAAGTGTAAGCCTTTGCCTGTTGGTCGTAAAGCATTCTGTTTTGCTCGCTAAGATACCAGTCAGACAATTCTCCAACTACATAATAAGCCCCTTCAAGATTTATCTGTGAAGGAAAAGTAAAATGTATCCACGCATAGTCAGAAGATATATCAAAATCATCTTGATAATCATTGCGTATAAAATAATTTCCGTCAATATCCCCAGCAGATGAATAAACACTTCTGCCTCTATCGGTTTCTTTTATTAAAAATACTTGATTTTCTTCTGAAATATAATCTAAACGAGCCACTCTTAAACTACGAGTTCTTAAAGACGTGAAATCAAAATTGCGAAACTCATTGCCTCCATCAAAAATATTACTGCGGTCAAAACTATAATCAAGAGTAATACCTTTTATCTGTCGCAAACGTAATAGCGAAATATTATCACGTCTACCATTTTGTTGAACAACAACTTTTACATTCTCTTTTGGATTTGAAAACGAAAAACCGTCAGTTGGAGTAACCTGCACTTCAATTTCCTGAAAATAGCGTTGTAAAGACGGATCTCGTGCCTGTAAAACAGTAGCTCCTGCAAAAGAAGAGTTGTCGCAAACATAAAATCGCCTTGTAAAAATAACTTTATCTTCATTGTATTCCTCATAAACCTTAATAATGTAATTACCTGAAACAAGAAATCGCATTGTGGAATTTGGAAAATCCTGCCAATAATGAACATAACGTTGTATGGTGTTAAAAGAGTTGGCATAATTTTCAATCATTCCATAATGGAATCCCTCAATGTATTGCATAGGGTCAAGTTCACTTTGCGTCCAATCTGCATTGCAGTGAATAATTTTCCATTCATAGCGTTTGGTTTGCTCACTAAGTTCGTCAAATTTCAACCTTAAATGTTTATTTCCTTCAAGGTCAATAACAGGATAACTTAAATCCACTCCTGCAATTTCAATTTTAACGGATTTAATAAGAGGATGATATATTTTTTCTTCCCATAAATTTTGAGAGAAAACGTTCCAGCCAACTGTTAAAAGAACAAGGAAAAACAATCGTTTCATTTTTTTTTTATCATAATAATGCAAAAATAATCAAAAGAGTAAAATACGTGCTAAAACATCGTCATTTTCATATCATTTCGTGCATTTGCATGCAAATTTACTTATTAAATATAATACTTTCAAGCCAATTAAAGGTGAAATAGTAATAGTAATTTAAGGCATAGCAGTCCGAAGCACTTTTATCAATAATTAGTTGTTTTATTAAAGAAAATATCCAATAAAAGGTTATTTTTAGTTGTAGTGTCTATTCGCCAGTTATTCCCGCTTTGAGTAACCTTAACTTATTTATTTCAAGACGTCTCAAACCATCTTCAAGACTTATTAAATTGTCATAAAAATGTGGTTAGTTCTAAAAAAGTTGTAACTTTGCAACCGAAAAAACAAGGTAAAAAGACTCCTTAAATTGTCTTGAACCATAATCAATTATTCAAA
>JAISUE010000079.1 GCA_031272245.1 Bacteroidales bacterium
GATTTCCCCGACATACCCATCCCGACTTTTGACGAGTTCTACGCATCGGACGGCAGCGGTTACGAAGCGTATTTTTTCACGGGTGAAAAGCCGCTTTCAGGCAGAGGGTTTATCATACGAGATGGCGAGAACCCCGTAGGCTTCATCAGTTACTGCAATTTTCATCTGACGCAGGGTATCTCGGAACTTGACATCTGGCTTTCATGCGAGGCTAATTGCGGAAAAGGGTATGGCACTGACGCTCTTGTTTCGCTCGGCGATTATCTGCATGAAAAAATGGATATTAATACGCTCATTATTGCGCCGTCAGGTAAAAACACGAGAGCAATCAGGGCTTATGAAAAAGTCGGTTTTCAACGAACCGATCTTCCGATGAGCGCCTTTCTGCGTTCCGAATATATATCGCTCTACGGAGAGGGCGACTATGGCGCAGACGGCACAGTGATTTTGGTTAAAAAGTTTGAAAGTCAAGTGTCAGCGAGTTGTTGCTGAGAACAAAAAGCAAAAACCATTGTTTCAAATCCGACAACATTTGTTTCAAAATCATCAATCCTCGTTTCAACGGCGAAAACCTTTGTTGCAGGTTTTTTGAAAATGGTTGAAGCGGTTATAACATTTGTTGCAGGTTCAAAAACGAAATTTTTCGCTTATAAAACATCATTTGCACGATTTGCAAACGCATTTGCAAGAGTTAAAAACGCGTTTGCAAGAGTTAAAAACTCGTTTGCAAAGTTTGAAAACTCGTTTGCAGGTTCAAACACATCGTTTGCAAGGGTTAAAAACTCGTTTGCAAAGTTCAAAAACTCGTTTGCAAGAGTTAAAAACTCGTTTGCAAAGTTCAAAAACTCGTTTGCAAAAGTTAAAAACTCGTTTGCAAAGTTTGAAAACTCGTTTGCAAACTTCAAAACGACTGTTGAAAAAGCAAAAATCAAAGTTGATAAAGCGTTGAAAATGATTGAGTTGATGGAAATAATGGTTTTTGCGTTTCCGCAAGCCGTTGGCGTTGCGGTTATGAAAATTAAGTCCTTCGGACTGAGGATTGCGGCGATGGGAACGAGGGTTGAAATTGCAATAACGGAAGAGACGGCGGCGGAAACGAGACTGCCGCAAGATTAAATATGAATAACAAAAGGGCAGGTTTTGAGAAATGTATTTAATTAAATTCCTGTTTGTTAACTTTTTCCTATTTTTGCTTTAAAAATAATAAAGTATATGAGACGAAATATTGTTGCAGGTAACTGGAAAATGAACCTTAAATTTTCTCAAGCCGATGAATTGATAAGCGAAATTGCTCAAGAATTGAGTGAATATGATTTAACCGATGTTGATATAATTCTTTGCCCTCCGTTTCCATATTTAGAATTAGCGAGTGATGCTTCTGAAAGTTCCGATTTTTTTGTAGGCAGTCAGAATGTAAGTTCCTTTGAAAAAGGAGCATATACAGGAGAGATTTCCGCAAAAATGTTAGCTTCTTTACAGGTTGATTACTGCATTGTGGGACATAGCGAAAGACGAAAATATTTTTTAGAGACAAATAAAGATGTAGCGGAAAAAGTGAACAGGCTTTTGGAAGAAAATATTACTCCTATAGTTTGTGTTGGAGAAAGTTTGGAAGAGAGAGAGCAGGGGGAATACTTTTCTGTAATTAAAACTCAAATAACAGAAGGACTATTTCATCTCCATTCGGATAAAATTGAACAGATTATCATTGCTTACGAACCTGTATGGGCTATTGGTACGGGAAAAACAGCTACTGCGGAACAGGCACAGGAAATACATTCTTTTATTCGCGGTCTTATAGCAGAGCATTATAATAAAAAAATAGCAGATAATATAAGTATTTTGTATGGAGGCAGTTGTAATGCTGAAAATGCAACAGAGTTGTTTGCCATGCCGGATGTTGATGGCGGTTTGATAGGAGGCGCATCTTTAAAGGCGCAGGATTTTGTTACAATAGCTAATTCTTTTTAATTTAAAAAGCAATTAATTATGTTTTTATCAGAAATTTAGTACTTTTGTTCTCACATTGGGACAATAAATTTGAAAATAATTATGGTACACAGGCAAATTTTGTTTGAAGGTAAAAAGATAAATTATCAAGATGAAGGAGCAAAGGAAAGCATTGCTACTGTTGTTTTTTTGCATGGCTTTATGAATGATTTGGATATTTGGCATTATTATGTTAGAGATTATATGAAACTTGCCAGAGTAATTGCTATAGATTTGTTGGGTCATGGAGAAAGTGAAATAGTATCGGATGTTCATACAATGGAATTACAAGCAGAAATGGTTAAAGCAGTACTTGATCAGGCAGAGGTTTCTAATTGTATGTTTATTGGACATTCAATGGGCGGTTACATTGCTTTGGCTTTTGCACAAATGTTCCCTGACTACGTTAAGGGTATTTGTTTACTTCATTCACATTCTTTACCTGACAGGGAAGACCAAAAGCAAGAACGCTATCGTGTAAATGATGTTGTCCGCAATAATGCATCAAGTTTCATAGTTAATTTTATCCCAAATCTTTTTGCTAAATCTAATGCTGAACGTCTTCATACAGAGATAGAAAATATTAAAGACTCTGCTCTTAAAATAAAAGGAGAGGCAATTATAGCAGCCGAAAAAGGAATGGCGTTACGAACATCAAAAATAAGTGTATTATCTCAAGCAAATTTTCCTGTTTTATTTATACTTGGCAAACAGGATACTCGCATACCTGTTGAATTAGCTTTTGCTCAAGCAATGTTACCTGCACAAAGTGAGGTATTGTTACTTGAAAATGTAGGGCACATGGCTCATATTGAAGAACGGGAAATTATAAAAAGGCGTTTATGGTCTTTCATTGTTATGTGTTATCATCACGAATGATAAACATCTTTATAATATAATTACTTATCACTAATCAAATTTAATATAAAAAAAGAGGCTTTTACTATCAAAATAGCCTCTCAAAAAAGTTTTAACTTAATAGAATACTATGATCTAAGCTATTTGCTTAGTTGTAGTAATTTGAAATGGGATATATAATCTAATCCTGAAAGTAATTTTATTTGTTTTTGAGTTTGTTTTATTGTTTTGTTTAAGGGGTAACGCTTAAGGTTACCCCTATACAGTAATTTTGTTTCCATTTTTCAGTGTTTGTAGTTTCTTCATTTACGTAATTATATATCAGTTATAATTTTCAAAAAAAGAGAGAGGATTTTTTTGCATTATGAAGTTTGTTTGTTGTTTTTAATTTAATAGAAATAAATTACACTATTATAAACCACCTCCCTCTCCAAGTCATTTTTAGTTTTACAGTATAACATTTTCACCCTAACAAAGTCAAATTTTGTTTCTTATTATTCTTTCTCTTTTTTTTGTATTTTATTAGACGCATTGATAATAATTATTTTATAATTTTTTTTCATTGTATTGTGGATTATAAGTCTTATTTTATCATTATTATTTATTCTAAACATTGATTATGTGTTTTTTATGTATTTTATACTATTTCAATATCCTACAAAAATACATTGTTTTATATAACTTAAAAGCGTTTATATTCACAAAATGGTATTTTCCATATCAAACTTTAAAGAGAATAAACTTTTATTGTATAATAACAAGAGCAACGAATCATTATCAAGAATGATTTATTCTGTTATTAAAAAAAAGTTGTACTTTTGCACGTTCAAAAAACGATAAAACAAACAAATATGATTAAAATAACTTTACCTGATAATACAATAAAAGAATTTGAAACTCCCGTTACGGCTTTAGATATAGCTAAAAGTATAAGCGAAGGTCTCGCCCGTAATTGTCTTTCTGCAAATATAAATGGCGAAGTATGGGATTTAAATAGAGAAATCAAAAAGAACTGTAACATAAAGCTGAATACGTGGAATGATGATGAAGGAAAACATACTTTTTGGCATTCTTCCGCTCATCTTTTAGCCGCCGCCGTAAAAGAATTGTATCCAAATGCAAAATTTGGTATCGGACCCGCAATAGAAAATGGTTTCTATTATGATATAGACTTCGGAGATAAAATTTTAACAACTGAAGACTTTCCCGTTATTGAAGCAAAAATGCAGGAAATTGTTAAGGCTGGTACTAAAATAATTCGAAAAGAAATAAGCAAAGCAGATGCTTTGGAATTTTTTTCTCAACGAGGAGAAATTTATAAAGTAGAATTGATAAATGAATTGGCAGATGGATCTATTACATTTTACGAATCAGGTAATTTTATTGACTTATGCAAAGGACCTCATTTAATTGATTTTTCTCCAATTAAGGCAATAAAAATACTTTCTTTAGCAGGTGCATACTGGCGCGGAGATGAAAAACGCAAACAATTAACAAGACTTTATGCTATTACATTCCCAAAACAAAAAGATTTAACGGAATATTTAGCTCTTTTGGAAGAAGCAAAAAAAAGAGATCATCGTAAAATAGGAAAAGAATTAGAATTATTTACATTTTCACAACAGGTAGGACAGGGTTTACCGTTATGGTTACCCAAAGGCGCAGAGTTGAGAGCAAGACTCGAAAATTTTCTTCGCCGAGTACAAAGAGAATATGGTTATGAACAGGTTATAACACCTCATATCGGGAATGTAGAACTGTATAAAACCTCAGGACATTATCAAAAATATGGTCAGGATTCTTTTCGCCCGATTACAACGCCTTATGAAGGGGAAGAATATATGTTAAAACCTATGAATTGTCCTCATCATATTGAAATTTATAAAACAAAACCTCATTCATATAAAGATTTACCTTGTCGTCTTGCAGAATTCGGAACGGTTTATCGTTACGAACAGAGCGGAGAACTTCACGGATTAACGCGTGTGCGTTCTTTTACACAGGATGATGCTCATATTTTTTGTACGCCCGAACAATTAAAAGATGAATTTTGTAAAGTAATAGATATTGTCCTTTACATATTCCGCACTTTGAAGTTCGATAATTTTACGGCACAAATCTCACTGAGAGATCCTGCTAATAAAGAAAAATATATCGGTAGCGATGATGTTTGGGATAAAGCCGAACGTGCGATAATAGAAGCTTCGGCAGAAAAAGGACTCAAAACAACCACTGAAACAGGTGAAGCAGCCTTTTACGGACCAAAATTAGACTTTATGGTGAAAGACGCAATCGGCAGGAAGTGGCAGTTAGGAACAATTCAGGTTGATTACAATTTGCCGGAACGTTTCGAACTTGAATATACAGGTTCGGATAATCAAAAACATCGTCCCATAATGATACATCGCGCCCCTTTCGGCTCAATGGAACGTTTTGTAGCGGTACTTATAGAACATACGGCAGGTAAATTCCCTTTATGGCTTACACCTGAACAGTTTATCATCCTGCCAATAAGCGAAAAATACATAGAATATTCTAAAAACGTGCTTGCCGAACTCAATAAATATGACCTGAGAGGTTCAATAGATGAACGAAATGAAAAAGCCGGCAAGAAAATACGTGATGCGGAAGTAAAGAAAATTCCATATATGCTGATTATTGGCGAAAAAGAAGAAATGGATAACATTGTATCCGTCCGCAAGCATGGCGATGGTGATTTGGGAACAATGTCGCCTGCAGACTTTGCCAACCTTATACAAAAAGCCGTATCGGAAGAAATGGGAATCTAATTTTATATTTCATATTAACATAATAATTTTAATTTTAATCATTTATATCTTTATTTATACTGCATTGATTTTTATTTATATGTAAAAATTGGTGCAGTATAATTTTTTGCTCTGTTTCATAATACAAAAAGCAATATTTATTATGGAAAAGTAATAAAACATACGGTATATTACCGTTTAATTTATCTCTTTTCATTTATCCGTCCATATTTTTATTATAGAAAAACGTCATTATTTTCTTTGAGAAACTCTGAATCACGAGTGTTTTAACCTTTTTCAAGTTTTAGAAACCATAAATCACGAGTGTTTTAACCTTTTTCAAGTTTGAGAAACTCTAAATCACGAGTGTTTTAGCCTTTTTCAAGTTTGAGAAACTCTAAATCACGAGTGTTTTAGCCTTTTTCAAGTTTTAGAAACTCTGAATCACGAGTGTTTTAACCTTTCTCAACTTCACTTTTATTAAAAATCAATGTAAGTTATTTTTTCATACCTTTGCAAACTTAAAAAAATAATCTTATGTTGCTTACCAAAATATTTTATTTGGCTCTTTGGTTTATCAAAGTGAGATTTTTCAAAAAGCGAATACCTTTGCAAAGCGTGATTTTTATTTCGGACGAATGTAATCTCCAATGTCGCCATTGCTGTGTGTATAATGTAGAAAATCCGAACGTTAAAACATTTGAGGACATACGTTCGGAATTGAACTATTGTTACAATCTTGGGTCGCGCTTCGTAGATTTTGAAGGCGGAGAGCCATTTATCTGGAACGATAACGGAAAGGATATAAACGATTTAATTAAACTTGCAAAAAGTATTGGTTTTTTCTCATGCACTGTTACAACCAATGCTCAAAAACCCTTTTCTACAATTGCCGATAGCGTCTGGGTGAGTTTGGACGGCGTTGCGGAATATCACCAACAGATAAGAGGGCAGGGGACTTTCGCTTTGTTGGAAAAAAATATCGCCATCGCAAATCACAAATCCCTTTCGGCAAATATGGTAATTAACATTCTGAATTACAAGTCTGTTGCGGATACAATAGAATACGTAAAACACAGCCCGTTTATCAAATCGATTTCATTAAATTTCCATACTCCGTTTAAGGGGACTGAGTCGCTCTCGTTAGATATGGCAAGGCGTGCGGAGATAATAGATATTATAATTTCCTATAAACAAAAGGGTTATCCCATTATGAATTCTCTTTCGGGATTACGCAAAATGAAGCATTTAAATTTCAAAAAGCAATGCTGGGTAACGAATTTTATCATGTCAAACGGCACAAAGTTAGAGCAATGTCAGGGCAAAGCAGAAGGAGTTTGCGATAAATGCGGCTTTGGAATGGCTGCCGAAATGAACAGTGTGTTTAATTTTTGTCCTGATACCCTTCTCGCAGGGTTGAAACTTAGAATTTCAGGCAAATAATCAGTTCAACAAAACATTAAATATATGTTAGAATAAAATAATTTTCTATCTTTGCCGCGTTTTAATCCGTATAAAATGAAAAAAAACCATATTGTAATTATTTGTTTGATATTTGTGGCATCACTTTCTGCTCACGCACAGGACATCTATACAATGTCGCAAACCGGAGTGAATTATTATACGAGTAATAACTGTATTATTTATGACGATGGAGGTCCTAACGGTGTTTATGGCACAAATGTCAGCAGCACAATACAGGTTACAACCTTGAATAACTATACTTTCTATGATAATATCCATCTTGAATTTGCAATGGAAGAATCTTCACGAACAAGAATAGAACTGCGAGACGTTTATGGGTCGGTAATTTATACAAATAGCTATGTTACATCGGATACTGTGGATATTCCATTTAACTGTAGCAGAACTTTACAGGTGTATTTTCATTCCGATAGTGATAATCCGCAAGGTTATGGGTTCAAACTTGTTTTAACTTCGTGCAATTCGTGTCAGGGAAGAGTTAGTAATCTCTATGCAGTTGTTCATTCGGATACATCAGCGTATTTGAAATGGACTCCTGTTAGCGGAGTAAATGATTATCTGTTGAATTTATCTTCTACTTCGTTCGGTTCGGTAAACAACGTGTTGGTACATGGAGATTCTGTCATGCTTCCTTTATATTCAAGCAGCGGAGATACTATTTTTTCATTTCAACACTGTGATTATATTCATGCTGAAATTTATATGGCTTGTGATACTTTACCCGGCGCTTGTGCTTCTTGTCTTAGTAACGTTATGGCTTACTGGACACAATGTTCTTGTCCTACTTCTTCACCCAACGTAAACAGAATAGCTAACGGTTCGGACGGAATTAGAAATGATTATATGGTATCGTGGTATTCATCGACGGATACTATTTCATGGATTTGCATATTTACCAATCAAAGTACGTATGCGTCAGACACCGTAATAACAACTGACGATACGGTTATCTTTGAGAATCGAGACACATGCAGTTTTTATAGTGTAACGCTTTATGCTAATTGTCACGATGACACTATGCATGATGCAACACCACCTTCTTTTTGTAAAAATACATACAATTCAGTAAGTCCTTCCTATTATTGTTATGTCACACCTCCGCAACCACCTGATGATGGCGGTTGTCCTGTTCCATTAGCCAATGTCAATCCTGTATATGCCACTACAAATTCGTTAACATTGTCATGGCTAAATGATAATGACAGTTTGTCGTGGGTCATATCCATCTATCAAGATACAACGTTAATAAAAACCGATAGCACAGACGGTAATACCATTACGTTTTCAAATCTTACGCCCGCCACAACATATACCATTACTATTTATGGCTATATGGATACAATAACTTGCGGTATGTTAACCTTGCCTCCTGTTTTTACTTATGATAATTGTATGAATTATACGGATTTTTATTCTCCTCTTACTGTTGCAAACTATGGGAGCAATGCTTTGAATCCTTATGCTTTTCAAGGAATAGTTGATAATGGAGAAAAGGATAAAACGAGTCGGCACACAATCAATTATGATACTGCAGCGAGAGATTCTTTAAGCGGTTATATTCTTCGTACTGTTCCCGAAGGAAGAAATGAATCCGTACGATTGGGTAATTGGGATGGAAATAAATCGGAATCTCTTACATATAGCTATCTTATAGATACAAATATAAATAATTTGTTATTGTTAAGATATGCAGTAGTGATGAAAGATCCTTTTGGACATACTTCATCCAACAGACCACGATTTACATTGGAAATACTTGATTCAAACGGAATAATAATAGACCCTGTGTGTGGTTATGCGAATTTTGTAGCAGGAGAAAATACGGATGACTGGAATGAAGCGGCAAATAAAATATTGTGGAAAGATTGGACTACAATAGGATTTGATGTTTCCTCATATCATAATAAGAAGATAAAAGTCAGATTAACAACGAGAGATTGTGCCGATGGTAATCCTACACACTGTGGTTATGCATACTTTACATTAAACTGTGAGTCAAAAATGATTAATAATTTCAGCTGTGGTATTGTTGATTCAAGTTCTTTTACTGCTCCTGAAGGATTTAATTACAGTTGGTACAATTTGAATAATCCATCTACTGTTATATCTAACGAACAACAATTAAATGTTTCCGGGTTAGGAACAAACTATTATTATTGTATTGTATCCAATATCGCTAATCCTAATTGTAAATTTCGTATAGATGCAGTATCGGGAAATATGTATCCAATAGCTGCATTTGATTATTCTTATACGTTTTCTGATTGTAAATTTTATGTTACATTCAATAATACGAGCTTTGTTTCCAGTCACGAAGAAGGAACAGACACAATAGGTAGAACAGAAACAGTGCGTTGGTTTTTCCCGGACGGTTTTAGTACTCAACAGAATACTTTTACTCGTGTTTATTATTCAAGCGGCAGTTATTTGGTTCGAATAGTAACAGGTATGAACAATAATCTTTGTACGGATACTTTAGAAACTTATATCAATTTGGAAAGTCCTTCCGGAATTCTTAATATAGATGCTCCTAACTCATTATGTTTAGGTGATACAATAACTCTTAATGTAACTATGAATGGAATATATTCTTGGAGTACGGGAGATACAACTCAAAGTATAACAGTCGCTCCACTTACAAACACTAATTATTCTGTAAGTGTTATTGATAGTTTTGGATGTACGCATACTGCTAATCATTCGGTAAGAGTTAAAGAGTCTTATTATGGAACGGATGTTTATGATACAATCTGTGATAATTATTATTATGCACCCGAAGGCGTTCCTCTTACTGAAACAGGTGTTTATCCTTTAACATTACAAACGGTTGAAGGTTGTGATTCAATAGTAAATCTGCATTTGGAAGTACATCTTACTTATAAAGATACCATTTATGACTCAACATGTTCAAACGTTCCGTATCAGTTTTACGATAAAGAATATACGGAAGAAGGTGTATATGATACCATGTTCCAAAGTATTTATGGGTGTGATTCTTCTTTTGTACTTTTCCTTGCAATAAAACCGATATACACAGATACTCTTAAAGCAAACATATTTAAGGGAAAGACATTTAATTTGTTTGGTTTTAATGAGACAGAAGAAGGATTTTATACCAATACTTACACAGGTTCTAATGGCTGCGACAGTATTATTAACCTTGATTTAATGGTTGTGAATGTAATTTTTCCAAATGTAATAACGGCAAACGGTGATGGCATAAATGATGTATTTGAAATACATAATTTATTAGAAGAATATGTTTTTCCTGAGAATGAACTGTTTATTTATAACAGATATGGGAAGCAGATTTATCATAGGAAGAATATTTCTGCCTATTCGGATTTTTGGAAACCTGATGCTTCCACTCCTACGGGAACATATTTTTACAGATTTATTGGTTTTAGACACGATAAATCAGTGGATTTCAAAGGAACGATAGATGTATTAAGATAAAATGATAGTAGTTTATAATTATGTTAGAAATATTTTGCTTTTATTGTAATTTTTTTTGATTTTTTGATGCAGAAATGCTGTTTTCTCTTACAAAATCTTAATTTATTATGAGTAAAAATCAAAAGAATATCAAATAATATTTGCTGGAGTTTATAATTATTACTTATACATTTTGATAGATATAAAAATTTATATATTTTTGTTATAGATAAAAACGGTTAAATTAAAATCAGATGAAAAAGATATTGATTATTTTGTTGTTTGCTTTTTTGTGTTTGAATGTAGAGAATATTAAATCTCAAACAATCATCTCTTCGGGTACTTGTGGCACTTTAACTTGGGAATTGAACAGCGACAGTTTGCTGACAATTAACGGTAATGGTCAGATGCTTGATAATTCTGCTCCATGGTTATCATATTCTAATAGAATAAAAGACATAGTTATTGGTAATGGTGTTATTACAATAGGTGCTTATGCTTTTCAGAATTGTTCAAAGTTGAAAACAGTTCAAATGGGAGGATCTTTAATTTCTATTCATAGTGGAGCATTTTACTATTGTTCAAATCTTAATACTATTTCTTTTCCAAATAATTTAGATACTATTGATGCATACGTTTTTAATGGCTGTACAAGTTTAATAACAATAAGTCTTCCAAATAATTTGAAATATATAGGAAGTCTTGCATTTGCTTATTGTAATCAATTAATTTCAATAAATATTCCTCAATATATAGTATCATCTATAGATTATATGATGTTTTATGGTTGTTCTCAATTAACTGATATAAATGTTCATGCAAACAATATGCGTTACAGTTCTGAAAATGGAATACTTCTGACAAAAGCTAAAGATACTTTGATTTGTTGTCCTGCTGGCAAAACAGGGGTATTAAATCTTCCTACTCCTGTTGCAGTAATAAAAGAATATGCTTTTAGAGAGTGTATAAATTTAACATCCATATTATTGCATAATAATGTATCTTCAATAGGTCCTTGTGCTTTCCAAAATTGTAGTACACTTTTATCATTAAATCTTCCAAGCACAACAACTGATTTCACTACCGGAGCATTGCAAGGTTGTGTTGCATTGCAAAATATAAATGTTGATATTGCTAATCCTAAATACAGTTCCATTGATGGTATTTTGTATAATAAAACAAGAGATACTGTAATTAAATGTCCGGAAGGAAAATCAGGAATAATAACATTACCAAATTTTGTTACCACAATAAGAGATTACGCTTTTCAAAATTGCATAAACATAGAAGAAGTTATTTTGCCTTCTTTTCTTACCACATTACAAATCGGTTCATTTCATTCAAGTGGAATACAAAGAATAAATATAACAAATCATGTTACTAAAATAGAGCCGTATGTATTTTATAATTGCAATAACTTAACTTCTGTTACAATATCTAATTCAGTTACGTCAATAGAAAGTTATGCTTTTATGAGTAGTGGATTAAAATCATTGACTTTGCCAAATTCTATAGACACAATAAGAGATAATGCTTTTGCATACACAAATTTACAATTTATCAATATTCAAAAAGAAGTACCGCCTTTTGTCTCTTACGCACCATTTACAGGTATCTCGACTAATATACCTGTTTATGTTCCATGTAACAGTGTTACTTCATATCAGGCTGCCACTTATTGGAGTAACTTTACCAATTATTATGGCATACAAGCATTTTATAATTATTCTGTTACTCAATGCCAAGATGTTCCTTATACGGATGCAAATTTTACAAATGGAATAAGTCAGGCAGGAACATATTGTAAGCTGTTTCAAAATCCAATAGATTGTGATAGTCTTGTATCTTTAACTCTTTCATTCAGCAAAACAGATACCGTTTATTATAATGCTGTCACATGTCAGGGTGTTGGTTATACGGATGAAAATTTTACGACTCCAATAAGTGATACGGGAGTTTATCATTATGTTGTTTTACAGAATGATAATAATTGCGACAGCGTAGTCGGAGTAAAACTTTCATATTATTCTGAAATAACAGCTCCAACAAATCTTTTTATAATGCAAATATCTGCTTACGGACTTAATGTTTTTTGGGATGCACAAGGTTATCCTTATTCATTGTATAGGAATGGAGACTTTTTGGCTGATATAGATACTAATTTTTACTATGATACTAATTTGGTAATGGGACAAAATTATTGTTATACAGTGAAAACGAGAAATGAATGTGATATAGAAAGTAATTTTAGTGAAGAAGCTTGTCAGATGTTTATGGGAATTTCAGAGGTAGAATTGGAAAATGTAAATGTATATCCAAATCCTGCTAAAGACAATTTGTTTATTGAAAGCAGTAATAATGATTTTGATGAAGTACGTATGTTTGATATTTCGGGCAGAACTGTTCTAAACCATTCATTTAATAATACAAAGAAACTATGCTTAAATATAACAAACCTTTCTCATGGAGTTTATAATTTAGTTATTTTCTCTGAAGGAAAGCCAACAGGATTTAAAAAAATATTAAAGTAATAAAATTTACTCTTTTTTAGTTGAATCCATTTTTGAAACTTTTTGTAAAAGTGTATTCATTCTGTTTTTATTATTCAGGTAAAAGTTCCATGTTGAATCAAATTCTTTTTGATTTGTATTGTATTTTTTGAAAATATCTTCTTGAAACATTTGCAGTCGTATATCTTTTTTTATGGTACTGTCTGGCACTATTGTAACTATGGCTTTAGCTTTTTGAATATCATATATGATATGAGCCATTGTGTCCTCATTTATTGGTTGTGGGGTTAAAGGTTCTTTGTTTTGACATGCAACAAACCATATTGCTAACAATAAAATTATTTTTTTCATTTTATATTCTATTCAAAACGTTATTTATTAAAATATCCATCTTTTCAGCATAATCTTCTAAAAATTCTCCTTTTACTCTGTTTGCTACAACACAACAAACAGTTAAAACATTATGACCCAAAGCCCGACCCAACGCATAGGTTAATGATGTTTCCATTTCATAATTAACAACAGGAATATTTTTGTAAGAAAAAAGTGGAAGTCTATTGTTGATAGTGTTATCTGCTAAATTCAATCTTAAACTTCTGCCTTGAGGAGCAAAAAAACCCGGAGCAGTAATTGTTATGGCTCTGTGCATATCAAAAGCAATACTTTTAAGTAGATTTTCACTTGCATCCACGGCATAAGGTTTTGCAAAATCTTTATTCCAATTCATAAAATACATAAATCTGTTTGTCAAATCTTTATTGACAACTTCTTTGTCATCTGCATAAAAATCAAATGTTCCATCAATTCCTATTACATATTGAGAGGCAACAAATTCATTACAATCTATATTTTTTTGCATTGAACCGCAAGTTCCTATACGAACAATATCTAATTGTCTGGTATTTTCAAATGGTTGTTTGGTTTTAAGGTTGATATTCACCGCCGCATCAAGTTCAGTTAAAACAATATCAATATTTCCCGTACCCATACCGGTTGCAATCACAGATATAAGTTTTCCTTTGTAAGTTCCACAATGAGTTATCAATCCACGATTTTCGCGTTTGAGTGTAATATTGTCAAATTTATAGGATATTTTTTCTACACGTTCAGGTTCTCCAACAAGAATAACTTTTTCTGCAATTTCATTGTTGTTTAATCGCAAATGATAAAGACTGTTATCCGGAGCAAGTACTAATTCAGATGCAGCGAATTTTTGATTATTCATTATTCAAATTTATTTAAAACATTTATAATTATTTAAGGATGCGAAAATAAGAAATCAAAAACATTTTAGGGTTTCAAAAAACTTTTAATTGTTAGTAGGCTATTTGATTCAGTGTTATTTCAGCAGAATTATTCAGAATACTTTTAAATTATTTTATTATGATGAACTGTTTTACATTCACATTGCCTTTTTCATCCCGTGCTTCTATTCTAAAAAGGTTTTCTCCCTCAATAAGATTAACAGGTTTGGATAAATACAATTCGTTCAAATCAAATGTAAAAGTGGAAGTTTTACCATCGCGTTCCAACAAAACCCATTCATTATTTAAATAAGCATTATATGTTACTAACCCCGATAAATTATCAGTTATTTTAATCTGTAATGTTGTTTGATAGTCTTTTAGTTTTGTATTCTCTTTAAAGTTTTTTGCTTCAATTTTGGGTGCTGTTGTGTCTATTGCCAAAGCAAAAACTCCAAAAGAGGCAGATGTTGCACTTACAAATCTACCGCTTTGTATTCCACCTATTGAAACCCCGTTGCGAGTTATTATTGCTTTTGTTTTTAAGTGTTTGGGAATGTTGTCAGAGTTTAATTTAACTGTTATTGATTTATGCAAAGGAACATTTTTGCTTTCAGGTATGTAGTATTTTTTTTGTTCTTTGACGAATGTTGGAATATACATTGGCTCATATAAAGCTCCTTTTGGTATTATTATTTTGCTTTGGTCTGCAAATGTATATACGTTTTCTTCCTTATCAGTGAAGATTTTGTATTTTGTTTTGTCATTTTTCTCATTATAAGAATGAAAATGTGCGTCGAGATAAAATGTTTTTTCTCTTGTATTTCCGAAGAAATCCATTAAAACGCATCTGACTTTGTAAAAATGTGCCTTGTCATCTTTTAATACACCGGTGTTGCCTTTATAATATATATATGGAAATTTATTTTGTTCCAAACGTTTGGTCATAATCATAGTTTTTCCTTTCTCAATGTAGTATCCGTAATCTATAATTGCATTGACAAAAGACGTTTCACCGAACAAGAATCTGTCTATTGTGCAGTCAAACAAAAGAGTATCATTGATAAATACCTTTGTTGAATAGACACCGTTGCGAGATGTAGAACCATTAGATTTATCGTAGCCTTCAACACAAAAATAAAATTCGTTGCCTACGGCTGTTATTGTGTCATTTTCGTTTTTTACTTCAATGTAATTATCACCTTTGACCATAACCGAAACAAAATATGGCGGAACAGTATCTTCTATTTTTAGACCGAAATGCAATGGATTTATTGTTTGCTGATTGGATGTTTTGCGAATTTCATAATGCAGGTGAGGTCCGGCAGAACCACCTGTGTTTCCGCTGTAAGCAATTATATCTCCGCGTTTCACTTGTATTTCATCGGGATTTAATGTTATATCCAATTCATAAAGTTGTTTTTCATACTGTTTTTCTTTGAGGTATCGTTCAATATCGGGAGCATACCGTTCAAGATGCATATACACGGAAGTATATCCGTTTGGGTGGTCAATATACAAATTTTTCCCGCCACCAAAAGCCTGTACCTTTATTCTTGATACATATCCGTCAGCGGGAGCAAAAACACCGTATCCTGTTTTTTCGTTGGTGCGAATATCCTGTCCGCTGTGAAAGTGATTACTCCGAAGTTCGGCAAAGTTACCCGAAGCGTAAAGGTTTATTTTTAAGGGTTGATCGAAATAATTGCTTGGAAACTTTTGACAATATATCCATTGCCATGATAAAATTAAAAAGTAAAAAATGATATGTACTGCTTTGTCCATTGTAATTACTGTTAAAACACAGCAAAAATAGCGTTTTTTCTCAAAATTTGCTAAAACATTGTTTTTTATTACTTTTGTTTTCCTAAATCACAATGATAAATATTAAATTATGGAAAACATAACTGCTGAATTAAGTGTTAAATATAAAGATTTGAAATCTATAGTTGTTGCTTTGATTTCGGGGTTTCTTTTTGTTGTTTCGTGGTATCCTGTTGGTTGTCCTATCTTTATTCTTTTTGCTTTTATACCTTTATTGTTATGGGAGAACAAGATTTTATCCAAAAACACGTATCAACACAGAAATTATAGTTCTTCACATATATTCCTGTACTCGTTTATATCTTTTGCTATCTTTAATCTTGCGAGAGGTTGGTGGGTGGCAATGTCTGTGTGGTTTGCAATATTATTGCCTGTGTTTAATGCAACACTAATGGCGTTGGTCTTTACAATCTATCACTATTTCCGCAAGGCATTTTCCAACAAGAAAAAAACTATTCTCTTTTTCCCTTTGATTTGGATAATGTTTGAAAATATCCATCAGTCGTGGGACTTGAACTTTCCATGGTTCAATCTCGGCAATGCGTTTGCAGATATGCCCGCTATGGTTCAATGGTATGAATGGTTGGGTGCGAGCGGAGGAAGTTTATGGATTTTAATGGTAAATACGTTGCTTGCAATTACCGTTATAAGTATTCATCGCAATGAGATGTACCTGAAATATATCCTTATATCCGGGAGCGTTTTGTTTATACCGATTATAACTTCGTTGATAATGTATTGGAATTACAAGCCGAATACCGAATATCCCGTTAATGTTGTTATTCTTCAGCCTAACCTCGATCCTTATCACGAGCAATACCGTTTGACGGCAGACAGCGTTTGCTCTTTGATACTTAATATGGCTGAAAAAGAAGCGGATTCCGCAACGGATTATGTTATCGCTCCCGAAAGTTGTCTTCAGGAATTCGGCAATGAAGATGAGTTGCAGAATATTCCTACGATTAAAAGAATAATGGCGTTTAATGATGCATATCCGAAACTTAACTGGATTGCAGGAATGAGTTCCTACAAACCTTTGCATGGTATAAAAACGGACGCCGCCCGTAAGAAAATTGTTAAAGATTTTAACGGCGATATAATTGACACTTTCTACTACGAATGTAGCAATATCGCTGTCCAGATAGGCAAGATGACTCAGGAAAATGCCATTACATACAGAAGAAAAAGTTATCTGACCCCAACGGTTGAAAAGATGCCTTTCAGAAAAATCTTTCCGTTTTTGGAATCTCTCTCTCTGGATTTAGGCGGAACTGTCGGCACTCTGGCAACAGACAGTAAAATCCGGTGTTTTCAAAATACCAATACGGGTTTAACGAATGGCACATTGATATGCTACGAGTCGGTTTGCGGCGATTTGGTGAGGAAGTTTTCGTTGAAGGGTAATGATATTTTATTTGTCATTACCAACGATGGATGGTGGGGTAACACTCAGGGTTACAGGCAGCATAAATCGTTATCCCGCTTGAGAGCCATCGAAAACAGGCGTTATATCTGTCGGAGTGCAAATACGGGAGTTTCCTGTGTCATTGCACCCAATGGAGACATTCTGCAGCAAACGCCTTATTGGGAGCAAGCCACATTAAAAGCACAGGTCTATGCACAAAAAGATAAGACCTTTTACGCAAAACATGGGGCAATGGTGTATCGCATTGTTAATATTGTCTTTTTGATAAGTTTGTTTTATGTTCCTTTAAAGATCTTTTTTTATTTTGTGCAGTTGGTTGGTTTAGGCTTTTGGACAGGTCTTAAATCTTTCGTCAGATGGTTGTTTCGCTTGATTAAACCGCGAAAAAGTTAATGTATGTTTATCCTTTTTAGGAGGCAGTATGAAATATTAAAATATATGTCCCGCTAAATTATTGGTACGTACCGCAAATTCATTGGTACGTACCGCAAGTTCATTGGTACGTACCGCAAATTCATTGGTACGTACCGCAAGTTCATTGGTACGTACCGCAAGTTCATTGGTACGTACCGCAAATTCATAACTATGTATTATAAGTTTATGAATATGTGCTGCAATGATTTTTGTACGAATTATTAGTTTTATAAAATAAAATTATTATTTTCGCAGGCGGAAAGTCAAATTAAAAAGTCATTTCTTATTAAAATAACTGTTTTTATGAAATATAAAGAAATTCAAACCAGATTGCTTGGATTGCAATCTATAATTGGAAATACTCCTTTGTTGAAAATAGATTACACGTACAGGGGAACGAAGAGGCAAATTTTTGCAAAAGCCGAATATCACAATCTTACAGGTAGCATCAAGGACAGAATGGCGTTTCATATCTTGGAATGTGCGTATCGCCGTGACGAATTGCGTACGGGAATGCATATCATGGAGGCAACCAGCGGAAACACAGGTATTTCTTTCTCGGCACTGGGTAGAGCCATGGGACATCAGGTTACCATTTTCATCCCTGACTGGATGAGCGTGGAAAGAATCAATATTATGAAGTCTTTTGGAGCTAACATCCGCCTTGTGAGCAAGGAGGAGGGCGGTTTTCTTGGTAGCATAGAGATGACAAATGCGGCGAAAGCCAATGATCCCGATAATGTTTTTCTCCCATGCCAGTTTGACAATAAAATGAACTGTGAAGCACATTATCTTTATACTGCACCCGAATTGATTTCTCAACTTTCGCAGTTAGGTTGTATTCCCGATGCGTTTGTGGCTGGTGTAGGCACAGGAGGAACGGTGATGGGAGTGGGAAAATATTTGAAAGAATTGAATAAAGAAATTATGGTTTGTCCGCTTGAACCTGCGAATTCTCCTACACTTTCTACGGGCTATCGCGTTGGCAAGCATAGAATACAGGGAATAAGTGATGAGTTTATACCTTCCATTGTGGATTTGAAATTTTTAGATAAGATTGTGGAAGTAGATGATGGCGACTCCATTTTAATGGCTCAGAAGCTTGCCCGTAATCTGGGGCTTGGCGTTGGAATATCGAGCGGCGCAAATTTCCTTGGTGCGGTTGCGATTCAAAATATGATTGGTGCGGATGCAGTTGTGGCGACTGTCTTTGCAGATTGTAACAAAAAGTATTTATCGACTGATTACGCCAAAGAAGAGCCTATTAAAGAGGGATTCATTTCTACGGATGTAGTGCTTGAAAAGGTTACAATGATAAAATAATTTAGAGCTTATATTTTTTTAAGACGGTATTTCTCAGACTTTTTTACGCAATCCCTTAATCAACACTAATGGGACTAAATGAAAGAAGAGGAAATATCCAAAATATGTTACTGCCGTTCCGTAAGGGTCAGTTGTAAGAGAAAAAGTAACACCTTTTTGATCGGAATCAAAAGATGTGAGAAAAATTCGATGTCCGTTTGTTTTTAAAGGTTTATTTACGGATATGTTTTGATTGGATACTGTTTCTTTTTCTGTTGATATGGAAACGGTAGAAATATAGTTGCGCGGAGTCATTGTATTTGTGTAATAATCTATTCTGCAATCCTGCAATTTTATGTTAGTTGGTGAATAATATTTGATATTTGTGGTTTCGCCGATGCGTAAGTGTATTTCATCTTCCTTACCTGTCAGATGAGTAATGAAAGCACCTGCCAGAATTATAATAAATGACAGATGTAAAATGCAATATAGCAAATTATTTGTGTTAAAACTGCGAATTATTAAGAACAAACTCAATCCCGACACAATAACCCACAATGAAATTACAAGCCATGAGGTATAAATTTTTGTAGGATCGTTGCTAAAACTGCCTGTCGCCAATATAATTACGATAATGGACAGGAGAATAAAAAGTAGTCTGTAAATTTTAATATTTGATTTCATTTTAATACACAGTTTAATAAAGTTAAGGAATTTAAAGTAAAAGAAAAAAATTGCCACCCTTTTTACCTAAAATTCCTTAACAGATTTAAATATTTTATGTTTTATATTGCTTCCAAAAACTTTACTACGGCAGTGCGGTCGGATTTGGAAAGATTGCGAAATTTCTCCCGCGAAGGTTTTGCCTGTCCAAAATGCCAAAGAATAGCCTCTTCGTAATTTCTTGCTCTCATATCGTGCAAGTGGTCGGATGCCCCGGTACATTTTAGGCTCAATCCTCTTCCCCATAATGGCGTTGTTCTACACCATTTTCTCAATCCCGGATTTTTCATGTCCAAATCGTGTTTGAGTAAGTCTGTGTAAGGATATATTTTTTGATATGGATAACGGGGTAACTCTTTTTGCAAATTAGGATCTCCTTTATAATTGTCTGCACCTGTTGTCCAGCTTGGTTTGTGGCATGCAGTACAACCCATTTCATAAAACAAAGTTCTGCCTCTTTGCACTTGTGCATTGTCTAAATTTCGGGCAGCAGGTACTGCAAGTCCTCTATGCCAAATCATAAAGTCGTCATAATCGCTTCGTGTCATTTCGGGTTCATAATCGTTTCGCATTAAATTTGCGTATGAGTCAATACCAAGTTCTTCCATCTTCTGAGCCCACGCTGCTGTGATATAAAGACTGCGGCGGTCATCACGGTTTACATTTGTTATATTCCATATTGCATTTGCACCCGGTCCGTTTTGTAAAGTTCCCCGCGTTAATCCATAAGTATATCTTCCGGGATGTGTTGTGCCGTCCGGGTCAGTAATCATATTGCCGAGTTGCCCCACGCAATATCCACGAGCTTGTTGAGCAGAAGCTTCTGCGATGAGGTCTGCATCATCAATAGCGTCGAGTAACCCTGTACCATAAATTCCAATTGTAGCTTCTATTGCTACATTAAAATCATTGTTTATGTCTACATCATTGAAAAGTATTGCACTTTGTGCAATTTTTACTTCGGGATAAATTAAACTGTATGACTCCCCATCCGGATATTTATTGCCGTATTCGTCTGTGTATGGCAACCAGTTAATAGTTATTCCGCTTTCATCAATAGGAGGAATATATGGAGCAACAGCTCTGGTTTGTGGCATACCTGTAAATTGACTGTAATAAGTTCCGTCATCATGAAATATGCAAAGCAGATAGCTATTGCCTTGTTCGTTTGAATTAAATGTTGTTACGCGTCTGCCATGTCCATATCCGGGGTGACACGCTACGCATGAAGAGCGTATAAAGACAGGTCCCAAACCACTGCGAGGAATCCCTGATAAAGTATCCGTAACGAACACTTTTTCAAATAAAGCTTCACCTCTTTTGAAGGAAACCATCATTCCGTTGTTTTCAACTGCAGGAGTGGGTTGTTCATACGCCATAGTAGTCTCATTAAAAACTGTTCCTAACTTTCCACCACTATAATATTCATCAGAAAGTGTTGTTGTGTTGGAACTGCTATCCTCTTCATCTTTGCTGCATGCACATGTTATTGTTAATAACAGTCCTGCAATCAAAATTATATATTGTTTCATATTTTAATTATTATTTATTTAGTTATTTATTTCATCCATTGCTTCGTCTAATAATTCCTGTAATTGTTGACATGCTGTTTTTGCCGCATTCGTTTCTGCTTCTGTTAAGTGATCTCGGAAAGGTGCCGGCATATTTTCTATTTCGCGTATTGCCGTTTTGATTGCTTCGCGTATTTTTCCATCCAATGATGGATTGATTTTAGACAGATACGAAGACACCGACAGTATGTTTGCATTTTCCACTCTTTCACCATTGTAGGCATAATCAATGCCGCGTATGTTGTCAGCAAAATCTGTAATGGAATTCCAACTATACCAACTTTCAACATCCAACACATTTCCGGATGCTACAGGATCGGTAATTTTTGTATTTGCCACTTCGTCCGCAATATCACTGCAACCCATGAGTATTTGTGTAATTGCAGCCTTCTGTGTTCTGAAAACCGTATTGCCGCTTTTACCTGCATTAACAAAAACTTCGCCGTAATTGATGTCCGGTTCAAGTTCACAGTCTTCTAAAATTTGTTGTTTATCATTGCTTATGTTTGCTATTCCAGCCCATGCTGCTTCTAACCTCACGCATTGGCGGGCTAAGTCTTCAGCAACGGCAGCAGCATACACAAGTTCCAAAGCAGGTATTTCATTTACGTTTCTTGCCTGTCCATTTCTGAATAATACATATTCAAGAGCGTGAAAACCCAATAAACCATAACCGAGATACTTTCCTGCGTAATCTGCCGACATTTGACTCATTGTTACTGTATTTGCCAATAATTGTTGTAATTGGTTTTGGTCAAGCGGCCATGAATCAATGTGTGGGTCAATGCTGTAGCTTGTGGCAGGTCCATATAGAAAAGCTTCGCTTTCTTCCCAATATTTGCGAGCATCAATCCATTTTTGGGCTGCAGCCTGAACATTTTCCTGTGTTGCTTGTTGTTGCAAAGTTTTGCACCTTTCGCTTAATTCTAATGCCTCATTGGCTAAAAGATTATAGGTTTTAACCACTACTGCACTTACATATTGTTGAAGGGTTGGTTTTAAATCATCAGAAGATATTTCATTGTTGTCTTCTTCGTCATTTGAACATGCTGCTACGGTGAAAATCAATGTTGCTGTCATGAACAAATTTTTAATTGTTAATTTACTTATTTTCATAGTATTAAAATTTTATATATTTAAATAATTATTATTTTTATGTTTATTAAAATGATTTGTGAGAAGTTATTTTTAAATTAAACAAATTATAGTTTTAGCGATTAAACATTCCACTGTATGCAATTCCTAAAGAAATAGTTGGTTCATTATTATATTTTCTATCAAAGATACGTAAGCCATATTGAGCTTTAATTACAATTTCACGAATAGGAAAGTAGTTTAATCCAATACTTATTTGTTGTCTCTGCCAGCAATCGTTTTTAACCAAATCTTCTTCCATTTTCAACATAGGGTCATAAAATTCATATCGAGAGAAAAGATATAATTTTTGAGATAATTTATCAAAAGAACTAAATAAATGCAAAACATTGTAACCTGCTTCAATTCCAGCAGCAAATGCATCAGAAGCTATTGGAGTTTTGGGAGAAGGAGAGCCTGAACGAGAAGCCATGTTGATAGCTGTTATTTTTTTAGAATCGGTTAAATGTCCGTAAATTAAACTTCCACGTGCAATAAAATGTTGATTATTGTAATCAAAATCAAATCCTCCAATACTTACATAACCTTTCACATTCTTATATTTATCACTTTTTAAACTGTTGGAAGCACTTTTACCAAAGTATCCACTTATGCCAAGCCTTAAATGAGACGAAAATGAACTATTTTCGAGGCGGAATGCACCTGCGTAATCTGTTGCAATTTTAAATTCATAAGGACTTCCGCTTGATGAAGCTATCCATTTTTTTGAGCCAAAACGATCTGCATCCAAACCTGCTATAAACATAATTTCGTATTGCCAATGTTGATTTTTACCATAAAGCTCAATACCTGTTTCATGCCATGTGCAGGGAAGGATAGCTGTTTCGCTTTCTGGACGATAAACAGTAAAAAATTCAACAGGAAAATGGTATTTGTTTGTTTGTCCTACAGGAACTATTATATGCCCGAGTCTGATATTGAAAAATGGTGTAAAAGTTTTCTCAAGCCACCATTGTTCAATGGCAATTTCTCCGCCTCTTTCGGTTTCACTTTCGTATTCTCCGGTTTCTTCCTCTTCTATTTCTATAGCACCTTCAAAACCTCCGTGTTCAAACTCTATTTCAGAGCCAAATTGCCATCCTTTTCCAAAATCATAACCAATAAAAAATACAATATGAGGCAAATCAAATTGACCAAATCCCTTGTCATCTTTGTATAATTCGGAATTTGTATAACGTTTATAATTGTTTGAATAAAACATACGCGACATAACTGCTTCTCCATAACCGCCAATTTGAAGTCGGTCAAGGATTTTTGGTTGTTTAACAGTGTCGCTTTGAGCTGATAAATTTGTAGCAAAAACTACGAAACAAAGAATTGTAAAAAAATATTTTTTCATCAGGTTTAAAATTAATAGCTGTGAATTCCTCCAAGAAAAATATTTACCCCCAAATAAGTCATCAGGACACTTCCAAAAGCTAAAAGGAGATAAGTATGAAATACTGCAGGGCGTTTGAAAAATTGAATATTGTTACCATAAAGTGCCAAACCATAAATAATAAATGTTATCAAAGCCCAGACTTCTTTTGGATCCCATCCCCAATATCTGCCCCACGAATTGTTTGCCCAAATTGCACCGACAAAAATTCCGCACCCCATAAGCAGAACTGCTATGAGAAGCATTTTGCAGGAAAGGATCTCAAATTGAGTATTGAAATTTCCCGTTACAAATTTTAATATCAAAGCAATCATTGAATTTAAGGCTATGAAAGCAAGAAGGCAATAAGCAAGCATAATTAGAGAAACGTGTATTGTTAAAAGAGGAGATTGTAAAACAGGTACAAGACTTGTCATCATAGGATTGAGACCCGAAATATATGAAACGAGCATTGCTATACCTGAAATGAGCAATCCGCCAACGAATAAAAACTCTTTTGCCCGCAATACGAGAGTTATCAATACGGAAAGCCATGCAGCAAATATCATGGTTTCATAACCATTACTTAATGGAAGATGACCGGTAAGATAAACTCTCGCTGCAAGCATTGCCGAGAGCCACAATGTTATGCAAACGGCAACTACAAGTATTATTATATGGATAAATTTATTTTGTTTGCTGCCTCTAATATTAGAAATTAGTAAATTCAATAAACCAATGACTGCAAAAAAAAGTGCGATTTTATATGCAATATCTGTGCGATTAAGATTGTTGTAAAGAATTTCTACATTGGTTTTTGTTTCATTGACTTCACCATTTGTTTTTATGATTTGAAATTTTATGATTTTGTTAATAATTTCTATAGCCGTTTCCTCATTTTCATTATATAATTCTTCCATAAGCAGAGGCATTACATTGGCAATAAAAACGGTATCATTAGTTTTTACATCTTGTAAATTGTCGGTTATTGAGAGCCAGTTGTTTTTATGTGGGAAAATTTTCAGAATTTCACCGTTAATCACAGAAAGAATTAGGTTAATTTTTTCGTCTGCTTCTATTGCAGCTTTGTCTGTAAGTTCAACATTGAGATATGGCAAGCGATAAGTACCTTCAGGATAGAAAAAATCTGTAAATTTAAGATTAACATTCTTATTTTTTGAGCCTGCTATGTGATTAAGTTTTGAGCGTATAACTTTATTTTTTAATTTGATCATTGGTTCGTTTTCCCATTCTTGAGGGAAAAATAACCAACCACTGAAAATTTGCACGGCGTTAAGATTATTGTAAGTATGTTTTCCTGTAATTTTTTGAGTAAAGTCTATTGAAAAGGTGTTGATGGTGGATATGCGGTTGTTGTAGTAAATAGCAATTTTGCCAAATTCTTTAGCTGCTTTTTTAGACAAAGTTCGCTGAGCAAAAACTAAAAACGGCGTTAGTGCAAAAAAAATAAAAATGATATATCTTATTGATTTCATTACTATGTAATTATATTTTTTCAGGTTGCAAAGATACGTTGATATGTATAGTAAAACAATACTTACATTTGGGTATTTTTTGCACAGTGATAATAGATAATGATTATTTCTTTTTAAGTTTGCAACAAGATAAAAATTAGTTTTAATTGCTGTTTTTTTATTTTTGCATACTTTATAATTGAAATAAAAGAGAAAGAAATATTTATTAATAATACGAATAATATGCAGGAATACATAGCTAAAAATTTATTAGACTTAAAGCGAATAGCAAAGGACGTGATTGCAAATTATGAGAATGAGCGTATTTTTGCTTTTAAGGCAGAAATGGGAACAGGGAAAACAACATTTATTAAAGCTATATGTGAAGAACTTGGAGTAGAATCGTTAGTTAATTCTCCTACATTTGCCATCGTTAATACGTATGTTTCTTATAATGGTTCGGATATTTATCATTTTGATTTTTATAGATTGGAAAAAGAAATGGATGCATTGGATATAGGTTTTGAGGAATATCTTTATAGTGGAAATTATTGTTTTATCGAGTGGATAGAGAAGATACCAAATTTGTTACCTCAAGAATACGTTCTTATAGAAATAAAAATAATGGAAGATAAGAGTCGAATGATACTCTGTTACAAAAGAAATAAATAATATAAAAACAATTTATTAAAATAGTTGTAATTTTGTAAAAATAAAAAATAGAAAATATGAATAATACAAATGTAAAGCAAAAAAATCAAAATGAAAAACCTATGGTTAGTGTTATAATGGGTTCTACTTCCGATTTACCAATAATGGAAAAAGCATTGGAATTTCTTGATAAAATGGAAATATGCTTTGAAGTTAATGCACTTTCTGCTCATCGTACGCCCCAAGAAGTTGAAAACTTTGCAACGAATGCGGCTAAGAGAGGTATTAAAGTTATTATTGCTGGAGCAGGAATGGCAGCTCATTTACCCGGAGTTATTGCTTCTATGACTACTTTACCTGTTATAGGTGTTCCTATAAAGTCATCGTTAGATGGAATGGACGCTGCTTTAGCTATGTTACAAATGCCTCCGGGAATACCTGTTGCAACCGTTGCAATAAATGGAGCATTAAATGCTGCAATTCTTGCTTTACAAATACTTGCTCTTTATGATGAAAACTATGCTGTAAAAATTAACACCTATAAAGAAGAATTAAAAGGAAAAATAGTGAAAGCTAATGAAGAATTAAACAAATTAAAATATAAATATAAGGTGTAATATGATAGTAATAGGAATAACCGGTACTCTTGGAGCAGGAAAAGGAACTATTGTAGAAATATTAAAAGAGAAGGGGTTTAAGCATTATTCTGTTCGGGATTTTCTTGTTGAACGAATATCACAAGCAGGAATGAAGGTAGATCGTGATTCCTTAACAATAATGGCTAATCATCTGAGGGAAAACTTTGGAGCAGATTATATTGTTCGCTCTATTTTGGAAACAACTACAGGAACAAGAGATAATTGTATAATAGAAAGTATAAGAAATACGTCAGAAATAGAGTATTTAAGACGTAATGCATGTTTTTATCTTTTGAGTGTAGATGCAGATATAAAAGTTCGCTATGAAAGAATATTGCAACGCAAATCCGAAACCGACAATGTAGATTTTAAAACCTTTGTAAAAAATGAGCAACGTGAGATGTCGTCTTTAAATATAACGAGCCAAAATATCGCAGAGTGTATGGCGATGGCTGATTTTACATTTGATAATAGTGGGAGTTTAGCTGCACTTGAAAAACAAGTAGAAGAAACTATAAACAAGATAGAACATAAAAACTGCAGACCAACTTGGGATGAGTACTTTATAGAATTGGCTAATGCAGCGGCAAGACGTGCCACTTGTGATAGAGGTAGAAGTGGATGTGTTATAGTGAAAGATAGACAGGTTTTAGTAACAGGTTATGTAGGTTCTCCTATGGGGTTGCCGCATTGCGATGAAGTAGGACATCTTTTTAAGCAAACAACTCATGAAGACGGAACAATTACTAATCATTGTGTTAGAACTGTTCACGCAGAACAGAATGCTATATGTCAGGCAGCAAAGCGAGGCATAGCAATAAATGGTTCTACACTTTATTGCAGAATGACTCCATGTCGTACTTGTGCAATGTTAATAATAAATTGTGGAATAAAACGTGTAGTTTGTGAGAAACGCTATCACACAGCGCAAGAAAGCGAAGATATGTTTTTGCAGGCAGGAGTGGAGTTAGTATATTTTTCAACAGATATTTTAGAATATTCAAATCAATAGATATGTATTATTACTGCTAATACAAAATTTCTTTTAGAAAATTAATACAATAAAAAATGTCAACTGTTTAAATGGTTGGCATTTTTTTTATTTTCCGGATATAAATAGAAATTATAATTAAAAATATCACTAATTATCCAATATAAAAATCAGGTAATTTTGTTTTTTTTTCAGCATTTTTTTTGCCATTTTCATATTCCTTTTGTCCATTGAGCAGATATTTATAAAGATTTTTGTAAGTAAATAAAATAAATAAAAAAATTTGTTTATTAAAAAAAAAGATTATACCTTTGCCTCGTAAAATGTTGTTATAAAATAATCTGTAAAGATGATAAAACACAATAGTATAACGGAAGTTCTATATTTGTCTGATGTTTTTAATAAGACAAACATTTGCTATTATTACATCTCATTTATGCAAATTTTTTTATTATTTAAATATATTAAAAATTAAATCTTTACAAAAATGAAAAGAAAAACCTTAATTATTATGATGGGTGTCTGAAGTGTATTACAAAATGGCTGCTGCTGCCGCTATTGACAGAGATGTACGCAAGGCTAATTTATACTTGCGAAGCATTGACAGAGTGAGGGCATCAGCAGATAGTTTATCAGATTATTAAAATTTTATATTATAAATATATGAATAGATTTATTATTTTAGTAGCATGCGTTTTGGCGTGTTTTAGTTCATCTGCTCAAGATTTGGGTGCTTATGGTTTTCAGATTTCATTGGGTTATATTCCCAATACTGTATTTGAAGGCAAGCTTACTTCTTGGTCAGAAACTCTCACTATGGACGGAAATGTTTTTAATGCCAAAACAAGTTTTTATGCTTTTTTCAATGGAAAGCGGAATTTATTAGCTATAGGAGCTGCTATTGGAGCGAATCTTCATCATTACACAATTAATGATTTTCGTAATCCGGATAATCCGTTGTCTATAGTAAAACCAGATCTTGCGAACAGGAGTATCACAGGTTGGGGGTTGCATATCGGACCAGCTTTGGGCTTTGGTTCAAAAAGAATGCTTGCGCTTATTATATCACCGCAAATAGAATTTACTAATGTTAAAGTTGGTGAACAGGCAACAGCTAATTTGAACATACCTCTGAATATTGATGTTGTTATAAGAGGTTGGGCTTCTTTAGGTTTGACTTATAGACTTTTAGATACAAAAGTTAAAGATGACAATAAATCTATGGAGTACAATGTTCAACCTAACATTGAATTTCGTTTGAGTTTCTTTAGATTATGGCGAAATAATCGTTAATGTATTATTATATTTAATGTGATATGAAAAGAGGCTGTTTTTTATGAAACAGTCTCTTTTGTATTTTGAATCAAAATATGTTTGGAAAAATTGTAGAAATAATATCGTTTAATTTTCTTTTAAGCATATTGAATCTAAATTTATTATCTTTGCCTCATAAAAACCAAATATTATGAGCCATAAATCATTAGATACATCATACGTTATCTCACCTGTAGATAAAAATCTTATTAAAAAAGAACTTACAGATGAAATATTTTTTAAGAAAACAAAAAAAGGAAATCGCACCATTTATATAACAACAGCCCATAAGTCACCTAATATAATGAAAGAACTTGGACGTTTGCGAGAAATATCCTTTGGTGCAGAAGGAGGTGGTAGTGGAACATCGTGTGATATAGATAAATATGACGTTTTGCCGGAGCCGCATTGTTATAAACAACTTTTTATTTATGACCCACAGGAAGAGGAAATTATAGGTGGGTATCGTTTTCTTATAGGTAAGAATATTTTGAGGGACAGTAACGGAGAATTGCAAAGTGCTACTGCAGATTTATTTGAATTTACGGACGAATTTTGCAAACGTTATTTGGATAATACTATGGAACTTGGGCGTTCCTTTGTTAGACCTGATTATCAGCCAACAAACAGTATTAGAAAAGGCATTTATTCTTTGGATAATTTATGGGATGGAGTAGGGGGATTGTCATTAAAATATCCTGAAGTTAAATATTTTTTTGGAAAGGTAACTATGTACCCTTCAATGAACACAAAAGCACGTGATTATATTTTGTTTTTTTACAAAAAGCACTTTCCAGACAATGAAGGATTAGTTTTTCCTAAAAAAGAAGTACGTATTGTAAGCGATTTAAACGAATTAAACAATCTTTTTAACGGTAAAAGTTACAGAGAAGACTATCAAATATTGGTTCAAAGTGTAAGAGCATTAGGCGAAAACGTACCACCATTGTTTAATGCTTATATGAATTTAAGTTCAACAATGAAATCGTTTGGAACAGCATTAAATACCCATTTTTCAAACGTAGAAGAAACAGGAATTTTAGTAACAATAGCTGATATTTATCCAGATAAACAGAAGCGGTATATTTAAGATGCTTTATGTGATTTTTTTCTTATAACACATAATTTTTTACATCATTCAGTGTTATTTTATCTTCACTTAAAATTGTTAACCGTTCAATAATGTTGCGAAGCTGCCTTACATTTCCACTAAAATTCATTTTGGTGATAACTTCAACAGCTTTTGATTCAATTTTTTGCGGTTTTTTTCCATTTTCTGCAGCAAATTCTTCTAAAAAATACTCTATTAATAAAGGTATATCTTCTTTTCGGTCATTAAGACTTGGAACTTTTATTTCAATAACGCAAAGCCTATGATATAAATCTTCTCTAAATTTTCCATTTTCTATTTCTTTTTGTAAATCTTTGTTAGTTGCGGCTATAATTCTAACATCTACAGTTATTTCCTTTTCGCTTCCTACGCGACAAATTCTTTTTTCCTGCAAAGCTCTTAATACTTTACTTTGAGCCGATAAGTTCATATCTCCAACTTCGTCTAAAAATAATGTGCCTCCGTCTGCTTGTTCAAATTTACCTTTTCTATCTTTGATAGCAGAAGTAAAAGATCCTTTAACATGACCAAATAATTCACTTTCTATCAATTCATTTGGAATAGCAGCACAATTTATTTCAACGAATGGTTTATCTTTTCTGTTGCTGTTTTCGTAAAGCATTTTTGCTACAAGTTCTTTTCCGGTACCATTTTCTCCGGATATTAAGACTCTGGCATCAGTAGGAGCAATTTTTACTATTAAATTTTTCATCATAGTTATTGCTGTACTGCTTCCAATTATTTTTGTTTTACTTATTGAAGAACTTTTAGAATTGAGAGTTTTTTTTATATCTTGAACTATTCCATATTTATTAACGGTTTTAATATCTTTTAAAACCCGATTGACTGTTGTAATCAGTTTATTTAAATCTAAAGGTTTTTCTATATAATCTGCTGCTCCTTGTTTCATACATTCAACAGCAGTTTCTATATCTCCGTGTCCGGATATCATAATAAAAGGTACATTTGTATTTTTAGTGTTTAAACTTCCATTTTTTACGGCTGCTAATACTTCTATTCCATCCATTTTTGGCATTTTTATATCACACAAAACTAAATTAAAATCGTTATTGCTATTTAATTTTTGCACAGCTTCAAATCCATCAGCAGCCTCTTCTACAATAAAATTTTCATATTCTAAAATTTCTTTTAGTGTTCTGCGAATAGCCTTTTCATCGTCTATTATAAGTATAGTATACATTTATTTATATTTATTTTATTAGCACAAAAGTATTAAAAAAATGCTAACATTATCGTCTTTTTTACAAATTAAGAGAAACTAAATAATCGCATAAATTTTTCTATTCTATATCTTTTAATTATCTTTGCAAAATGTAAATTTTGGAAAAGAGGATAATATGAATAACCATAAAAAAAAGAAGACAATTTTCAGTTGTCAATTTTATAATAAAAATGAAAATATAGAAAGTAATAAATTCTTATGTATTATAAATTAATTTTGAATATAAATAGATAAATATGTCGGAAGTGTATAAAATGATACAGACAATAAATTATCAAAATGGAAAATAAATTATTTAATAGATAAAAATGTTAACAGACTCTTATAGACATAAAGGATTAAGAAAAAAACTTGTAGATGAATTAAGTAAAAAAGGGATTTTTGATAAAAAAGTTTTAGATGCAATCAATGCTGTACCGCGACACTTTTTTATGGATTTTGCGATTGCTCCAGAAATAGCATATAGCGACAAAGCAATTCCAATAGATTGTAAGCAAACTATTTCTCAACCTTTTACAGTTGCTTTTCAAACACAGTTGTTAGAGCTTAAAAATAAAGATAAGATATTGGAGATAGGAACAGGTTCCGGTTATCAGACGGCTGTTTTATGCCAGCTAAAATCAAATGTATTTACAATAGAAAGACAGCATAATTTGTTTATTAAAGCAAAAACGCTTTTAATTTCAATGGGTTATAAGCCAAAATGTTATTTTGGAGATGGATATTTAGGATTACAGTCCTGCTCTCCATTTGATAAAATTCTTGTAACATGTGGAGCGCCACAAATACCAGATGGATTGATAAAACAGTTAAAAGTAGGTGGGATTATGATTATTCCAATTGGAGAAGAAACTCAAATAATGTATAAAATTGTAAAAATATCAGAAAACGAATTGAAAAAAGAGGCATTGGGTGATTATAAGTTTGTTCCTATGTTAGAAGAGTTGGAAATGAAAAAAAGTTAAAATTTCTTTTGAAAATTGTAACCAATTACTGTTTTTTTCGTTAAAAAAATCGTTGAAAAAAAATAAAAAAATAGAGAAATGATGCGAGTTTAATTATTTTTTCGTAATATTGCAGCCGAAAAAAGAGAGAATTTGTAACATAATAGATAAAAACTATATGAAAAGACGTTTATTTATAGTGCTTGTAGTCTTGATGATTAGTACTTTTGGAGCAAAAAGTCAAGATCCGCATTTTTCGCAGTTTTATGCTTCTCCACTTTATACAAATCCTGCATTGGCGGGTACTGTTGTTTGTCCAAGAGCATCTGTGATTTATAGGAATCAGTGGCCGTCTATTAATTATGCCTTTAGAACTTTTGCGGCAAGTTATGACCAATATTTTGATATACTTGCAGGAGGTATTGGTATTATGGTAATGAGTGATGCCGAAAGTAAATTTTTTACTACAAATATGGCGGCTTTAATGTACTCATTAAGGTTAAAATTAACAGATGATATATTTTTAAATTTGGCTGTACAAGGAAGTTTTACTAATCGCAGTTTAGATTGGACTGCACTTACCTTTGGAGACCAGATTGATCCGCGTTATGGTTTTCTGAACACTGTTAGTAATGCAGTTAAACCTAGCGATTTAAGTTCTACTTATTTTGATGTTGCTGCAGGTTTTGTCTTTTATGGAGAGGAGTGGTATGCAGGTTTTTCTGCGCATAATATAACGCAACCAAACACAGGATTGAGTTCGTTAAATAATATTCCGATACGTTTTACAGGTCATGCAGGAATGAATTTTAATATAAGTAGAGATAAAAGAAGAACGAATGCTTTCTTTGGTGCGCCTGTTATTTCTCCTAATGTTATATATGATTATCAAAATGGTATGCATAAATTAAATATTGGGTTGTATTTGGATTGGAGTCCATTTATTGTAGGAACTTGGTTTAGGCATCCTTTAACGGCTTATGAAGGGGTAAGTGCTGAACCTGATGCTGTTGTTGTTTTATTTGGAGCTCAATGGGAACAATTTAAAATAGGTTATTCTTATGATATAACTATTTCTTCTTTGGCAAATGCGTCAGGGGGAGCACATGAAATTTCAGCTTCTTATTTGTTCCCTTGTCCAGAAAAACGTAAGAAGGTGAAATCTATTAGATGTCCATCTTTCTAATTTTGAGAAAAGATAATAAAATAAAAATTAAATCGTATATATATAAAATTATAGAGTATGAAAATTAAATTAATTAACAGGCTTGTTTTAACGATCGCAATAACAGCTTTGTTCGCTTCTTGTGGAGGCAGTGGAAACGTATCACCAACAACAGGTTGGGTTTATGATGATTCTGAATGGGGAGGTTTTGAATCTGCAAAATCTAACGGTCAAATGACTCCTCCTGGAATGGTCTTTATTGAAGGTGGTAATTTTCTTATGGGTAGCCAGCAAGATAAGGTTACAAATGATTGGAATAATCAACAACGCAGAGTAACGGTTACATCTTTCTTTATGGATGAATGTGAAATAACAAACATTGATTATAGAGAATATTTAGATTGGTTGCGACGTGTGTATCCAGATTATCCAGAAATATATCGCCGTGCTTTGCCAGATACACTTTGTTGGAGACAAAAATTAGAATATGTAGAGGATATGGTTGATTATTATTTCCGTCATCCTGAATATGCAGATTTTCCGGTTGTTGGGGTTTCATGGTTGCAAGCTAATGATTATTGTGCATGGAGAACGGATAGAGTTAATGAAAAGATATTAATTGATGCAGGTGTTTTAGAGTTGAGTGTGATGGAACAAAATAATGATAACGTTTTTATAACCGATGCTTATTTGGCTGGTCTGTATGAAGGAGTAGTTTCTAAACCAATAGAAGATCTTGATCCTAATTCGCAAGGAGAACGTGTTGCAAGAATGGAAGATGGTATTTTATTACCTAAATTTCGTTTGCCAACCGAAGCTGAATGGGAATTTGCTGCTTGGGGTTTAATAGGCAATACGATTGAAGAACGACAAGTTGATAGCCGTGTTTATCCTTGGAATGGCTATGTTACACGCAGCGATGACAAAAAATATTATGGACAAATGCTTGCAAACTTTAAGCGAGGAAGGGGTGATGCTATGGGAGTTGCCGGTGCTTTAAACGACCATTATAGTTATACAAATCCCGTTACTTTCTATTTTCCGAATGATTATGGTTTGTACAATATGGCAGGTAATGTTGCAGAATGGGTAAGCGATGTTTATCGTGCAGAAACAGCACAGGATGCTTACGATATAAATCCTTTTAGAGGGAATGTTTATATGACTAAAGTACTTGACGCAGATGGTTTAATTTCTGAAAAAGATTCTTTGGGTCGTATTGCTTATAGAGAAGTTACCGTTGCAGAAAATATAAATCGCACTAATTACAAACAGGCAGATAACATAAATTATTTGGATGGTGATTTACAATCTCAAATTGCTAATGATTGGAAAGCTGCTAATAATGATGAAAGTGATATTGATATGGCAAGCAGTATGGATGAAGAAGATGGAGTACAGGTAAAAAGCGTAACAGATGGAATGTATGAATACAACAAAACATCTTTAATTAGTGATAGATCAAGAGTTGTTAAAGGTGGTTCGTGGGCAGATAGAGCATTTTATTTAAGTCCGGGTGAAAGACGTTATTTAGATCAATCTAAATCTGCTCCTTGGATAGGTTTTCGTTGTGCAATGGATGTGGTAGGTTCGCAAGAAAGATAGTAATATAGAAAATAAATATAAAATAGCGTTTCGGATTTCCGAAACGCTATTTTTTTGTTTAAAACATTTCTGATAATTATGGGTGAAGATATAGCAGTACAAAACTATTTTTTGCCTGATTAGCCGTTTTTTATATTTTCACTCATTTTGTACTTTTCTATTTACCATCCATAATTTATTACATTATTTTTATTACTCTTCCGGGACTATAACCGGAAAATCATAATCAAATTCAGGTGAACAAGGATTACCTATGATACGACTTAAAAAATCAATATACATAGGCGTAAAACGAAATGTATTAGAGTCAAAATATTCATTGGGTAAAGGTCTGTTACCAATAGACCCCATATCTATTGATGAACAGTTAAATTCTTCAAGTTCCTGATAAGTACAAACTCTATTCAAAACAGGCATTTGCCCATACTGTTCTCTCAAAAGTAAATCTACAACCTTATCCGCTAACGTCTGAGTAAGCCTTCTGTCGTATTCACTGCACATTCCGCCACGAGGATAATAACCTGTGATTTGAGAACGAGCATCAATTTTCAACTTTGAAGAAATCTCCGATGCAATCAAACCACTGATTCCACCCAAACGAGAGTGTCCATATTCGTCCTGTTCGTTGGAAGCATTTACTACCTCACACTGACCTGTTTCATCATTATACCATCTAACACCTTCGGAAACAGGAATAATTAACGTTTTTTTTGCACTTCTCAAATATGTTTCCTTAACGCTTTCGAGGAAAAAATCTTTTCTTTGTTTTGTCATTTCCACTTCAGGCACAAGACAAAGAGAGCCACTGCCAAAAACACCTGCTCCTGTCAACCAACCTGCATCACGTCCCATCACTTCCATAACCATAATTCTTGAATGACTTTCGGCTGTTGTCTTTAAACGGGAAGCAAATTCAGCAATACTTTTTGCTGCTGTTGGAAAGCCTGGACAAATAACAGCATCTATGGTTTTATCTTCAAACGTATGCCACGTTCTTGTTTTTAAATCATTGTCTATTGTTTTGGGAAAACCAATAACGGGTATGCCTTCACTTTCATAAAGTCTTTTCGCAGCCCCATTAGTATCATCTCCTCCAATAGTAACAAGCACATCTATTTTATAACGCTGCAGGTTTCGCAATACTTGAGGCACTCTGTTTTCATTATTCTTTTTTGAAGGAAAAGGATTTGTACGGGAAGAGCGTAAAGCTGTTCCTCCATATAAACCATTGTAAGTTTGATTTGATAAATCAACAATATCTCCGTCTCCTAATAAGCCTTTCCAACCTTGACGTACACCAAAAACTTTAAAACCTAACATTGATGCACGGTTTCTTACGGCTTCTATACTTGAATTTATTGCAGGCGTATCACCTCCTCCACTAAGAATAGCAAGAGTTTTACCTTTAAATAATTTGTGTTCTCTCATTCGGTAATTATATTTTTTCTGACTGTAAAAGTATAAAAATTTATTTTACTTGAAATACAGACAGTTCTCTCTTAATTTATAAATAATTGAAAATGGAAAATAAGTAAAAAACAAAAGAACTCACACAATTAAGTGCGAGTTCTTTTTGAGTTTAACTTCTAAAATCAATCTTTATTTTAGAATTTAAAACCAACACTAACCATAATGTTGTTGTTCTTTACACTCTCATCTCCATCATTTAGTGTAGCGGCAAAATTAGTTATACCCAAATTATAACGGGCACTAACAAAAAAGTGTCCAAAATCCCAACCTGCACCAAAACCAACACCAAAATCAAAAACATTGTAATCATCACCTGACTTCAAATCTACTGATGGTGTTTTTTCTTCTGTTGAACCTATTTTTACAACAGTTTCATCTGTTGATGCTCCAATACAAAAACCAAACTGAGGACCTGCTTCAATAAATAAGCCTCCAAAAGGATAAAATTTAAGCATCAATGGAACTTGGATGTAATTTGCTGTTAATCCGCCTGTAACTTCATAATCAACTAAAACCGGTATTGTTCCTTCATAACTTATTCTAAAGCCTTGCATTGAATACATTGGTTCAAGAGAAACTCCTAACAAACGATTGATTCTGTACTCAAAAATCAAACCTGCATGAAAACCAAACTTTAATTTTGGTTCATTTGGTTCATCAACATCATAACTGAAAGACATGTTAGAAAGATTTAATCCGCCTTTTACACCAAAGGCAAATCTTTTGTCCAAATGTGATGTTTGTGCATTTGCATTGAAGGCTGCAAACATTGTAGTTGCGATAACTACTGCCATTAAAATTTTTTTCATAAACTAATATGTATTAAAATTAGACTGCAAATATAATAATTTTTGATAATTATTTATATTTATTATAATGTTTTATAAAGAGTGCTGAATAATTCAGATAGAAAATAGATTAAACTTGCAATGCTTAAAAGATATTTCACTTTTATAAAATATTGTTTTTTCTTTACGACAACTTTTTCAACAGTCTAAATATTTTACATGACCTTTTAATATGGTTTCCGTTTATGAGATCAAAATTTTGCAATCAAGATTTTAAGTTTTAAAATCAAGTTTTTAATTTCTAAAATCAAGATTTTTATTATGTATAATCAAGATTTTATGAGCGATAATAATGATTTTTATGGTGATAACAGAGATAGCATTGCCTTAAATAATAATAACTTACATCAAAACGGCGATTTTCTCCTGAAAACAATGATTACTCCTATTGAAAAAATTTATTTCCATTTTCATAAACTTTTTCTGCAACTCTAAAATTTATCTTTTTGTTAAATTTTTGTAATACATAATGTTATATACTTCATACAAAAAAAATCATTATTATTTTTGTTCAAAAATGTTTTTATTTGATTTTTTTTTGTACATTTGACGCCCCAAATTATTTATTTTAAATTTATTTATTATGAAACGATTAATGTTTTTTTTAATGGCAATAGTCTTTGCCATTCAAGGATGGTCGCAAGAAATCATCCAAATAGGTACGGGAACTACGAATTCATCTTCTTATATTCCTTGGTACTATAATTACAACAACACTTATTCACAACAGTTATTCACTGCTGCTGAAATTATTGCCGCCAACGGAGGAACTACTCCTACGAATTTGACAATGACTTCATTAGCATGGAATTTCACTGCGACTACTACCCGTCAATATATTCATATTTTGATAGGCAGTACAGCGGCAACTACTTTATCAGCGTGGGTTGCCCCAACAAGTTTTGTTGAAGTTTATTCTTCACAGGAAGAAACGTTCAATCCCGGATGGAATTTTATTGATTTTGATTCATCTTTTGTTTGGGACGGAACAAGTAATATTGTTGTAACGGTAATCAGTTACTTTCCCTATGGTGGTTCTACTCCTCATGCTTCAAGTTGTGCTCAATCATCTGCTACTTCAATGAGTAGATACCATTATACTGACGGCACGACAGGCGTTCCTTATTACAGTACTACTGCCAATCCAACATCAGCAGGAACAAGTGTAGCTTACAGAAACACAACCAAATTTGTTTTTGATGTTCCTCCTACATGTTTAAGACCTCAAACGGTAGCAATGGCAAACATCACTACAACTTCTGCCGACATTTCATGGACGCAAAGGTTGGGAAGCCCTGGCAGTGAATGGGAAATACAATACAAACCTGCTTCTGATACATCTTGGAGTGGTGCAAGTGTTGTTACTGAAAATGCGTATTCAAGCCCTTACACCCTTGTTTCAACTCTTAATGCTAATACCGCTTATGACATAAGAATAAGAGAAATTTGTGGTGTAGGCAGTGATGTTGGTATTGATTTTAGTAACTGGGTTACGACTTCTTTCCGTACGGCTTGCGATTATATTACAACTTTGCCTTTTACAGAAAATTTTGATGCTTATGGTACAGGTACGGCAACATATTCAACATTTATCCCTTGCTGGAATAAATTAACTACTTATACAGACAGACCTTATTTAAGCAATACTTATTATCATTCTGCACCTGCTTCAGTGTATTTTTATGCAGGTTCAGGAACATATAACATTGCAATCACACCGCCTTTTGATGCATCAATTCCTGTTAATACCTTAATGGCGACTTTTTGGTATAGGACTACTAATCCAACCGACAGGCTTATAGTAGGTGTAATGACAGACCCAACAAATGCAACAACTTTTGTACCTGTGGATACGGTTACAACTACTACAACAGCAACATGGGAAAACATAGAAGTGCCGTTAGCATCTTATACAGGTACAGGTCAGTATATAGCATTCAAAAACGAATACACTACTGCGACAGGTTATGGTTATGTAGATGATTTGGTTATTGACATTATTCCTGCTTGCACTCGTCCTTCCGGTATTGTAGCATCAAACATCTCATCAACAGGTGCTGATATTTCATGGACATCTGCAAATGTTAGTGATATTGGCTGGAACTTCCTGTATAAAGAAAGTACGGCAACGAGTTATGATACTGTTTATGTAACATCAAGCCCTTATACATTGACAGGCTTAACACCAAATACACAATACGATGTTATTATGCTAACCGAATGTAGTGATGGCTCATTCTCAAATCCGGCTATTTATACTTTCCGTACGGCTTGTGGTTATATTACAACATTTCCATGGATGGAAGACTTTGAAAGCAGTGCTAGTGGTTCTAATTTAGCTGCTATTCCTTCTTGTTGGGCAAGAAATACAAACTATTCAATTGCTTACTATCCTTATGTTTCTTCATCGTCATCAACTGCTTATTCAGGCTCGCAATATCTTTATTTTGCTTATGGAAGTTCTACATACCATACAGCAGCAATAGCACCTCCTATAGACCCAAGTATAGATATAACTACATTGAGAGTTAAATTCAAAATGCGTTATTCTACTATTTATTCGGCAACAGGTTTGCAATTAGGAATAATGACAGACCCAACCGATTGGTCAACTTTTGTTCCTGTTGGACCTCGTCAGGTAATTTCTGCTACTAATACATGGCAAGACAAAGAAGTGAGTCTTGCTTCTTATGTTCCAACAGATACAAACAATCCGGGTAATTATATAGCTTTGGCAACTATTGGAGATGGAGCAATGTATGCTTATGTTGACAATTTTATCATAGAGGAACTCCCTACTTGTCCTGATATTTATAATGCTACTGTAACGGCACAATCTTCTTCTGCAATACTGGTAAGCTGGGCAAATATGGGAGAGGATGTAGAAATAGTTTATGGAGATGCTGCAACTTTTAACCTTGCAACTAATACTTGGGACAACTCTGTTATTGTACCAACAGGCACAACTTTACCTTATGTTTTGAATGGATTAAGTGCTCAAACTACTTATAAAGTAGCATTAAGACATAACTGCGGAGGTGAATGGAGTAATGTGCTTACTGTTACAACTTTCCCTACTATGACTGCAGGTATTGAAGAGTGGAGAGGTTATATGTTTAATTTAATTAGTTCGCCTCAAGGTACATGGGGTTCTACTTATTATGGCTTTGTTACTGAACCTGCAATTTTTACAAGAGATGTAGGTTCCGGTGTATGGACAGGAACGACCGACAGCTTGACCGGCACACTTCCTACTGATTACTTTGCTGTTCGTTATCTGATGACAAAAACGGTTGATTGTGGATATTACGAATTTAAAGTTTCAGGAAATAGTAATGGTGTTGATGACTTATGTCGTTTCACTTTAGATGGTGGATTAACTTGGGTAATTCCAGGTCCATGGACATCCGGCTGGACAGGAGTTCAAAGAGGTCAGCGTTATTTGGATGCAGGTACTCACAATTTCCAACTTGATTACGGAGAATTGACAGGTACAGCAGCAGTAGCATTTGATTTTTATCCTGTAGCCATGCCTTTTGCTACAACGGTTACTCCTTTTACTATTGATATACATTTTCCTGACACCATAACCGCTAACTGGACACAATGGAATGTTATGGTTTCTTCTACTCCATTAACAGATCCTTACACAGAGACTGGGGATATTATTAATATAACTACAACCAGCAATCCTTATACAGTAACAGGATTAACTTCGGAAACACAATATTATATATATGCTCGCCCTGCAACTGCTTGCGTGAACGATACACTTTGGGGAAGCAGAACAGCAACAACAGGTATTTCTTGCCCTGTTCCAACTAATTTGTCAGTTCCGACAGCAACACTTACAACAACATCTGCTACTGTAACATGGACAGATGCCTTATTGGGAAGTGAATATATTATTGAATGGAAACAATCTGCTGCTGAATGGGGAGATGACCCAACATTGTCAGATGTTGTTTATCAAGGAACACAAACTTATACTATTTTGAATCTTTCACCTTCCTCAAGTTATAATATCAGAATTCGTACAGTATGCAATCCGGGAGATAGTTCTTCTTCATGGGCAACTGTTAATTTTATGACCATTTGTGGTGCTATTACTTCTTTGCCTTGGGGTGAGAATTTTGATACTTATGGCAGTTCTGCTTTGCCTGCTTGCTGGTCAACATTATATACCTATTCACTTGCACGCCCTATAACAACTGCTACGTATGCTCATTCAGGTACTTATTCATTGTATTTTTATGCAGGAACAACTGCTGGAGTGTATGATATGGGAATTATGCCTGCAATAGATGCAAGTATTCCTATTAATACATTAAGACTTAAATTTTATGGAAGAGGTCAATATGTTAATAATAAACTTGTTATAGGTGCAATGACAGACCCAACAAATGCAACAACATTTGTTGGTATTGATACTGTTACTATCACAACTGCTTCTGTATGGGATTATTATGAAATATCTTTGAGTGATTATACCGGTACAGGACAATATATTGCATTTAAAACAGATGCTGCTTCAAATACTTATGGTTATTTTTATCTTGACGATTTAGTTGTAGATGAGATTCCTGCTTGTTCAGATATGTACAATTTCACTGTATCTGCCGGACCTGATGCAACTTCATTTAATCTCTCATGGACAGAAATGGGAGAAGATGTTGAAATAATTTATGGTGATGCAACAACCTTTGACATTACAAACCCTGCTACTTATTATATAACAACTGTAACAACAGGTACAACATTACCTTATACTATTTCCGGTTTGGCTATTGATGCTACTTATAAAATTGCAGCAAGACACACTTGCGGTATCAATGGAAATGGCACTTGGTCATCATTAGAAACAGTGGCAACTCCTCCAACAGAAGTTTATGGCACTGACCAATGGATAGGTTATGTATATAATGCACCAACCATATACCAACCTCAAACTTATCTTGGACAGGTTATTGAACCTGCACAATTCACAAAGGCAAGTACTACAAGTGCTTGGACAGGAAGCATAACATCATCTTGGATTTATCCTACTGCAGCACCTTCTGACCGTTTCTTTGTACGTTATATGATGACTACAGATTTTACTTGTGGTACTTACAAATTTCAACTTAATAATGTAGATGATGTTGCCCGTTTGAGTATAGACGGAGGAGCAACTTGGCTAATAGAGCCCGCTAACTGGGGAACAGCAATTCAAAATGGCAGCTTCACAGCATCAACTACTTTAACAGATGGAACTTATAATCTCATTATTGAATATTACGAAGTAACCGGAAGTGCTGCTCTTGCTTTTGCTTATGAGATTATGCCTATGGAGATAACTGTTAATAGTGCCAATACAACAACAAACTCTGTAGAGATAGGATTCCCTGCAAACAGTGGCACAAGTTGGTCAGTTATGGTTTCTACTACACCTGTTTCTCCTCTTAATCAGAGCTCAACAGGTAATGTAGAAAACAGTACAGGTATAACAACTAATCCTTACACAATAACAGGATTAACTGCTAATACTACTTATTATATATATGCTCATCCGGAAAGTGCTTGCGACAATGATACACTTTGGGGAAATATAACAGCACAAACAAATTGTGCCGCATTAAGTTTGCCTTTTACAGAAGACTTTGAATCTTATACAGGAACAGCATATAACGTCGCTGGCGTACTGCCTGATTGCTGGAAAAGTTATACAAATAATACTACTTACCCTGCACCACATATAACAGGTAGTGGTTCTTTCCACTATCCTCATAGTGGTTCAAAGACTATTACATTCACAACAGGAACTACTGGTTCAGGTACAGACGCTTATTTAGTGTTACCTGCATTTGATACTTCTATTGAACAACTGAGAATGTCTTTCTGGTACAGATTTGAATCTTCTGCCTATGGAGAGTTACAGTTAGGTTATATAACCGGAGGGCAAAGCAATATAGGTTCATTTACACGTCTTACTACTTTACCTCATGTAACAACACACACTCAATTTAATTATGACTTTTCAACTTCTACCGATACAAACTTAACAAATGCTACTTATATTGCATTGAAATATATTAGTACTGGAACTTATTATTCGTTAGCTGTTGATGATTTTTATGTTGAAGAGGCTCCAGTATGTCCGGATGTTTCTGGCTTTGTAGCATCAGTTGCAGATGCACAATCTATTAATGTGTCTTGGACAGATTTGGATGCAGACGTTCAAATAGTTTATGGAGATCCTGCAACATTTGATCTTACAACTGACACTTGGGATACTTCAGTTACCGTTTTAACAGGTAGCACATTACCATACAATCTATCCGGTTTAACTCCATCCACATCTTACAGCATTGCCATAAGAAATCTTTGTGGTAGCAATGGAGGCGATGGTACATGGAGCAATGTAATAACATTGACAACAGGAATAGTAGAGGTATCACCTGTTGATTCTTGGAATGGATATGTATATACTTCTCCAACAATTTGCAACCCTACATCTTATTTGGGAATGGTTACAGAGACAACTCCACAATTTACAAGAAATGTAGGCAATGATCCTTGGACAGGTGTAACAGAGACTTGGGTTAATGGAGATACAATTGGTCCTGCAAATAACTTTTTTGTACGCTATCGTATGACTACCAATTTTACTTGTGGAACATATCAATTCAGTCTCACAAATGTTGACGACCTTGCTCGTTTGAGTATTGACGGAGGAATTACTTGGTTAGTACAACCTTCTGGTTGGGGAACTGTAATTCAAAACGGTACTATCACAGGAACAACTTATCTAACAAGCGGCACTTATGACCTTGTACTTGAATATTACGAGGCATCTGGCGCAGCACAAGTAGGTATTTCTTGGACTGTTCAACCAATAGCAATCTCTGCAAGCAATGTAACTTCTACTTCATTTAATATAGAATTTCCTACTACAAGTGCTTCTTCTTGGGCATTGAAAGTTTCTTCAACTCCATTAACAGACCCTAACACAGAGACAGGCGATATAGAAGATCTTACAGTAACAAATAATCCTTATACAGTAACAGGAATAAATGCTCAAACTACTTATTATGTATATGCTCATCCTTTATCATCTTGTGCAAATGATACACTTTGGGGAAGCAAACAAGTAACTACTCCTTGCGACCCAATTCCATTACCTTATGCACAAGATTTTGAATATTATGCTGGAACAACATATAACGCCGCTGGTGTGGTACCTGCTTGCTGGAAAAGTTATACAAATAATACTACTTACCCTGCACCACATATAACAGGTAGTGGTTCTTATTGGTATCCTCATAGTGGTTCAAAGGTTCTTACATTCACTACAGGAACTGCAGGAGCTGATGCTTATGCAGTATTACCAGCATTTGATACCACTATTAAAGACCTGATGATTACATTCTGGTATAGATACGAAAATGCTAGTTATGGAAAATTAATCGTAGGTTACTTAACAGGAAGCCAAACAGATATAAGTACATTTGTTGGTCTTGATACTTGTGCAGGAACAAATACTCTTACCGAACATGAATATTCATTTCAAAATTCTACTGATCCTAACTTAATAAATGCTTCTTTCATTGCACTTAAATGGTATTATGATGCAAGTTATTATTCTTGTGGCGTTGATGATATTCTTGTTGAATTAACTCCAGATTGTCCAAGTATAAAGAATGTATCTATTTCAGCTATTGATACTACTAATGCAACTGTTAACTTCAATGCTAACGGAAATACAAATTGGGAATATGTTTATGGAGAGGCTTCTTCGGTAACAGATCCAGACCTTGAAACTCCTATTACTTCTACAAGTAACCCTATTTCTCTTACAGGTTTAACTCCAAACACTACTTACAATGTTTGGATACGTTCAACCTGTACTAATGGAAGCGGTTATGGTAACTGGACACCTGTAAAAACTTTCACCACTGTTGCAACCTGTTTGCCAGTTACTGCTCTTACAGTAACTGGAGTTACAAACGACGAGGTAACAATCTCATGGGCTTCAAGTCTTACCACAACATGTTCAGGCTACAATATTGAATATGATACTGCTGGTTTCACACAAGGCACAGGAACAATAGATTTTGTAACAGATACAACTCTCACAATACAAGGTTTGAATGCAGGAACAACATACACATTCTATGTTCAGTCTGATTGTGCAGGAGATCTTGGTCCTTGGATTTCTGTAAATGCTACAACTCGTCCAGATCCTGTAATTCTTCCTTATTTCCAAGATTTTGACGGAGGTGGAACTGCTATAAACGAATGGGAATTTATAAGACCTACAGTTAATGCTTGGTATATTGGTTCTGCAACTGGTAATACAGGTAATTCACTTTATATTTCTAACGATAACGGTTTAACAAATGCGTACACTGTTGGTACGGCAACTTATGCTTATGCTGTTGTTTATGTTGATTTTGGTAATTATCTCGGATACAATCTGTCGTTTGACTGGAAGTCAATGGGAGAAACAGGAAATTACGATTATTTGAATGTTTATATTCTTCCTTATACTACTACTATTCCTACTAATGCTTTTCCTACAGGAGGAACATTAGTAGCTCAATATTTGAAACAGCAGAGTGCTTGGCAACATGCATCATATACTTTTGATAGTACTTATGCAAACAGCATTCGGAAAGTAGTATTTGTATGGAGAAATGATGGTACATTGGGAACTCAACCTCCTGCTGCAGTAGATAATATTTCTATTACAGGGGCTAATTGCTTACAACCAACAGGTGTTACCGCTACACTCAACACAAGTGATAACCAATCCGTTGATATATCTTGGACTGCTGGAAATGCAAGTGATGCTAACTGGATTATTTATTTCAAGAAATCTACAGAGGACAATACAATGTGGGTGCCTTATCCAACAAATGGTAATCCAACAACAATATCAGGTCTGGATTATGCATCTACATACAACTTCTATGTAACAACAGATTGTGATGGCTCTGGCGGAGGCAACGAATCCTTTGCATCTTCAACTGTTAATTGCATCATACCTGCAGCACCTATTCCATGTAATCCACCGACAGGCTTGTTGAGCAGTACGACATCAAACAGTGCTACTATTACTTGGACAGCTGGTACAGCTACTTCATGGGATGTTGTTTTACAGGATACAGTAAGTGGCACACCTGTTCCAGTTACGTCTGCGACATATACTTTTACAGGGTTGAATGCAAGTACTCCTTATTTTGCTTATGTTAGAACAAATTGCGGCAGTGGCAACTATTCATCATGGGTATTAAGACAGTTTACAACAGATGCTAATCCTGTAACATGTGCAGCACCGACAGGTATTGCAAGTACAGAAACACAAACAAGTGCAAC
>JAISUE010000041.1 GCA_031272245.1 Bacteroidales bacterium
TCAGTTGTTATGTAGCAGTTGTAACAAAATTAAGGGCGACAGACCAATGGAATATTTGCGAATGAAGATAGAGACTCGCAAAAATATGTTAAAAGAAAAAATAATCTTTGGAGAATAAAAGCATAATATGGCAAAAAGACCAGCATTTCTCAAAACAAAAGATAAAGTTGCTATTGTTGCAACAGCTAGAAAAGCTTCTTACGAAGAAGTCCTTCCATTGAAAAAATTATTAGAAAGTTGGGGGTTGGAAGTTGTTTTAGGAGATACAATAAATACAAAAGCCGAGTTTCAACTTGCGGATACAGATGAAAATAGAGCAAAAGATATTCAACGCTTCCTTGATGACACAGAAATTGCTTCTATTTTTGTTGCAAGAGGTGGTTATGGTACAGTTAGAATTATAGATTTACTTGATTTTTCAATATTCTCTCAATATCCTAAATGGATAGTAGGGTATAGTGATATTACGGTTTTGCTTTCTCATATTTATTTTAATTTTAACATTCAATCGTTGCATGCTACAATGGGTATTAATATTTCTAACAATACATCTGAAAATACACCTTCTATTACAAGTCTTAAACAATGTTTATTTGGGGAGATGAAAAGCATTCAGTGGAAAAGCAATACAATTATGAAGAAAAATTTACTAAATATTTCTTATCAGAGAAAAAAGATAGTGAATGGTGATATTGTTTGTGGAAATTTATCAGTACTATATTCTATGCTTGGTTCAGTATCTTTTGGAGACACAAGGGGAAAAATATTGATGCTTGAAGATATTGATGAATATATTTATCATATAGACAGAATGTTTATGGCATTAAAACGTGCAGGTAAATTATCTGATTTGGCAGCTTTGATTATTGGAAATTTTACTGATTTAAAAGACAATGATACTCCTTTTGGAAAAACTGTAGATGAAATAGTAATGGAAATAACTAAAGAATACTTTTATCCAGTTGTTTTTGATTGCCCTTTTGGACACATTGTTGACAAAAATACAGCTATAATCAATGGAGCAAAATGTATATTGGAAACAGATTCTGCAGCAAATCATAAATTATTATATTATAACATTTGATTAAATTCTTCTTCAGTAATCATTTTTACATTCAGAATCTCTGCTTTACGTTTTTTTTCTTCTCCCATTTTTTCTCCACAGACTAAATAATCTACTTTTGAAGAAATACCACTTACAATTTTTCCTCCATTTTGTTCTATTGTATTTTTTATTTCATCTCTGCTGTAGTTGTTAAATATTCCACTGACAACAAAACTCTTTCCTGCAAGACTATTACCTGTGATTATATTTTCTTCAACTTCAAAATGAAGTTTGCAAGCCTTTAATTTTTCAATCAATACTTTATTTTCCGAGTTAGAGAAATATGAAATAATATTTTGAGCTATTGTTTCTCCAATATCATTTACATTTATCAAATCCAAGCTATTTGCTACCATTAAATTATCTATCGTCTTATAATGATGTGCAAGTTTTTTTGCTACCACTTCTCCAACCATTCTAATTCCTAACGCAAATAGAACCCGTTCAAAAGGAACATTAAGAGACTGTTTCAAACCATTTATTATATTAGCAGCTCCTTTTTCTTGAATTGTAATTTGAGAGTCTTTCTCTGACACAACAAGTCCAATTAGTTTATCTGTCGTTAAAGAATATAAATCTGCAAAATCAGACACTAATCCTGTTTCTAAAAGCATTTTCATTTTGCTGCCCCCCAGAGAATCTATATTCATCGCTTTTTTAGAAATAAAATGTTCAAAACGTCCAAGTATTTGCGGTTTGCAATGGTTGTAATTAGGACAATAATATCCTGCATTATCTTTTTCTTTTATTAGTGGCGTATTACATTGTGGGCAAGTGGAAATGAATTCAAATTCTTTATTATGATTATCAGGCAGATGATTAATTGCAACAATTTTAGGTATTATTTCTCCGCCCTTTTCTATAAATACTTCGTCCCCAATTCGTATATTTAGTTTTTTCATCTGCTCTTCATTGTGAAGAGTAGCACGTTTAACCCAAGTACCTCCAAGCCACACAGATTTAAAATTAGCAACAGGCGTAACAATACCTGTTCGTCCTACATTAAATTCTATACTTTCTAAAATTGACGAAGACCTTTCTGCTTTAAATTTGAATGCTGTAGCCCATCGTGGAGATTTAGCTGTTGTACCAAGATTATTCCATAATGAAGAATCATTCAGTTTTATAACTATTCCATCTATATCAAAAGGCAGATTTTTTCGTGCTGTATCCCAATGCTCAATAAACTTTATTATTTCGTCAATATTTTTAGCCAATGTCATATATTGAGAAATATTAAAACCCCAAGATTTTGCTTTTAACAATTTATCATAATGAGAAAGTTTGTTTAAAGGCTCTTCTTCGTTACAAAGCAAAAAATAAAGAAAACAATCAAGTTTTCTTTTTGCAACTTCTGCTGGATTTAGCAATTTAAGACTTCCAGAAGCAGCATTTCGGGGATTAGCAAATGGTTCTTCAGAGTTTTCTATTCGTATTTTATTAAATTCTTCAAAAGCCTTGTGAGGAAAAATAACTTCGCCTCTTATTTCAAACTCTGCAGGATAGTCTTTACCTTTTAATTTTAACGGAATACTTTTAATTGTTTTTACATTAGCAGTAACATCATCTCCAACTATACCATTACCGCGAGTAGTAGCCTGTGTAAGTATACCGTTTATATAAGTGAGAGAAATTGCCAGTCCATCATATTTCAATTCACAAACCCATTGTAAATCTTTTTTGTAAATACTGACTGCATTTTCAGCTCTTTTTACAAATTCAGCAATTTCTTTTTTGTTATACGTATTTCCAAGGGAAAGCATTGGATATTTATGAGTAACGTGCTTGAAACCTTTCAATATCTGCCCGCCTACTCGTTGAGTTGGTGAAAATGGTGTTTTAAATTGAGGATAAATATCTTCTAAATTTTCTAATTTTTTTAATAGAAAATCAAATTTTTCATCGCTAATTGTAGGGTTATCTAAAACATAATACTCATAATTATATTGATCCAGTTGTTCTGAGAGATGATTTATTTGGTCTTTAATTTGCTCATAATTATCTGCCATTTTTTATTCCTTTTTCTGATTTATTTCTTTTATTAGATTTTGTAATTTATTATAATGTTGACGTGAAGCCTTAACTAATGGCAACCGAAGATTATTTTGTACTAATTCAAGTTCTTCAAGGGATGCTTTTATACCTGTTGGATTTCCTTCCTCAAATATGGCATTTGAAAAAGATAACAATTTTTCATGAATATAGCGTGCTGCTTTTACTTCACCTTTCAAAGCACTTTTTGTCATTTGAGATACTAAATCGGGGAAAGCATTTGCCGTTACGCTTATTACACCTTTCATTCCGAGAAGTATCAATGGAAAAGTTAAAGCATCATCTCCGGAAAACACAATAAACTTATCAGGCTTTTCTTTCAGTATTTGCATACACTGAATCATATTGCCAGATGCCTCTTTTATCCCTATGATATTTGAATTGTCTTCTGCAAGTCTGATGGTTGTTTCTGCATTCAAATTTACTCCTGTTCTACCGGGTACATTATACATTATAATTGGTTTTGGCGACATATCTGCAATAGATTTAAAATGTTCATACAGACCTGTTTGATTAGGTTTGTTGTAATAAGGTGTAACTATCAAAACAGCAACTATTTGTTCGCCTCCAACCTCACAAAGTTTTTTAAGTTTTTTAATACCATGTGAAGTATTATTATTTCCTGCTCCGACAACCACAGGCACTCTTTCATTAACAGTTTCTACAGTATATTCCAACACAGCTAATTGTTCCTGTTCATTAAGCGTAGCCGCCTCACCTGTTGTTCCAAGTGATACTATAAAATCTACTCCTCCATTTATGGTATGTTCAATTACTTTGCCTAATGATGTAAAATCTATATTTCCTCCTTTGTGAAACGGTGTTACAAGGGCGACACCAGTTCCTTTTAGTTTTGTTGCAATCATAATAATTCATCTTTAAAGTCGCAAAAATAGAAAAAAAGAATTGATATAATGTTTCATTTTATTACATAAACTATTTTTTTATTTTTATTTCTAAATAAAAAAAGAATTTTGTTTATCATAAACTTAATCTTAACCTCGTAATTTTTTCTTTGCATTAAATAACAGATATATAAATACTGGCGCACCCGTCAGAGAAGTAATGCTACCAACAGGTAATTCAGTCGGAGAAATTGCTATGCGAGAAATAATATCAGCAACAACCATGAATAAAATTCCAACCAAAATAGAATATGGCAATATTTTTCTGTTGTCTGTTCCAACCGCAAGGCGGACAATATGAGGTACAACCAAGCCAATAAAACCTATAACTCCAGAAAATGAAACTATTACAGCTATCATTAGTGTAGAAAACAACAGAATTACTTTTTTAGTTTTTTCAACATTCACACCTACATTTTGTGCAGTTTGACTACCAAGCAGCATAGCATTCAAATCCCGTGAATATATACTTATAACTGTTATTCCAATTATTACAAAGAAAGCACTGATTATCACATTTTCATAATTTGCAGAAGAAAGAGAACCCATTGTCCAAAAAATTATCCTGTCCATATCCTGTTGATTTAACAACATAAGTAAAGAAATGAGAGACGCAATTAGAAAATTTATGCTTATACCTGCTAAAAGCAGAGTTGTTGTGTGGAGACGATTCCCCATAGAAGCTATACCAATTATTAGTAGCACAGTCAATAAAGCCGTAACAAAAGATAAAATACTCACACCCCAAAAAGCAGCATCCAAACCACAAATTATAGCTACTGTTGCTCCAAGAGAAGCACCCGATGAAACACCAAGAACGTAAGGATCACTTAGCGGATTTCTAAAAATAGCCTGAAATGCTACACCACATACAGAAAGCCCTGCACCTGTTATAGCAGCTAAAAGAACACGTGGAAGACGGAGATGAAGTATAATGTAATACGAACTTTCATTTATTTCCGGAGATTTTTCACCTGTTATTAAGGATAAAAAGATACGAAATGCCTTTGCCAAGCTTATATCGGCTGTTCCTACAACACAACCCGCAAACATTGTAAATAATACTGCTACACATAGTAAAGGAATAATAAATAATTTGGAATTTTTCATTTCTTTACAACTAATTTCTTAATATTATTGAGCTTGTTTAATGCTTCAATAGGGGTAAGATTGTCCAAATCGGTTGAAAGTATTTCTTCTTTTATATCTAAAAGTACCGGATCATCAAGTTGTATAAAGCTAAGTTGATAAGGAGTAGAGCTTTGCTTTTGAGCAATTTTACTTTGCGTTGGATATTTTTCCTTTTTGTGTTTTTTTTCCAATTCAGCCAAGATTGTTTCTGCTTCTGTAATAACCTTTCGTGGCATTCCTGCTAACTGTGCAACGTGTATGCCAAACGATTGAGATGAGCCGCCTTTCATTATTTTTCTAAGGAATATTATTTTGTTGCCTATTTCTTTGACGCTTACGTGATAGTTTTTTATGCGTTCATATATGTTTTCCATTTCTATTAACTCGTGATAATGAGTAGCAAACATAACTTTTGCACGACTTTTCGGATTATCATGTATAAAAGATGTGATAGCCCATGCTATAGAAACGCCGTCGTATGTAGAAGTTCCTCTGCCAATTTCGTCCAAAAGTACAAGACTCCTGTCGGAAAGGTTGTTTAAGATGCTTGCTGTTTCGTTCATTTCTACCATAAAGGTACTTTCTCCTTGCGAAATATTGTCAGAAGCTCCAACTCGGGTAAAGATTTTATCTACAATGCCAATATCGGCACTTTTTGCAGGCACAAAAGAACCTATTTGGGCAAGTAGAACAATCAATGCTGTTTGTCTTAAATATGCACTTTTGCCTGACATATTTGGACCTGTTATTATACAAATCTGTTGGTTATCACGATCTAAATAAACATCATTTGCTATATAATTTTCACCTGCCGGCAGTAATTTTTCTATTACCGGATGACGCCCTTCTATTATTTTAAGAGAAAACTCATCATTCATTTTTGGTTTAACGTAATTGTTTTCAGAAGCAACCTGTGCAAAAGAAAGCAAACAATCCATTTGAGCAATAGTTTCGGCATCCTGTTTCAGTTTTTGGATAAAAGAAGTACATTCAGTGAGCAGTTCTTGATATAAGTGGTTTTCCAATTCAGAAATTCGGCTTTCGGCTGTAAGTATTTTGGTTTCGTATTCTTTTAATTCGTTGGTTATAAATCTTTCCGCTCCTGTCAACGTTTGTCTTCTCATCCATGAAGAAGGAACTTTGTGTAAATGAGTGCGAGTAACTTCTATATAATATCCATAAACGTTGTTAAACCCTACTTTTAAAGAAGGAATATCTGTTGCCAAAGCTTCTTTCTGTTGCAGATTGGCGAGAAAATCTTTTCCGTTATATAAAATTTCTCTCAATTCGTCAAGTTCTTTATTAACACCTTTAGCTATCGTGTTCCCTTTGGCAATGTTATTAGGGGCTTCTACATTTAATTTTCTGTTAAGGAGAGCAAATAATTCAGGACAGTCGTCAAGTAATTCGTATATTTTGAGAGCATTGTTTGATGAGAGGGTAATGTTGTTTTTTATTTTTGATATTTCTTGCAGAGTTGTTTTCAAAGCATTCAATTCGTTAGGCTGTATTCTGCCAAAAGCAAGCTTTGATATTACACGTTCCAAATCTCCAATAATTCTTATAGACTCTCGTGCTTTTTTTGCCAACATTTCACTTTTAAGAAAACCATGTACTATTTCGTGTCGTTGTTCTATAGCTTTTTTGTCTATTAATGGCAAAACCAGCCAGCGCTGTAAAAGCCTTAAACCCATATTTGATTGTGTTTTATTTAAAATAGAAAGCAAAGAATGACCCTTTTCGCTTGTTGGGACAATCAATTCGAGGTTTTTAATGGTAAATTTATCAAGCCACAAATAATTAATATTGTTTAAGTATGAAACAGTACTTATATGGATGAGAGAGGTATGTTGAGTTTCTTCTATATAATGCAAAGCAGCACCGGCAGCAATTATTCCAAGATGTTTATCTTCCAGTCCAAAACCCTTAAAAGAATTAACTTCAAACTGTTTGAACAGTAAATCTTGTGCAAAATCATTTGTGAAAACCCATTCTTCATACGTCTTAATGCAAAATTCGTCTCTGAATTTTTCTTCAAATTCTCTTAATACCTGTTTTTGAATAACTATCTCCTTTGGCATAAAACTTTGCATAAGTTTTTCTATCTCATTCTTTTCTCCTTCACTTACATAAAACTCTCCTGTAAGAATATCAACTAATGCAAGTCCTGCATGCCGGTCTTTTTCATAATAAATACTGGCAAGATATGAGTTGGTTGAAGCATCGGCTGTTTTTTCATTGTAAGAAAGGGCAGGAGTAACAACTTCAGTAACTCCACGTTTTACTATTCCACGCGCAATTTTAGGGTCTTCTAATTGTTCACATATTGCTACTTTTTTGCCCGCTTTCAAAAATTTAGGTAAATAAGTATCAACTGCATGAAAAGGAAAACCAGCTAAATTGTCTCCGGCACGAGATGTAAGAACGATATTTAAAATTTTTGCAGTAATAACAGCATCTTCACCAAATGTTTCATAGAAATCTCCTACTCTAAATAAAAGAATTGTATCCGGATGTTTGGCTTTTATTTCATTATACTGCCTCATCAATGGAGTAACTTTTTTGCTCGTCATATTTACTTATTAGTTTAATATGGCAAAAGTAAGAAAATTGTAATTAAGAACAATTTTATTCTTTGAAAAAAAAACCTGATTTTTGAAAGAATAACTGTTGATTTATATTAAGAAAATCTTCCATTTTTAAAAGAAAAACAAAGTAAAATGTTTGTATAATCAGCATATTCTGTTATCAGATTTTAATATTTTGGTGTTTTATAAAGAAAATATGGAATTTAATATTTCAAATATATAATTGATTTTGTATTTTTTCACTAAAAAAGTTTATATGGGAGCGACAAAGCAACAACAATACATAATAGTTTGTTTTCAAAATCCTAAATTGTCAAATAGTAGCAATATAACGACTCTATTTTTTGATTTAATACTTGACTAATCATAGAAAGAGCCTGCTTAAATGAAAGCAGATACTTCCTTTTTTGGAATTATTTCTTTGGACAATAGAGTGAATGCCAAAATCACAATCAAAATATTTAATAAACTTGTTTTGATTTTGCAGAAATGTGATTGTAATGTATGTCAGTATAGCATTAAAAAATCGCAGTGAATGATTGGCGGTTGTCAGATTGAGATATGGATAACCTTTTTAGTTTCAAAATATTCGTCATTAAAGAAAGCAGAAATGTCGTAAATTTTTACTTTTTTAGAAACAAATCCCTGCAATTCTTCTTTCAAATCTCCGCCTTTGAGATAAAGTATTCCGTTTTTGATGTTGTGATATTGAATCTTTGAAACCTTGTTTGCCATCCATTTATAAAATTCGGGAAGGGTTGTAACGGCTCTCGAAACAATGAAATCAAATTTTTGGTTCAGGGTTTCGGCTCTTACGTTTGCGGCTTTCACATTTTTGAGTTCCAGAGCGGCTGTTATCTCTTCCACGACCCTGATTTTTTTGCCCACACTGTCAACAAGCATAAAGTTTGTCTTTGGAAACATTATCGCCAAAGGGATTCCGGGCAGTCCGCCACCTGTTCCAACGTCGAGAATATCACAGTTGGGCTTGAATTTCACAATTTTTGCTGTTGCCAGCGAATGAAGGATATGGTGAACAAAGACATTGTCAATGTCCTTCCTCGAAATGAGGTTAATCTTCTCATTCCATTCTTTGTACAAATCAGCCAAAGCACAGTATTTTTCTTTTTGCTGCGGCGTAAGAAATGGAAAATGTTCATCTAAAATGGAAACAATATCATCGCTTTTCATAATGCATTAACTATTTCAATAACAAAGTTAAATTGGTTACAATTAGTTTTACGCTCATTGCAAGAAGAATTACGCCGAAAAATTTACGTAATATGTAAATTCCCGCTTTACCTAAAACTTTTTCAACCCAACGCACCTTGCTTATAACAAAATATACCACTAACATGTTAATAGCTATGGCAATTATTATGTTAATTATCGCACATTCTGCACGCAATGACAACGTTGCCGTGAGCGCTCCCGCACCTGCGATAAGAGGAAAGACCATTGGAACTATAGTTGAATTCCCTCCCGTTGTATCATTCTTAAAAATCTGTATATTAAATGTCATTTCTATTGCAAGTGCCAACAAAATAACCGCACCTGCTATTGCAAAAGAAGCAATATCCACATTAAAAAGTTTCAATAACCCTTCTCCCGCAAACAGAAAAAAAACCATGAAAACAAATGATATTAAAGCAGATTTTTCTGCCGATACTTTTTTCCCATTTGATTTTAAGTCTATAATAATGGGAACTGATCCTGTTATATCTATTATGGCAAAAAGAACCATAAAGGCTGTTATAATTTCATGTATGTTAAACATTTTTTTGAATTTTATATTTTATTATTGCAAAAATACTACTTTTGTGGCAATTAAAAATTAATGTGCAGAATTAAAACATATAATGAATTATGGAAAATAAAAGATTCCAATTTCCAACTATAGCCAAATGGATTATCTCAATATTGATTCTTGCCATTTCAATATATTTGATTTGGTATTTTAGATTTTTGGTTTCATGCCTGTTTATTGCCATAGTCATTTCGTTTATGGGCAGACCTCTGATGAAACTTTTGCAAAAACTCAAGTATAAACGTTTTTACATCGGTAATTCGGTCGCAACCACTATTACGCTTATTGTGGTAGTAGGCATTTTTGGCACGGTACTTTATTTTCTTGTACCTTTAATCATTTCGCAGGCAATGGCTTTTTCCAATCTTGATATTTACACCATTGCGGATTATTACGCCGAACCCATAAAAAAAGCGGAAGATTTTCTAAAAGAATATCAACTCATGCACGATGATACAACCCTTACCGACCTTGTTTCGCAAAAAATTATGAGTATTTTTACTCTTTTTAATCTTACTGAAGCAGCCAACTGGCTGTTGAATTTTTCCAGCAATTTTGTTATGGGCTTGTTTGTGGTTATTTTTTGTGCCTTTTTCTTTTTGAAAGACAGCCATTTGCTTTACGATTTTGTAGATTCGCTTACTCCAGACAAACATCTTAACAAGGTTCACAACATAATAAGTAATTCACGCAATCTCATATCTCGTTATTTCATTGGAATTTTTGCCGAAATCATGATTATGATTCTGCTTTTGATAATTGGATTTTACATTGCAGGGTTTAAAAACATTGTTCTTATTGCTTGTTTTTGCGGGGCGTTCGTCATTCTTCCTTACATAGGTGTATTTATTGGAGGGTTCATCGGTTTGATGATATGTTTAACCAGTTTTTTAAGTATTGACCCCACGATGAATATCGTTCCTCTGATTTTGAAATTTGCTGTCGTTTTTACTATTGTGAAATTGATAGACGATTTTATGCTTCAACCTCTGATTTATTCTAAAAGTGTCAAAGCACATCCGTTGGAAATATTCATAGTTATATTGGTTGCAGGAAAAATAGGAGGTGTTGTTGGAATGATTTTGGCAATCCCCGTTTATATCTTTTTGCGTATCATTGGAAAAGAGTTTTTCAGCCAATGGAAATTTGTTCACAGTATCACGAAAAACCTTTAAATCATTCATGTTTTTTATATCTCATTGAATATTTTTTAATCACTCGGAAATTTTTTACAACATAAATATTAAATTTAAAAACACATGTTTTATCAACAAATTTTAGAAACGGCAGACCACATAAAACAAAGAACTAACATCCAACCTCAAATTGCAATCATTTGCGGAAGCGGTCTGGGTAATTTAACCGACAGTATCATCAATCAGAAAGTATTGGAATACAAAAATATTCCAAACTTTGCCACTTCATCCGTCAAAGGACACAAAGGACAATTAGTTTGCGGTACAATTAACGGACGTGAGGTGATAGCTATGCAAGGGCGTTTCCATTATTATGAAGGTTACACCATGCAGCAAGTAACCTTTCCCGTGCGTGTTTTCAAACAGTTAGGAGTAAAACTTGTTATAGTCACCAATGCGTCTGGCGGCATCAATCCTTCGTTCAAAGTCGGTAACATAATTGCCATAAAAGATCACATAAATCTTATGCCTAACCCACTTATTGGCAGCAATGACGATAGACTTGGTGTTCGTTTTCCATCGTTGAACGAAGTATATAATAAGAATTTGCGTGAAAAATTTATAAATTTTGCTGCACAAAAAAATATTTGGGTTCAGGAAGGAATATATTTGGGTTTAACAGGTCCATCATTTGAAACTCCCGCAGAGTATAAATTTTTTCGCATTGCAGGAGCGGATTGCGTAGGTATGAGTACCGTTCCTGAGGTTATTGTTGCAGCTCACGCTGGATTATCTGTTCTTGGATTGAGTATAATTTCCAACATATTCAACGAACAATCACCTAATGTCTCATCACACGAAGATGTACTGAATTCTGTTTCGCAAACTTCAAACACAATAGAAATGCTTGTGAAAGAATTTATTGGAGAACTTTAAAATTTAGTGTTGTTATCAGTTTTTTAATGACATTTCCCTGAAAAATGAGTGGTGGTATTCTCTCCTTAATTATTCAGCTTTCTGATTTTTGAAATAATATTATTGATTTAGTGATATAAAAACAAGATATTAGTATGTAAATTCTTGATTTTTGTTAGTTAAATTCTTGATTTTAGAATATGAATGATGTTTTAATATATTTCATTTTGATAATAAATAACTATAACGATACAAATTTTTACTTTTGCAAAATGATTAAAGAGATTGTAGATATTGATAAAAACGTATTCCAAATGATAAATTCAGAACGTTGTGATATTGCAGATTGGATTTTTTCAATATTTTCTGCTCATTGGTTTATTGGATGTGTGGTAGTATCTTTTGCTTGTTATCTGACGTTGAATCATTTTAAGAAAAACTGGTGGATTTTGATTATTCTGACAGGTTTATGCTTTCTGCTTTCTGATAGAATCAGTGTGATATGTTTTAAGGATGTGTTCTGTCGTTTACGACCAAGCCACGCCCTGCAAAATGTATATCTGTGCAAACTTCAAAATTTTCATCTGATTTTTGATAACAAAGGCGGACTTTATGGTTTTGTATCTTCTCATGCTGCAAATGTGTGCTGTATCACAACTCTTTATCTCTTCTTCATTAAACAAAATATCGGCAAAATTATAATAGTTCTCTGGGCAATTATCACTTGTTACTCCAGAATTTATTGTGGCTATCACTATCCTTTGGATGTTGTTTGTGGAGCTATGCTGGGGGTAGTAAATGGTTTGCTGCTCTATTTTCTTTTTCAAAAAAGCCACGCCGAAAAATTGCTGAATAGCAAGTAAAATTTTGTTTTCAGTAATTTTAGTATTTTTGCTTACTTTAAATTTTTAATATATAACAAATATGACTAATATTGTGGCAATAGTAGGACGTCCAAATGTGGGAAAATCTACTTTATTTAACCGATTGACAAATACTCGTAACGCCATAATTCATGAAGAAGAAGGCGTAACTCGCGACAGACATTACGGACATAGCGAATGGAATGGTAAAAAATTCAGTGTGATAGATACAGGAGGATACATTGTAGGCAGCGAAGATAAATTTGAGAAAGAAATTAGAAATCAGGTGGAACTTGCTATTGAGGAAGCCGATGTGATTATTTTTATGGTAGATGTCAAAGATGGATTGACAGCGCTGGATGAAAATGTTGCCGCTATGTTACGAAAAAATGCATCCAAAAAAATTTATGTTGTGGCAAACAAAAGTGATAATACCGCTCGAGCTAATGACCATTTAGAATTTTATTCTCTTGGGCTTGGTGATGTTTTTCCTGTCTCTTCAATTAATGGAAGTGGAACTGGAGAATTATTGGATGCAGTTGTATCAAATTTTGCTTCTGTTGATGAAGAAAATACGGATGACGAATTGCCTAAAATAGCTGTTATAGGACGTCCAAATGTGGGAAAATCTTCCTTAATCAATGCCTTAATCGGTCAAAATCGCAATATTGTAACTGATATATCAGGTACAACACGAGACAGTATTCATTCCAGATACAATCTTTATGGTTTTGATTTTATGATCATTGATACTGCTGGAATAAGAAAAAAAGGCAAGGTTACAGAGGATGTAGAATTTTATTCTGTAATGCGTTCTATAAGAAGTATTGAAATGGCAGATGTTTGTGTTCTTATGATTGATGCTAAAGAGGGTTTGGAATCTCAAGATATAAACCTCTTTTCGCTTGTGCAGCGTAATAATAAAGGTATAATTGTGGTTGTAAATAAATGGGATTTGATTGAAAAAGAAACTAACACTCACAAAGAATTTGAAAGACGTATCAGAGAAAAAACTGCGCCTTTCACAGATATTCCTGTTATTTTTACATCGGTTTTGAACAAACAACGAATTTTTAAAGTGTTGGAAACTGCAAAACAGGTGTATGAAGCCCGCAAACAACAGATACCCACTTCTGTTTTGAACGATCAACTGTTACCTATTGTTAAGGAGATAAATCCTCCGCCTGCATACAAAGGAAAATATGTGAAGATAAAATATATTATGCAGTTGAAAACAGCCTATCCGCAGTTTGTTTTCTATTGTAATTTACCTCAATATGTAAGAGATGATTACAAGCGATTTGTGGAAAATAAATTAAGAGAAATGTTTAACTTTACAGGCGTTCCTGTTACTGTATATTTCAGAAATAAATAAAGCATTAAAATAACTCAACACCATGTATCTTTTTGCGGTGAATGGGGTTGAACTTTAGTTGTTTAAAATTGATAAGCTAAATAAAGCTTGATGTAATTATTATAATGAGCATTTGTTTCCGCAGGTCGCAATCCTAAAAATGTTAAATTGCCTTTGTGAATACTGAAAGCGGAATAATTATAAGCTGCGTTGATGCTCCAATGTTCAGAAAAATGATAATCCAAACCTATGGATAATTCTGTGGAAAATGTTCTCCACTCAGAACTTGCATTGTTTCCATAAGAATAATACCCATGTCCTCCAGTTGAATTATCAATTAGTACCGAAGGTACAACTCCTGCACGCAAAAAAAGATTTTCTCCCCACACGCCTATAATATAGTAAACCGATAAATCTATGTAAGAAAAAGAGAGTTCTGGTGCATAATCTACAGCTTTGCTTGCAGGACGACTGCCTTTCAAAGTGAAAGCTATTTCACCTTGCAGTTTGCCTTTGTTTAAAGAACGATTTACAAAAAGACCTCCTGTGAAACCTACCTTATAAAAGCCGCTTTGATGGTCCCCATCAACTTGTGAAGGTGTAATTCCTGCGAATAAACCTGCTTTGAATTCTTGTGCTTGTGAAAAATAAACACAGGAAAGCATTAAAGTACTGATAATAAACAGATATTTTTTAGTCATAATTGCATATTATTTTTTGGTTTCGTGATATTCTTTTTCTGTATTAACATTCCATACAGACTGTTTATCGGCAGTTTTGCCAAGTATATGATTAACAGCTTCAATACCTGTGAGCATGGAATGATCCATATTGTTATAACGATGTTGTCCATTTCTACCTATGCAATAAAGATTTTCAACAGAATTTAGAAAATCAATTACTTTGGGCAAATCGTAATAACTGCCATGATAAGCAGGATACGCTTTCTTGATTTTAATACGCACTGCATCCGTAACATCTTCTCTATTGATAATCTTTATCTTTACTAGTTCATCTATAGCAAGCTGTATAAAATCTTCATCTGTCATATTCCATAATTCATCACCTTCGTCACAAAAATACTCACAACCAATTAAAACTTCATCCTGAAAATGTTTCATGGCATAAGGCGACCAGTTGTTAAAAACTTGCAGGCGACCTAATTTAACGTTTGATTCCTGAATATAAATCCACGAATCAGGTACTATATTGTTAATGGTTTTAATATCCGTTTTGTTTTCTAAAAGAAGTTTTTTAACAAAAAGTCCAACTGACATAAATTCTCTGTATGGCAAATTCAAGGCTGCCTCTCTTACATCGTTTGGAATTTCTATTCCATTCATAGCAAGTATTAAATCTTTTATTGGCATTGAAGAAAGTAATAAATCACATTCTACTGTTTTATCCTCTCCATTGTCTTCCGTTATAACGGATATAACTTTATTATTTTTTACGTTTATTTGTTTTATTCTGTTGTTAAGTTCTACGGTACTTCCATTTGCAACAATTTCTTTTGCTGCTTCTTCCCAAATTTGCCCTGCTCCAAGCTTTGGATAAACAAAACTTTCTATTAAAGATGTTTCTATGTTTTTTGAAGATTTGCTTTTGAACGGTTTTGTTATTACATCAACAATTATTTTCGTTACAGAAACACCTTTAACTCTTTGCGATCCCCAGTCTGCTCCAAGTTTGGAAGGATGTACTCCCCAAACCTTTTCCGTATAATTCTCAAAGAACATTCTGTACAGTGGTTTTCCAAACCTGTTGATGTAAAAGTTTTCCAAAGATGTTTCCTTCCGTTTGTGAATAATTGAAGCAAAATACCCAAAACCTGCCTTTACTGTTCTCCATAAACCCATATTGGCAAAAGTTTGGAAACTTAACGAAATAGGATAGTCAAAAAATTTCTTTAAATAAAAAATACGTGATACTCTGTTACGAATCAACATTACCCTGTCCATTGTTTGAGGGTCAGAAATCTTATCATTCGTTTTCAAATTCAATTTACGCTCTAAAAGAATATCATCTAATGCAGGCTTTGTTTGCACCGGCAGTATATTTGCCCACCAATCCATTATTGTATCATCTTTTGAGAAAAAACGATGAATACCGGTATCAATTAAATTCCCCTTATAGTTAATGGTTTTAGATATGCCTCCAATTTGAGAATCCTGTTCAAAAACTTTTACTTCATAATCCTGCTCTTTTGCCAATTCATAGCCAGCGGTAATACCTGCAGGACCTGCTCCTATGATAATAACCTGTTTTTTGTTATTCATACAATTTTATTTTTATGTGTTGTTCTCTTTTTTATTCAGTTTATTAAGTTTATTAAGAATGATGTAACAACAAGCGAACTGAATGCTTGCCATCGGTAACCAATAACGCATTGCAACCGGTGAAGCAAAGACTGTTGATGCATAATAAATTGCTCCAAAGGAAAAAAGCGACCAGAAAACAAGCTTTTCTGATTTGTTAAACTTTAATTTTTTTCGTTTCACAAGAGCAAATACTGCAATAATGACAATACCTGTCCAAATAAAGATATGAGAAATAGAGATAGTTTTATTCATGAAATATCCATAAATATCATATCTGCAACTTAAATCTTTTGATTCGTCAATATTATAATATTCTTTTATTTCTTTTGTATCTATGGTTACGTATGGCAAATCGTTAAATGTCGGATATATTATATTCAAACTGTTTGGTAAATAATAGTAACGCATAAAGGCAGAAGGGTTATGAAGCATGAGATAGCGACCATAATTCCTGTATAAACCGGAACCAAGATAAACCCACGCATCCGGATAGGAACGATACTCTTCTTTCATTGTTTTGAACAGATATTGCTTTAATGGCAAATTGTTATTCCATATAAATCTTTCGGTTACTTTGTTTCCATTATTGGTATATGCCTTTATAGAATCATTGTAAAGAAGAAGAAATTTATGAAGACTGTTCAGTTCTTGATTTTTTAATTCTTTATCTGCATAAGGAGTAATGTGTATTGCGTTGTTTGCATATTGCCAACCGTCAAATCCTGTGGAGAACTGATTATATCCTGTCGTTTCTCTCATATCACTTTTTATTTGATTGTGAAATATGAAGAAAGTACCCAAAGAACAGAGGATGGAAATCCAGCGAATATGTCCCTTTAAAAAACAGAAAAAAGGGATAATGATAAAGGGAAATATCATTGCCGAATAGCGAATATGCAAAGAGAAAAATAGAGAAAGGAACAATATAAGCAAAAAGAACCAACTGCCTTTGCCTCCTTTCATAATAACAAATACAAGTCCGGAAAGCATAAAATAAATCATTGTTGAAAACAGCAAATCACTCATAATGGAGTTAATCAAATAGAATGCTAACGGACTGAATGTTAAGAACACTAACAGGGAACGCCAAATCCATTGCTTACACGGAGGAAAAAAATACTTTATTGTAAATGCAAAAACAGAAGTAGAAATAAAATACAAAAGTAATTGTGCAAAAGTAAGAAAAGAAACAGTTGGTGAGATGGCATGAACTATTCTTAAAAATTGAGAATAACCAAACGGACGATAAAAACTGAAACTGTTTTTCATTGCACAAACGACGTAGCCTCCACTGTCAGACAATGTTATTGGATAAGGATAAAAATATTTTATGAGAATATAACCTGCAAGACAAATTGCAGCAATTATAATCAAATCCCATTTATAATTTAAGGGTTCTCTTTTTGGTAATTTTACTTTTCGGTTTAATTTTGCTTTTTTGGTCATAATTTCATAATTTTATAAACAGGGTTATTTTGAACTTTGTGAAAAGATAAGATAACGGCGTGCAAAGAAGTTCCACAGATAAACAATAACAGCCGAGATTATTTTTGACAGGAGATAATGAAGAGAAGTGATTTCCGTGAAGAACCATATAAAAGCAGCATTTAGCAAAACACCCACCAAACCAATAAAGGCTACAAAAATAAACTCCAATTTGCGATTATTTACTCGTGATTCAAAAAAGACAAGTTTAATGCTAATGAAATAATTAACGCAAAGTCCGGTTAAAAACGACAAAGTTGCGGAAACCATATAATATAAACCGCATATTTCCGTGAAAAGCCAAAGCAATCCGAAATCTACTGCAAAAGCAAAACCTCCTACAAATGTGTAACGGAAGAGTTGCAGCATAACTTTGTTTGTTTTTCCCCAAAGAAGTTGTTTTACATTTATTTTCATGTTAGATAAACGGATTGTTTTCTCTCTCAAAACCTATTGTTGTTTCTTCTCCATGTCCGGGATAAACTATGGTTTCCGGCGGCAAAGTCAAAAGTTTTGTTTCAATATTATGAATAAGTAAATCATAATCTCCGGTGGGTAAGTCAGTTCTCCCGATAGAACCTGCAAAAAGTGCATCACCTGTTACAACAAAACCTTCTTCTTTATTATAATAAGAATAACTGCCTGCACAATGTCCGCCGGTATCAAGAGGTAAAAGCGAAATATTACCAAAATTTACAGTTTCATTTTCATAAATAAAACTGAATTTTACAGAATCAAAGTTACCGCAGTCAAAACCCAAAAGGTTAGACTGACTTTGTTCGGATACTTTTATCATTCTTGCTGCATCAGGGTGCATTTCAAGCTTTAAATTGTACTCTGATGCAGCAAAAGCAGCACCACAAATATGGTCAATATGAGGATGAGTTATTAACAAACGTACAGGTTTTAAGTTGTTTTCGGAAATAAAAGTGCGAATATCGTTTTTTTCTTTTTCTGTTTGAGAAGCTACATCAATCAAAACACATTCGCCACCTTTGTCATAAACAATATAAGTATTTACTCCAAAATGATTTTGTTCAAATATGCGTATCATTTTTATTGTAATTATTATTCTTTATTTTTTCACTTTGCAAAAGTATAAAATTTTTTGATATTTTATTCTGAAAATCAAAATTTAGTGATAAAAAATCTTTGTTTCTAACTTAAAAAATGAAGATTTTAAAACTGTTTATAAATAAGTGTTTTCAAAACATTTTTAATCTTTTTCTATATTTCATAAAATTAAGACTTTACGATGAATTAAATTGAAGGAATAAGAGTTTTTTAATTTTTTTTTGTCTAAAAATTCTGTTATTAGAAAAAAAATTTGTATGTTTGCAGTCTAAAAAAATCAAATTTAGTTAATCAAAAATTGAAAAAAACACAAAGTATCATGAAAAGAATTATTCTTTCAATCCTTGCAATAGGATTATCAGTAGGAGCTTTTGCTCAAAAACAAATGGTTAATGTTAGCGATTTAAATAGCAAACAAGATGTTCAAGTTGCTAATCAATTATTAAAAGTACAGCCTGTTCAAAAAGCCGGAACAATTTATTATCCTTCAATCTTTGAAGATTGTGCAGATGTAGAATCACCTATTTACTATATTTTCTCCGATCCTCAAGATACATCTTATAAATATGCTCTTACAGGTTCATCTCCATATTTTAATGGTGTAGCACAATCTTATTTATTAAACAGTTCAGCTTCTATAACCGGAGTTGCTGTAATGATGACAATAACTTATCCAGGAGATGATGAATCACCGGATATTTCACTTATGGATGATAATTTAACAGAATTAAATACTACATCTTATACTACAACAGATTTTTCTGGAGGTGCATATACTTTACTCGGTTATGATTTTGCACAGCCTACAATTGCTCAATCTTTTATAATTGGAGTTAGATTTCCTGAATATACTCAAACATCTACAGATGTATTAATCCCATCTACCGAAAATAATTGTGCTGAAGGAGATATGTATTTATACTATCCTTATGACGATGAATGGACATTAGCTTCAGAATTTTTCAATATTGCAATTAATGCGTTCATATTCCCTGTATTATCATCAACAGCAGGATTAAACAATGCAGAAATAGATAACTTAACTTATGTTTATCCAAATCCTGCAAAAGAACAAATTATGTTGGCTTCTTCTTACAAAATGAATCGAGTTGAAATTTACAATGTATTAGGACAACAAGTTTATTCTAATAATGTAAATGGCATTTCAACTTCTGTTAACATTGCAGACTTTGCAGCAGGACAATATGTAGTTAGAATGTATACTGAAGGTGGAGTTGCAACAAAGAAAATTGTTGTTGAATAACCATAATTTTTTATTAAAATTTCTAAGGGCATTCCTTTTGGAATGCTCTTTTTTTGTATTATAAAACAAAAAGAAATATATTGTTACCTTCGCAACGAATTTTTAGTAATTAAATTTTAAATAAAGTTATTTGAGAAAACAATGAAACGTACATTTTTAATCTTGATATATAATGTGATTGTTCTAAACGTCTTTGCTCAAAATATTCAACAACAGACTTCGTTGCAGCAGGCAGCGTTGAAAGGAAGAGTGAAAAGTGTAAGAGAACAGGCTTACACTGCTTATGAAAATGAAAATAAGATAACAAAAAAGGGAGTAAATGCAGCGGCAAAAAATACTTTAATCACTTACAATCAAGCAGGTTTTCAAACAGAGTTTGTTAATTATAAAGTTAATGGTTTGTTAGACTGGCGTTATACATCATCTTACAATGATAACAACTTATTGCAGGAAGAAAAAACATACAATTCTTTTGACAGTATGATACTTCATTCTACATATACTTATATTGGCAACAATATATCAAAAGGCTATTGTTATAAATCAGATGGAAGTCTTTTTGAATATTGGATTTATTATTATAATTCAAATCAAAATCTGATAGAACAGAGAGGTTTTATTGACACATCTTTATTTACAAAATGGATTTTCAAATACGACTCTGCAAACAGGAGAATAGAAAAAGCAGTATTGAATAATAACGATAGCATTGTTTGGTTATGGAATTGTCAATATTTAGAGAATGGATTAAGGATAGAAACACAGAGTTTGCAAGATAATACAACTCAATGGAATTATTTTGATGGTAATGGAATTTTGAAAAAGACAGTAATTATTTATGATAAATCTAATGTAGTTTATACAGACATTTTTGAATACAGTTATGATTCACATGGAAATTGGACAGAATGTAGAGCATATAGAGACGAAGCTTTAATTTTAATCACTGAAAGGCAATATGTTTATTATTGAATAGTAAAAAACAAAAGCGACTTTTCTTTTAGAAAATGGTTTTAAATATGATGAGAATATCTGAAAAAAATGTACGTTTTGAAATATATTGCAAATTAAGAGCAAGTTTCTTAGGCATTATTTCTTTAATATAATATTCTTCAGGATTTGTTTTAACAGAGGCAAGTAAATCGTTTTCATTACGATAAGCAATAGATGCAGGATCGGTTATACCGGGACGAACGGATAAAACTTTCATTTGTTCATTAGTATATAATGATACATACTTTCTAACTTCAGGACGCGGTCCTACAAAACTCATATTACCACATAATACATTAAACAGTTGAGGTAATTCATCTAATTTATGTTTTCGTAAAAAGTAACCTGCTCTTGTAATTCTATGATCTTTGCCGCCTATGGTAAGCAATCCCTGTTTATCGGAATTGATTTTCATAGAACGAAATTTGTATAGAGTGAAATCTTTATCGTCTTTTCCAACTCTTGTTTGTCTGTAAAATATTCCACCTTTGCTTGAACAACCAACCCAAAGAGCGATAAAAAGTAATAAAGGAAAACAAATAATTATTCCCAAAAAGGAACATAGAATATCAAAACATCGTTTCATGTTTATGTATTTGTGTGATTATAATTTATTTATAACGCTTTCATAAGCCAAAACCAGATTTTCCAAAACAAAATCTATTTCTTCATTAGTTAATTGCGGATACAAAGGAAGAGAAATTTCCTGTTTATAAACTGCAAATGATTTAGGATAATTGTTAATATCATAACCTTTATTCTTAAAGAGAGTAAGAAGTGGCATAGGAATATAATGAACATTGGTTGCAATTTCTTTTTCCGCCATAAAATTTATTATCTCGTTACGCTGTTTTTCACTAATTCCTTTTATTCTTAAAGGAAAAAGGTGGTATGAAGCCTGTTTTGTATTATCTTTATTTTGATATGGCAGAATAGACCAGTCGTATTTTTGAAGGAAACTTCTGTAACGGTCGTAGACCCTTTTGCGTTCCTGTAACAAATAATTATATTTTTGTAGTTGAGATAGAGCAATAGCCGCATTAACATCGGGCATATTGATTTTCATTCCCTGTTCTACAATATCATAACGCCATGATCCTGCTTGAGATTTAGTAAAAGCATCTTTGGTTTGTCCATTAAGGGACATCATTTTGAACCATTTTTTCAATGATTCGTTGTTGAATTGTTTTGGTAGATTAAGACATATTACACCACCTTCGGCAGATGTTATGTTTTTTACAGCATGCAGGGAAAGAACGGCAATATCTACAAGCTCGGCAACGTTTTTTCCATTTGCTTTTGCTCCAATAGAATGAGCCGAATCGGAAATAAGTAAAATACGATTTAAGGTTTTTTGTATTTCGTTTTCTGGATTAAACAGTTTTTGTATTTCGGGTTTGTTTATTATTTGTCTTAATTTATTATAGTCGCATGGCTGTCCTGCCAAATCAACAGGCAATATTGCCTTGGTTTTATTAGTTATTGCCCGTTCAACTTCTTCAACATCTATGGTTAAATCTTCATTTATATCTACCATTACAGGAGTTGCACCGCAATCCATCACTGCCATTGCCGTAGCACAATAAGTATAAGCGGGAACAATAACCTCATCTCCCGCCTTCAACCCAAACCATTTAAGTGATAAAATTGCTCCACTTGTCCATGAATTAACTGCTATGGCTTGCGGACAACAAATAAAATCGGCAATTTCTTCTTCTAATGCCTTAACTTTTGGACCTGTTGTAATCCAGCCACTGCGTAAAGAGTCAGTAACCTCCCTGATAACATCATCATCAATGTAAGGAGGTGAAAAAGGAATCTTCATTTATCTCTTAAATAGACATTATTTCTTTTTCTTTTAATGCAATAACTGCATCTGTTTCCTTAACGTTTTTGTCTGTTAAGTCTTGCAATTCTTTTTCAGCCTGCTTGATTTCGTCTTCTGAAACACCTTTGTCTTTTAATTTTTTTACCTTTTCCAGTATGTTCCTTCTAACGTTTCTAATAGCAATTTTTGCATCTTCTGCTTCTGTTTTAGAACGTTTAACCAAGTCTTTACGGCGTTCTTCAGTGATAGGAGGCAGAGTTATTCTTACAACATCTGCATCTATTTTAGGAGTAAATCCTAAATTTGCAGCAAGAATAGCTTTGTCTATTGCTGTTAACATACTTTTTTCCCAAGGTTGAATAACTATCTGTTTGGGATCAGGAGTACTTATATTAGCAATGTTTTCAATTGGTGTTGGAGTACCGTAATAATCTACCTTTACACCTTCAAGCATTTGAGGAGATGCTTTACCTGCACGCAGCTTAACTAATTCTTTTTGTAGATGAACAACAGCTCCATTCATTGTTTGTTTTGCTTCATCTAATAATTTTTTTGCTTCTTCGTTCATAACCTTATGATAATAAATTAAGCAACAAAGATATAAAAAATTGTTATAATAGAAAATGTCCTATTATAACTGTTGTAAAATTTATTTGTTTTATGCTGTGCAGATGCAAATAAAAAAATAACATTATATATATCAGTTAAGTTAGAAACTTTTTTTATTTTTGCTCTCTTAAAATTGTAAAAAAACAACAAAATGAACAACATTATCGTTAGTGGAATGCGACCTACAGGTAATTTACATTTGGGAAATTATTTTGGTGCTTTGAAAAACTTCATTGCTTTGCAGGAAAAGGAAAACTGTTTTTTCTTTATTGCTGATTATCATTCTCTCACAACTCACCCGAATCCAAAGGATCTAAAACAAAAGGTTAAAACTATCCTTGCTCAATATCTTGCTTGCGGTTTAAATCCTGAAAAAGCAACTATTTATTTACAGTCTCAGCTTCCACAAATCTCCGAACTTTATATGTTCCTTAATATGAATATCTATCTTGGAGAACTTGAAAGAGTTACATCTTTTAAGGAAAAGGTTAGACAACATCCGAACAATGTTAATGCAGGACTTTTAACTTATCCTTCGTTAATGGCAGCTGATATTATAATACATAAAGCTACTCATGTTCCGGTTGGCAAAGATCAAGAACAACATTTAGAACTTACACGGACATTTGCAAAACGTTTTAATACAATGTATGGTGTAAATTATTTTCCTGAACCTGTTGCTTACAATTTTGAAAATCTTATTAAAATTCCATCTCTTAATGGTGAAGGCAAAATGGGCAAAAGTAAAGGAGAAAATAATGCTATTTTTTTTGTTGATGAACCAAATATGTTGAGAAAAAAGATTATGAAGACCAAAACAGATTCAGGACCTGTAGAAAAAAATAGCAAAAAATCACAGGAAGTAGAAAATATTTTCACATTATTAAAACTTGTAAGTGATACTCAAACGGTAAAAGATTTTGAAACCCTTTATGATGATTGTACTATCCGTTACGGTGATTTAAAAAATCAATTAGCAATAGATATGGAAAAATTTATTGCACCTGTACGTGAAAGAGTAAAAGAAATAGAAAATAATGAAGAATTTATGGTGAAAATACTTAAAGATGGTGCAGAAAAAGCTTTAATATCAGCCAAAAAAACAATAAAAGAAGTAAGAGATATAATAGGTTTTTGGATATGAAATTAAATCTAATAAAAGCTTCTATAAAGCTATTTTGGAAAATAGACAACAAATTTATGCGATTTCTTTTCGTTGGGGTGCTTAATACTGCAGTAGGTTATGGTTTGTTTGTTTTTTTCATTTGGATAGGCTTACATTATGGTTGGGCTTTGCTTTGTTCTCAAATACTCGGTGTAGCTTTCAACTATAAATCAACAGGTGTTTTGGTTTTTGAATCAAAAACTAACACACTTGTAGTTAAATTTGTCCTTGTTTATGTCTTTATGTATTCAGTAAATTTATTAGAATTATATCTGTTAGATAAATCCAATCTATATGAAATCATACTCAACAGTAATTATTTTAATTTTATTCATTCTCTTCCTCTAGATCAGAATAAAATAGGAGATGTTATTGGGCAGGCAATAGTAACATTGCCTAATGCAATGTTATCTTTTTTACTCTTTCAAGCTTTTGTATACAGAAAGAAAAAGTAATAAGCTATGAAAAAAATTATATTATTGTTTTTTATAATCCTGTATTCTTTTAGTCTTTTTTCTCAAACACAAGAAGATATAGATGTTCAACTTGCCGCAGAATACTATTCTCAGGGCAGAATTGAAGAAAGTATTTTCATGTATCAAAATATTTTAAAACACAAATTCAATCAACAATGCTATGAAACATTGTTACAAATTTACTATTCACAAAAACAGAATAAAGAAGCAGAAGCCCTGATAAAAAAAGCAATAAAACAAAATCCCAATAACAACATTTACATTATTGACTTAGGGCAACATTATCTTTCAAACACTGAAAACAAACAAGCAAAAAAAACATTTGACAGAGTTATAAACAACTTAACGGCAAATAGCAATGAAATAACTCACACTGCCACTATCTTTCTAAATAAAAACAATCTTGAATATGCTGTGAATACTTATTTGAAAGGAAGAGAGCTACTCCACAATACCAACCTTTTCAGTTATGAACTTGGTTATATTTATCAGCGTCAGGGGAAATATGATTTAATAGCACAGGAATATATCTTTGTATTAGAAAACAATCCTTCAATGCTTAATCAAATAAAGATATATTTAGGAAATCTTATTGCTCAATCTGATAATGATAAATTACTTGTTACAGCAAAAAAAACTATTATTGAAAAAGTGCAACATAAATCTGACAATGTTGCTTTAACATCACTTTTAGTGTGGATTTATTTACAAGAAAAAGATTATAACTCTGCACTTGCTTACGCTATAGCTTTGGATAAACGCTCTTCTGTAGAAACAAATGGCGATATGGTATTTGAAGTATCAGAAATATGTCTTAATAATGCAAATTATGAAATAGCCTCACAAGGCTATCTATATATAATTTCCAAAGGAAAATACAATCCTTATTACAGTTTAGCTCTCGCAGGTTCTCTTTCAGCAAAATACTTTGACTTTATTGCAAACCAATTACATTCGGAAAAAGAAAAAAAAGATATAGAAAATAAGTATATTTCTGTGTTAAATGAAACAGGGAAAAATGCTAATACTGCCCCTGTTATGCTGCAATTTGCAAATCTTCTTGCGTATTATCTTGACAAACCACAAGAAGCAGTAGATATTCTTAATGATATTGTTCAAATAGAGCGTATTTCTCCTAATGTAAAAGCTGAATCTCAACTCACTTTAGCTGATATTTTGTTAATGAATCTTGATATTTGGGGAGCATCTTTGGAATATTCAAAAGTTGCATTAGAGTTTAAAAATGATGAAACAGGATCTCGTGCTAAATTTTCCAAAGCTCGTCTATCCTACTTCATTGGAGAATTTGAGCAGGCAGCAATGCAATTTGATGCCTTACGCTCTTCTACATCAAAATTTATTGCAAATGATGCTATGGAATATTCATTTTTAATTTCAGATAATATTGATGAAGACAGTACATACAATGCCTTAACACTTTTTGCAAAAGCAGATTTGGCTCTTTATCAACATAACACAAAAAAAGCAAAAGCATATTTGGATACAATAAATATAAATTATCTATATCATCCTTTATTTGATGAAATTTTGCTTAAAAGAGCAGAAATAGCTATTGAAGACAAACAATATCAGGAGGCTGATTCTATTTTACAAACTCTTATTTTGAAATATCCTTACGATATAACGGCAGATGATGCTCTTTTTCTTTTAGCACAAATAAATGAAACATTTTTGCAGAATAAAGAAAAAGCACGGGAATATTATGAAAAGATAATTCTTGACTATCCTTCCAGTCTTTATGCTACGCAGAGTCGCAAACGTTATAAGATGCTTTCCTCATCTATAAACACATAAAAATATGTCAAACGATTAAAACGTTTATAATAGGTAAATTTTTTTTGTGTTTTTAGCAAAAATTTGTTATCAGAATTTCTTATATTATAGTAATTTTATCAAAATATAAAAATTTAAAATGCTATTTTTATCAATAAAAACAAAGATTTACTAAACTTTTTACTACTTTTGCTATCGTTTAATTCTAAAATTTTATATTAATTAGCAATGGCAGAACTTAGCGAACAAGAAATTTTAAGACGTGAAGCAGCAGAAAAATTAAGAGAACTTGGGATCAATCCCTATCCTGCTTCACTTTTCCCAGTAAATACAAAAACTCATGAAATAATTGAAAATTTTCCTTCGGATAATACATTGTTTCAAGAAGTGTCTATAGCAGGAAGAATTATGAGTCGCAGAATAATGGGAGCGGCATCCTTTGCTGTTATTCAGGATAGTGTTGGAAAAATTCAACTTTATATTAAAAGAGATGAAATATGTCCAAATGAAGATAAGACATTATACAACGTTGTTTTTAAAAAACTTTTGGATATAGGGGATATTATAGGTATTAAGGGATATGTCTTCACAACTCAAATGGGAGAAATATCCATTCACGTTAAGGAATTGAATGTCCTTTGCAAATCCGTTCGTCCATTACCTATAGTTAAAGAAAAAGACGGTATAATTTATGACGCATTTACTAATCCGGAACAACGTTATCGTCAAAGATATTTAGACTTAATTGTAAATCCTCAATATAGAGAAACATTTGTTTTAAGGACAAAAATGGTTAATACCATGAGACATTTCCTTGATGAGAAAGGTTATCTTGAAGTAGAAACACCTGTTTTGCAACCAATTTATGGAGGAGCATCTGCACGTCCTTTTAAAACCCACCACAATACGCTTGACATGACACTTTATCTTCGCATAGCGAACGAACTTTATTTGAAAAAATTAATTGTAGGAGGCTATGATGGAGTTTATGAATTTTCAAAAGATTTTCGTAATGAAGGAATGGATAGATTCCATAATCCTGAATTTACACAAATGGAACTTTATGTTGCTTATAAAGATTACTTTTGGATGATGAATTTAGTAGAAGAAATGGTAGAAAAAATTGCATTGGCTTTACATGGAACAACAGAAGTTAAAGTTGGAGATAACATTATTAATTTCAAACGTCCTTGGAAACGTTATACAATGTATGAAGCTATAGAACATTTTACAGGAATTGATATTAGTAATATGGAAGAAAATGAGTTGCGAAATGTTTGTAATAAGTTGCATATAGAAGTGGATAACACTATGGGGAAAGGCAAACTGATAGACGAAATCTTTGGAGAAACATGTGAAAGAGAACTTATTCAACCTACATTTATTTACGATTATCCAATAGAAATGTCGCCTTTGGCAAAAAAACACAGGGATAAAGAGGGTTTGGTTGAACGTTTTGAAGCTATATGTAATTGCAAAGAAATATGTAATGCTTATTCTGAATTGAATGATCCATTAGACCAACGACAAAGATTTGAAGAACAGTTAGAATTAGGGAAAAGAGGAGATACGGAATCAATGGTATTAGATGAAGATTTTTTAAGGGCTTTGGAATATGGAATGCCTCCAACTTCAGGATTAGGAATAGGCATTGACCGTTTAGCAATGATGATGACCAATTCTCATTCTATACAGGACGTTTTATTTTTCCCTCAAATGAAACCGGAAATAAAAAATAATGAAGGATAAAGTAATTTTATTATTTTATCCTTTTAATTTTTCCGTTTTCTAAAAGATATTCTTGTTTTGATTCAGGACAAATTGCTTTATTTGTTACTTTGTCAAAATTTAAACGATGACCATATTCGCTAACCCAGCCTATCTGTTTTGCAGGATTACCAACTACTAAGGCATAATCAGAAACATTTTTTGTTACTACTGCACCTGCACCAATCAAAGCATATTTTCCTATATTATGTCCGCAAATAATAGTAGCATTTGCTCCTATTGACGCTCCTTTACAGACAAGTGTCTTAGTATATTCATTTTTTCTATTAATTGCAGAACGTGGGTTTATTACATTGGTAAATACACAAGAAGGACCGAGAAAAACATCATCCTCACAAATAACTCCTGTATAAACAGAAACATTATTCTGGATTTTTACATTATTACCAAGTTTTACTTCCGGTGAAATAACAACATTTTGACCTATATTACAATTTTCACCTATTGCACATCCACTCATTATATGAGAAAAATGCCAAATTTTTGTCCCTTTACCTATTATGCAATCTTTATCAATTACGGCTGTTTCATGAAAAAAATAATCCATATTCATCAGCATTGTTTATTTTTCTTCCGTTTTTTTTTATGAAAAAGAATATTACTGCAACATGGGTTTCAAATCAGAACTTATAAGAAGTGTTGCTTCTGTTGCTGCTTTAACTTGTTCTACCGTAAATTCAGGATGCACTTCTTTTAACACTAAACCTTCAGGCGTAACTTCTATTACACACATTTCCGTAATAATCATATTAACCTGACCTTTTGCCGTAAGAGGAAGAGTACATTTCTTTATGATTTTAGGATTACCTTTTGCTGTATGTTCCATAGCAAGAATAACCCTCTTTGCTCCAACTAATAAATCCATTGCTCCACCCATACCGGAAACCTTTTTGCCCGGTATCATCCAATTAGCTAAATCTCCATGTTCATCTACCTGCATTGCACCAAGTATTGTAACATCAACATGCCCACCTCTAATCAAACCAAAAGATGTAGCCGAATCAAAAGTCGCAGCACCTTCTACTTTTGTGATGTAACCGCCTCCGGCATTTGTTAATTCTAAATCTTCTTCACCTTCTTTTGCATCAGCATCCATTCCTATTAACCCATTTTCACTTTGAAGCAAAACTTTAACACCCGGTCTTAAATAATTAGGAATCAAAGTAGGTATTCCTATTCCCAAATTAACTACATCTCCGTCTTTTAATTCATAAGCGGCACGTCTTGCTATTACTTCTCTTATTTCGTTTTTATCCATATCGTTAAATTATTTATTCTTGCAAAAGTAGTAAAAAATTTTTCCTTTATAGCATCTTGTAAAAAAGAGAAGTTATAAATTATCAAAGTATATACTGCTTGGAAAATACATTTAAAAATATTATCCCAAAACAACATTATAAGAAACAAATAGAAATATCCATTTAAATAATTTTAATAGTGTTTAGAAATGAAAATATATAGTCATCTCAAATCTTCCAAAGTTAGGATTTCATATATTTTGGAAACATTTAATCATAATAAATCTTTTTTAATATAACTTATCATTTTAAGTCAAAGTAATTATTGTTTGTCTAAAAACTTTTGATTCCGTATTAAATTGTTTTGATTTTGGATTAAATTATTTTGAAATAAAATTAAAATGTTTTGATTATAGAATTATATTTTAGCATACACTCTGAAATATTATCAAAAAAGAGAGTGTTGATTTGGCAATCGCTTAGTTTTTTGTTGTAGAAAATAACCCGCCCATAATAAATATACGTTTCTATTTGCCGATTATAGTGTTATTATAAAAATAGAATAAAGATAAAATAGATTTTACTTCGTTATCAAATACAAAAAAGTATCTACCTTTATAAATCAGGTTCTTGTTGAGATAAACAATGAAAAGAACCAAGCCCCCATATTATTTCCGTAGAATCAATAGCTACAATTTTGCGGTCTTTGAAACATTCTTCAAGTGTGTATATTGCTTTATTATCTTGTTTACAACGATAAACAGGTACAATAACAGCAGCATTTGATATGTAAAAATTCGCATAAGAGGCAGGTAAACGCTGTCCGTCCCATATAACAGGTTCAGGCATTGGCAAAGTTACTATAGTCGGTTGCTTACCATTTTCTAACCTTGATTTTGATAATATAGACAAATTATTTTGCAAAACAACATAATTATCATCACTTTTATTTTCTTCTATAACTGTTATTATTATATCTGTCGCAACAAAACGAGCTATATCATCTACATGCCCATCCGTATCATCACCAACTATACCATCTTTCAACCAAATTATGTTGTCTATTCCGTAATATTGTGCAAGTTTTTTTTCAATCTGTCCTTGATTTAACTGTGGATTTCTATTTTTATTAAGCAAACAGGCGGTAGTTGTAAGTACCGAACCTTTACCATTGAAATCAACGCTGCCTCCTTCCATAACAATATTCGGCTTAAAAGTTTTAAGATTCAAATATTCGGCAATTTTTAATGGAATTAAATTATCATTATAATAAGGATATTTGTTTCCCCAAGCATTATAATTCCAATCAACAATAGCTTTTTCATTATCCTTTATTACAAAAGCAGGTCCATGATCTCTGCACCAAGCATCATCGGTTTTAAAGAGATGGAATCGTATTTGTTTCATATCTATATTCAACACATTTAATTCCATTTCAACTTTATGCTGCATTTCCGTATTCAAAACATTGATATTAACTATTTCTCCCTTACTTATTTCTTTTATAAACAAATTGTAATAAGGAAAAACAGTATGAATTTTATCAGGAAAAGAGTTTTCGTTATGAGGATAAGAGAGCCACGTTGAAACATGTTTATGCCATTCGGCTGGAAAATAAAAACCTAAATCTTTTGGTGTTTGCATAATTTAATTATTAAATAACAATACAGGGTTAATATTAAACCTTAACATTTTGAAAGTATTTCTTTATTAAACAATAATCCTTATACAGTACAGTCTTATTGTTTTTTAATATATATTTATTTGAATACATAAATACGATTTTCCAATGGCTTAAATTCTTTTTTTGCAGGCTCATTGACAGGTGTTCCAAAAGGCATTTGTGCTATCAATTTCCATGTATCAGGTAAATGCCATTGTAATTTTACTTCCTTATCTATTAAAGGATTGTAATGTTGAAGAGAAGCTCCTAAACCGTTTTCTTCCAATAAAGTCCATATTGCAAACTGATGCATAGCTGAAGTATGTTCAGCAAACGTTGGAAAATTCATTGCATAAGCAGGAAAATTTTTTTGTAAATCAGAAACAATTTGATAATCTTCAAAAAAAAGAATTGTTCCATACCCTGCGGCAAATCCGTCTATCTTCTTTTCCGTAGCAGAAAACGAATCATGTTCAATTATTTTTTTCAATGTTTTTTTCACTATTTGCCAAAGCATTGCGTGATGTTTCCCTAAAAGTAAGACTATTCTTGTAGATTGTGAATTATATGCCGAAGGAATATGTGTAAGAGCTAAACGAATTATTTCCTCTATTTCCTTATCACTGACAGATGATTGATTATTTATTGAATAATAAGTGCGGCGCTTGATAATGCTGTTTATTAATGATTCTCCCATAATCTTAATTTTTATAAAAATTATTTTTTCAGGCAGCAAAAATAAATAAATTTATATTTTAGAATAAAAACAAGTCTATTAAACATAAGCAGTTTATGTATATAACAATAATAAAAAGTTGCAGTAAAACGTTTTACAAATAAAAACATGAAATTTTATTTGAACCGAATATGAATTGCAAAGTCAAATTTCTTACACTTATAACTGCTTTTATATTTATAACTTGTGGGAAACAAACAGAAGATTATAACTATGGAATGTCAATAACTGTTCCAAATGTAATTGCACCAATAAGTGATTACAATCCTCAACAGATAAATTTATTAAGAGCAGCAAATGTTTTTCAAATACTTGCACTTCAAAAATTCTTTCAGGACAATAAAGGAGAAAACATTGCCGTAGCTGCATTACCATTGTTTGAAAATCTTTCAGGTGTTACGAAATTTAATGATTATTTTACACAACTTTATACCAACTTTGACTCAAAAAACAAGCTTTCGCCTGATGATATAAAAAAAGAACTTGATTCTATTGGTCTTATTATTAAAGCTATTGATTCGTCTCTTCTTATTTCTTCCTCATTTGAATGGACTCAAAAGGATTCTGTTCCTTTTTTAAAGCAATCGCTTGAAATATTTTTCTTATATTCGGATGCTTTACAAACAGAAAACGCTATTTATGATAAAACCAAACATCTTTTTTCTATTACTGATGTTTTTAAAATGTATGAAAGCGATAATGAAACGGTAGCGGAAATTCCTTTTGGAAATCAAAACTATTCTATTATTTTAATAAAACCAAATATGAATATTGAAACTTATATTGATAATTTTTCCGAACGAAAATATAAGAACATTTTAGACTCTATGATAGAACAGCACGCTACTGTTGTGTTTCCAAAATTAGATTTTACAACAAAACCTCTTCAATTTCACTTTCCTGTATTAGATAATATGAAAAATTCCGAAAACATTTTACCTGCTCTTGCAGACAGTCTGAGAATACAACTGCAAATTTCTATTTTGTTCAAAAATCCTACACTTGCAATGCTTGCTTTGACAGAAAAAACACCTGATAAACAGTTGCCTAAATCATTAGAACACATATCTAAAACCGAATTTGGCAAAGATTTTATTTTTCTAATCAGAGGCAGATATTCAAATATGATTTTACTGCTTGGCGTTTGCAGCAAATAACCAATAAAAATAAATCATACTATTATTTGTTAAAAATGTCTCCCGATTTTGCGGGGACGTACCCCAAATTTGCGGGTATGTACCACAAATTTGCGGGGACGTACCACAAATTCGCGGGTATGTACCACAAATTCGCGGGGGCGTACCCCAAATTTGCGGGTATGTACCCCAAATTCGCGGGTATGTACCCCAAATTTACGGGGACGTACCCCAATTTTGCGGGGACACAGTTTGATATATTGCAGGGATATGAAAAATCAAAAGAGAAATATTTGCTATTCCATTCTAAATACGGAAAAATATAATGTAATTCTCTATTTATACCATTTACGACTATGTATAAATACTGTTTGCAAAAAAAAATTTATACTTTCGCAATCTGATTTTATGATAAAATATAATTAAAATGATTGTAAATAATAATGTGAAAATAGAAATGTCGCACGATAATAAAAGAGGAATTTTTGAATTATTTGTTGCCGATGAAATTGCTGCAGAAATGACATTTGTTTTTGCAGGGGAAGACAAAATTATTATTGATCACACCGGAGTAAAGGAAGAATATGAAGGAAATGGTTACGGTAAAGCTCTTGTTAAACAAGGCGTCGAGTATGCAAGAGAAAATAAATTAAAAATTATTCCTTTATGTCCTTTTGCCAAAAAAGAGTTCTCTAAAACTCCAAATTATAACGATGTATTAGCCTGAATATTAAGATTTATATATATGACTTACAATAAAGAATATACAAACGGAGAAATAACTATAATGTGGCAACCTGATAAATGTTGTCATAGCGGAAATTGTGCACATAATTGCCCCGAAGTTTTTCGTCCCCAAGAAAGACCATGGATAGTGATGGAAAATGCTTCAACGGACAAAATAAAACATACCATAGACAAATGCCCTTCCGGTGCTTTATCATATAAAGAAAACAAATAACAAGATAATATTGTTTGTGAGTTTTCAATATCTATTGTATTGATTTTTCAAATTTATTGTTAATATATTTGGTGAAATATGGATAAAAGAGCATATACCATAAAGCAGGGTTTTGATTTAGCAGCAGACTACTGTAGCCGAGAGGAACGGTATCAAAAACAGGTAGAGGAAAAACTTTTAGCATGGGGATTAAATTATGAGCAGGCTCAATTAGTGATTGCAGAATTGATAACAAGTGATTTCCTGTCTGAAGAACGGTATGCAAAAATTTTTGCAGTAAGTAAATTAAGACAAAGCAAATGGGGAAAAATTAAAATCCGAAGTTCATTAAAAGAAAAATATGTTTCTGACTCTTGCATTCGTATAGCTTTTGAAGAAATAGATGAAAAAGAATATTTTGACATTTGTTATTCTTTGTGTTCACATAAATTAGAAGAGTTAAAAGATGAAAAATCTCCTGCCAAAGAACAAAAATTATATCGTTACATGTTTTCAAAAGGATTTGAATTTGAATTAGTAAAACAGATAATATCATCTATTCAAGTCTAATTCTCGGATCTAATATACCATAGATTATATCTGTAATAAGATTTATTAGCACTAACATAACGCAAATTACAAGCAAAGCACCCATTACAACAGGAAAATCATATTTTTCCAAACCATCAACTATAACCACTCCAATTCCTTTCCAATCAAAAATATATTCAACAAAAACCGCTCCTGCCAACAGAGATGCAAACCAACCAGTAACAGCTGTAACAACAGGATTCAAAGCATTCTTCAAAATATGTTTCCACAGGATTTGTAATCTGCTTAAACCTTTTGCTCTTGCAGTTCGTATATAATCTTGCTGCATAATATCACTGATTGTGCTTTTTGTTAATTCGGAAATAACAGCCAGAGGGCGTATTCCAAGTGTTAATGCAGGTAAAATTATATTTTTCAAATTAAGATATTCTCCATTACCCAAATCATCTATACTATAAAGGCTGCCAAACATACTTAAGCCCGTTACATCTGCAAGAACAAAAGCAAAAAGCCACGCAATGATTATAGCAGCAAAAAAAGAAGGTAAACTCATTCCGACAGTACTGATTGCCAATATTGTTTTATCTATCCAAGTATTTTGATATATGGCTGACAAAGAACCAAAAATTATTCCTATTACAAAAGCAAAGGCAATACTTACAAGTGCAAGATAAATGGTATTTGGAAAAGCTTCTCTCAATATATCAGATACCGGTCGTTTACTTTGATAACTGCGCCGAAGATAAGGTTTTTTCAGTATAATTTTAGTGTTTTTAATTTTTAAAACAGTATTATATGAAGTATATTTTGTGTTGTCAATGTTGCCATTATGAAAAGAAATTGGGGAAAGGTCATTAAGATAATTCAAATATTGCAACACAAGCGGTTTGTCAAATCCCAAGTCTTTATTTATAATATCAATACTTTCTTTGTCGGCTCTTTGTCCAAGCATCATTCTTGCAGGGTCACCGGGCAAAATGTTAAAAAGAACAAATACCAAAGTTACTACTCCAAAGAGAACAAGAAAGCCATATCCCAAACGTTTGAGAATAAATTTGAACATTATTATTCTGCTATTTGTCTCCAGGATTTCTTACTTATAACTTTACCATCTTTTAATTCTACAACAGCTATACTGCTTCTTGCTACAGTTTTAATTGCTTTGTCATCAGTAGAATAAAAATGAATGTTTTGTGCTTTATACTTTTCTATAAAATCTATCCATTGTGAAGGTAAAGTTGCGGTAATCAATGCAACGGATTTTCCCTCCTCCATTTTTTTCTCTGCAAAAGTAATTACTCTTTGAGCTGCTTTATCGGAAACATTAAGTAAATCAACGCATGTGAGCAAATAGATTGTATCATCTTGCGAAAGAAATGCAAATGCTTTATCTTCGTTTGTCTGTATGTCGCTCATTGAAAAACCATCTGCATTCACTACATTAGGATTGATAACACGAGAAGAAACGAATGTCCAGTTTGAGTTAAAAGTCGTATCCTTTTGATACATATCCATCAATTCCTGCATATTAAACTCTTTTTCTTTATTTGTTACATTGTTTTTGTAAGTTGCATAACTTTCCATTGGTTTTTGTTCATTTTTTGGTAATATTATTTGGTTACCTACAGCCCATGGTCTAAAATCAATGCAAGGTTCATAAAGAGTATTCCATAGTGAAAAACCAATAATAACTATAACAACCAATAATGTTACAATACCTCTCCAAAGATTTAACATTATGCGTTTTTTGCGTTCAAAGATTATGATGATAAGAAGTAAAACGTCTAATACAATGTTTTTCCAAAATGTTTCCCAGTTTGTAAGTTTAATTGCATCGCCAAAGCAACCACAATCACTTACTTGATTAGTCAAAGCATCAATTAAAGTCAAAGCTGTGAAATAAACCATAATAAGTCCTGCTAACCATAAAGAAAATTTCCTGTACAAATGGAAAAATATCATAAAACCAATCATAAATTCAAGGCAACACATAGCAACAGAAGCTATAATATAAATATAAGGCATTGACTCTAACCAACTACTTAAACCAAATACATTTAAGTATTCTTCCATTTTATACGCTGTACCATAAGGATCAACAGCCTTAACGAAGCCACTAAACATAAAAACTGCTCCGAAAATAAATCTGCAAATATTAACAATGTATTTCATATCTTTATTTTTAATTTGACTTAAAATATATTAATGCTTTAAAAAAATATCTTTTTTATCTAACATAGCAAAAATACAAATTTTCTAATATATATCTTTTTTATATTTGGCAATTTAACATAAAATTCTCATTTATTCTCCAAAGATTATTTTCTTATTTAAAAATTCTTCTTCTTTTTCTATCTGAAAACGCAAAAACTCCATTGGTCTTGAGCCTTTTCTTCTATTGCAATGACTGCACAACAACTGATAATTCTCGTAATAGTCGCCGCCACCTTTTGCCTTTGGAATGATATGGTCAATTTCTAAATTCCGAATCTCAAACTTCGTCTTGCAGCCATTGCAAATACCGTTCTGATCTTTGTACAAGCGTTCCTTGACAGATTTTGTAGGCTCTACGATTTGCACATCTGTTCTTTGCGGGATTTGTTCGGTATTTACAAAATCCTTAAACATTCCTGCATCATCACTTAATCGTTCAATTAATAAATTAACGGCTTGCTTTTCTATATCAATGCCTATCCATTTCCTGCCAAGTTGTTGTGCCGCTACGCAAGTCGTTGCACAGCCACAAAATGGGTCAAACACAATGTCGCCCTCGTTTGAAGATGCTTTGATGATGCGATGTAATAACGCTAATGGCTTTTGGGTCGGATAACCTGTTGCTTCTTTTGAATTACCTTTTAACATTGGAATATCCCACCAATCTTCGGGCAATTTACCTCCTTCTTTCAATTCCACAACTCCACCATCCGTCATTTTGCTGTAATTTGCTGCATATCCAGCTCTCTCGATGCTGCTTTGAGCATAAGGAACTCTGATATTGTCGCCGTTAAATATCCATTGTTCGCCTTTAGAATACCAAAATATTATATCGTGTAATCGCGGTAATTGTCGTTGTTTTGGAGCAGAAGGTCTTTTATAACACCATATTATTTCATTTCTAAAATTCTTTTTTCCGAAAATTTCATCTAACAATACTTTCAGATAATGGCTTGCCGTAGGATCACAATGCAGGTAAATACTGCCAGTGTCTTTGAGAATACGGTGCATTTCTATTATAC
>JAISUE010000047.1 GCA_031272245.1 Bacteroidales bacterium
TATATGCTTTTCCTCAACGTTTCTTACGGATACACAAAGGACAACGTGTTAGAACTTGCCATGTTCAAGCCTAACTCTCTCTCAATGTTGAATAGACCTGAGAATTTGGCACAATCGCACAATCTCAACTTCAATCTATCTACTTATGTGCCGCTTGGCAAATGGTTTGCGTTGATTCTGTGGGCGAGTGAGAACTATTGGAAATCTGTTTCCGACATTCCGGGAGCAGAAAACAAATTTGATCGCTGGGGCTTTATGGGTTACGGAGCGTTAAACTTCAATCTGCCTAAGGACTGGAAAATTTCCGTTAGCGGTTTTTATCTTTCAGGCGGTATGCAGGGACTTTACACCTACGAGGATTATTATACCATAGGGTGCAGTCTTTCGAAGGATTTCCTCAAAAAACAACTTAACATCTCTATTGGCGCAGATGAATTACTGCATACGTCTAAAATGACAGGCGGATACAAAACCGATTACTTTGATGCAAAGGTTGATTTTTTCACAAACCAACGCCGTATTGGTATAACGATTCGCTACAACTTTGGAAAGATGTATGAAGGTGAGCGGTTGAAACATATAGAGAGCGATGATATGGATGAGAGAGCCAAAAGTTCATCAGGACAGGGAAGGGGCGGTATTCCAACAATGGGACAATAAAACAGCAAAATAAGAAACAAAGCTCGATGATTAAATTTATCGGGCTTTGTTTTTAAAGATAACTTTTCAATAGATTATTTTTAATTTTGGAAATAGTTATATATTTTTAAAACTTCCCACAATCTTATTATTAGTTAATTTATATTTGTTTAATATTATTGCGTCTTATTTATATGTTTTGATAACTTTTCCGCATCTAATTGTGCTTTAGATTTACTTTGGGTTACAATATACACTCCTAAAAAAACTAAAATGGCTGCAAAAACTTTATGCCAACCAAATATATCCAATCCTAATGCTATGGATATTGTAGTTGTAACTACAGGCTGAAAGTAATTGTACATGCTTAATGTTGTTGGACGTAAGCGGGCTTGTCCGATAGCAATAAAAAGATAAGCCACAAATGTTGCTATCAAAACAACATATAATACTTTCACTGTTTCGTTCCATTGCAATGCAAGATAATCAATACTGACAATGCTTTTGCGGCATATCGAAAAAGAAACAAGTGTAGCAAACAGCATAAGCCATTTCATAAGTACAATAGGATGATTTCTCTTTATAACATCACGAAAAATTGTAAGATAAAAAGCATAAGCCAAACAACTAATTATACACATAAGATTGCCTGTCAAAGTACTGCTTTGCGACTGAGTAGCATTACTTGATACTATAAGCAGCACAGCTCCTGCACATCCTGTCAAAACCCCAAGAACTTTCTTTGTTGTTATCGGTTCTTTTAAGTACATTGCAGCAATTAACATAGTTAAAATAGGCACAAGTGTAACAATTATTGAAGCATCTACCGGAGAAGTTGAATTCAATCCAACAACAAAAAACATCTGATTAAGTACTATACCCAGTAATGAAGCTATAAAAAACAAACCTATATCTTTTTTTGTAGGTTTAAATTTATTTGAAACAAATAAAGACGCTATCCAAAATGCTACTGTTGCCCCTGCAAATCTAAAAAACGTAAGAGCCAAAGGTTGAATATGCGATTGCATAAGTATTGATTTCGTTATAGGTGTATTTAATCCAAATATAAGATTAACAGATAATATGGCTAAATGTCCTTTTGGTATCTCTTTCATTCTGAAAATAATTTTTGCAAAAGTAAATAAATTCTACCTGATTTAAGTAAACAGATGCTTTATTTTTAATATATTAAAGATAAAAATATTAATAACTTTTAAAATCACTATTTTTAACTTCAAAATCAGCAATTCCATGTATAAAAAATGCTGATTTACGTCTAAAAATCAATGATTTTTTTATGAACGCATTTGCCTATCGTATCTAAAAAGAGTAACAATAACAATAAATTCTTCAAAATAAACGTTAAACAACAAAATCTTTTACAAATGAATGTATTTAAAACTATTTTTGTATGTATTTTATGTCTTATGTTTGCAGAATTATGCAATGGACAGTTTGTACTTGTTCCTGCAGGACAGCCCAAACTAACAAATATTTATCATAGAGAAAAAGATAATGAAAAGATAGTTTTACCTTTTATAGACGATTTTTCAAATTATGAGGGTAATCCGACATCATCTCTTTGGGAACAGACAGGTGGCGTGTTCATAAATGCTAATTATGCCTTGTACCCTCCAACTGTTGGCGTTGCAACTTTTGATGCTTTGGATAATCAGGGTATGCTATATTCGGATGCAAATATTTCAAGTTTTAATGCCGATACACTCACTTCTTTAAGCATAAGACTGGATTCTGTATTTGTTCCAAGTGCAAGAAAATTAAAAGTTGAAGATTCTGTTTATCTTAGTTTTTATTTACAACCGGGTGGAGGTTATGGACAAGCATGGGAACGTTTGGGTGTAGCACCGTCAAAAAATGATTCTCTTTTGTTAGAATTTTACGATAGTGATAATGATGTTTGGTTATGGGCATGGAGTACTTGTGGTTTTACTCTTGATTCTTTATTGAATTATGACTCTAATTATTTTCGTTATATTATTATTCCTATCAATGAAGAACGATATTTTAACAGTGATTTTCGATTTCGTTTTCGGAATTTTGCTTCTTTGGAACAGTCAACAGTATATGCTTTTATGGGTAATTGCGATCAGTGGAATATAGACTATGTTTATATTAATTACAACAGACGTATTAAAGATAGTACAAGACACGATTTAGCTTTTGTTCATAAACCTGTTTCCATTCTAAAAAAATACCATTCAATGCCTGCAAGACAATTCCGAAGTGAAGAAGTAGCAGATAATTTGCAAACTTTAATAATCAATTTAGATTCCATAACGCTAAATACATCATATAAATTCTATATAAACGACAGTAATAATCAAATATATTTTGAAGACAGAGGTTTTGAGAACCTAACACCATTTATTAGAACAAAATCATATAGAAATACTTCCGTAAATCTTTTTCCGGTAGCTTCACTTTTGTCATCTATCATAACGCCTGATGAATGGAAAACATTTAGTATTATACATACTGTCAAAGCAGGTGTCGGACAGGATAACAGAAGTGAAAATGATACTATAATATTCACACAACGATTTGAAAATTTTTATGCTTATGATGACGGTTCGGCTGAGTATGGTATAGGAGTAGAAGGAAATCCTAATTCTCATTTAGCAGTTGGATTTTCATTAAATGAAATAGACACGCTAACAGCTATTGATGTTTATTTTAATTCCACATACAAAAATGCTAATCAAAAACCTTTTTATCTTTGTGTATGGGATGTAGAAAACGGTCTTCCTAAAGACACTGTTTATCGTTCTGAGCAATTAACACCTCATACAGACGGATTAAATATATTTAATCGTTACATATTAACAAAACCTGTGATAGTAAATGACAAATTCTTTATCAGCATTCAATCTAAAACGGGTGATTTTCTCAGCATTGGTTTTGACCAAAATAATGATGCAGGAAATGAGATTTTGGGAAAAATTGGTAATACATGGACACAAAATTTTTTCAAAGGTGCAGCAATGATTCGTCCATATTTTGGATATGCAGCAACAGTAAGTTTGAACTCTAATATAAAAGAACCAACAACATTTAATGTTTTTCCTAATCCTACTACGCAATATGTATATATAAAAACATCTAATCCTGTTTCTGTTAAAGAAATAGCATTGTATAATATATTAGGGCAAAAAGTTTATACATCAAAATTTGTTGATAAAATAGACATTTCAAATATGCATAGAGGTATTTACATCTTAAAAATCAGTACAAATCTCAATCAAATATATCAACATAAAATCATTATCAAATAATATTTTGTGTTTTTTCCTTTTTTGTGAAAATATTTTAAGTTATTCTTCAAACGTTTTTAACTGAAGTTCTGTTCCATTCCATTCTGCATAATGATTTTCTGTTATCCATTGTCCAACATTAATGTAACGACTATGACTTCCTACAAACATATCTGTAGCTATGTGTCGGTGTCCCATAATAAAAAAATCTATATTATGAGTTTTAGAATAATTTTGACAAAACATATAAATAGGTTCTTTTTCTTTTCTATCCATATAATCACTTTTACAATGTTGTTTGCGAGAAGTTTTAGAAAGATTTTTTCCTATCATAGTTGCCAAATAAGGATGTAATAAAGAATAAAGGAAACGATTGAATGGAGAAGTGAATACATGTTTAACAAAAATATATTTTTTATCTGCTCTATCCAGCCCATCGCCGTGTGCAAGATAAAATATTTTATTGTCAATCTGTTTAATAATCGGTGTTGTATGCGTGATAAATCCCAATTCTTTTTCAAAATAATCTTTTGTCCAAAGGTCATGATTACCATTAAAAAAATGTATTTCTATTCCTTTATCTGCCATTTGCGCTAAATAACCAAGGAGTCTTACATAACCTTTTGGCACAACATAACGATATTCAAACCAATAATCAAAAATATCTCCAAGAAGATATACTGCTTTTGCATTGCTTTCAATACTTTGTAACCAACGTAAAATTTTCTTTTCTCTTTCAAGTGAGCTTTCCCTTGTTGGTGTTCCCAAGTGTATGTCAGCAATGAAATAATGGTTATTTCCTATTGTCATTTTGTTGCTTTTTTATGTGTTCTACAAGTTTTTCATTCTTCTTTATACAGTTTTCTAAATAAATAGTTTGAGGATTATTTGGCATTGTTTTTTTTAAGCCATCCAACACTTTGTTATATATTTCCAATTCGTCAGCCATAACCAACCATTGCCCATCAAATGTACGATATAACGCTATGACAGAAGCAAGATTTCCAATGTTCTCATCAATAAATTTAAGAGTAAATTCCCGTTCCTGCTGATGTAAAAGATTATATTTTTGTTTTATTTGCTCACGTACTTCCTGTTCATTTTCTGTACCACGACTTTGTAATAACTGCTCTTTCATCATTGCAAATTGTTGACGTGTTGCAATGTTTTCAGAATTAAGTTTCTGTAATTCTTCACTTGTTTTTGACCCCTCAATTTTATATGTAGAAGAAAAAGAACCAACATTTGCTTTAATCGTAATAACATCTTTTGCTTTTGCAATAAATACTATAAAATCATTATCCGACAAAGAAAGTCTGTAAATATTTTCATTTTTGGTACTAAAATATTTTTTGAAAGCACCGTTTTTATCCGTTTTTATAGTATCAAGTGTTTTATATCCATTTGTATCCAATTCGGAAAGAACCAATTTCATTTCTTTACTTTGCTTTAACGCTCCATTAAGAGAAAATTCATTGTCTTTAACTGCTCTATTACACGAAACAGCTAAAAGAAAACCAACTATCAAATATAAAATTAATTGTTTGCTCATTGTCTATATACTGCTATTTTATCACTAACCATTACTGTGCAGGTATCTTTCTTATTCTTAATAACAACAAAAGTATAGTTTTTTTTTATATTTGCAACTTCAAAAACAAAATACAGAAAAAAATGATAGAAAACAAACTTGAAATTTACAATACACTTTCTCGTAAAAAAGAATTATTCAAACCTCTAATAAATGGTTTTGTTGGAATGTATGTCTGTGGTCCTACAGTTTACGGTGATGCTCATCTTGGACACGCAAGACCGGCAATAACATTTGATGTTATTTACAGATATTTATCTTTCATAGGTTACAAAGTAAGATATGTTCGGAACATTACAGATGTTGGACATTTAGAAAACGATGCAGATGAAGGTGAAGATAAAATAATTAAAAAGGCTCGTTTAGAACAATTAGAACCAATGGAAATTGCGCAATATTATACCAAATGTTATTTGGATGCAATGGATGCTCTCAATGTTTTACGACCCAACATACAACCAGTTGCTTCCGGTCATATCATTGAACAGATAGAAATTGTTCAACAAATTATAGATGCAGGATATGCATACGTCAATAACGGATCAGTATATTTTGATGTACACAAATATCAAAAAGATACAGGAAAGTATGGCATTCTTTCCAATAGAGTAATTGAGGATATGAAACAGGGTACAAGAGAACTTGACGGACAAAGTGAAAAACGTAATCCGGCTGATTTTGCTCTTTGGAAAAAAGCAGCTCCCGAACACATTATGCATTGGTCTTCTCCGTGGAGTATTGGTTTTCCCGGATGGCATTTAGAATGTACAGCCATGAGCCGTAAATATCTTGGCGAAGAATTTGATATACATGGCGGAGGTATTGATTTATTATTCCCTCATCATGAAAGCGAAATAGCACAATCTGTTTGTTCGTGTGGAAAAGAACCCGCAAAATACTGGATACATAATAATATGATAACAATAAATGGACAAAAAATGGGTAAAAGCTTGGGCAATTTTATAACACTTGAAGAAATTTTTACAGGTAAAAATGCTAATTTGAATCAGGCTTACTCACCAATGACAATAAGATTTTTTATTCTTCAAGCACATTACCGTTCTACATTGAACTTTTCAAACGAAGCCTTACAAGCATCCGAAAAAGGTTTGAAAAAACTTTTTGAAGCATGTAGAAATTTGGACAATATAAAAACAGGAAAAACCTCAACTATTTCATTTAATATAATGAATGAAACTTTAGAGGCAATGAATGATGATTTTAATACCCCTGTCGTTATAGCTCATCTCTTTGAAACAGTGCATTTAATAAATCTTTTATTGGAAGGAAAGGAAACAATAACTCTCAACGATTTAGAAAACCTTAAACACGATATGTTAATTATAATTAAACAGATTTTGGGTTTATCTGAAGAAACAAATGAAGATAAAAAGGAAATAATAGATGGTCTTGTTACAATGATATTAGATTTAAGAGCAGAAGCACGGGCAGAAAAAAATTGGGTAAAAAGTGATTTTTTTAGAGATAAACTGCTTGAACTTGGAATAACAATTAAAGACGGAAAAGAAGGTGCAACATGGCTTATTGAATAATAAACTCTATTTGAATAAGACTGATATAAATTAGAATAAACATATTTTATAGGTTCTTTTGACTTATTCGTTGCGACAAATTTTTGCATCAAAGTCATTACGTTTACTACTCAAATAATTCCAATAGTGAAAATGACCGGTTTAGACAACTGATTATTGAACCGGAAATAAATATGTATATAAATTTGAAAATCAGATTGCGTTTCAATAATATAACGTATTAGTAAAATTTCTTTAATTTTACTAATAAAAATTTGAAAAATACCTTTATTTTATTTGAATTTATTTTTCTGTTTCTTGATAATGTTTTCACAAATACTTTTATGCTTAATATATTTATAATGTATTGGTTTGTTTTATTTCAAAAATCATAAGAAACAAAACTACTTTCGTGTTTAATAATAAAATATAGAAGAATTATTTTTTGAAAAATTGTTTTGATAAATCTTTTTTATTTATTCCAATTCCTCGCAAACCTTTAATACAATAAGACTGTTCAGTTAACTTAAATTTATTTACTACCTTTGTAATCGGAAATTAAAAAATAAAAAACTAAAATAATAATATATGAGTAGTGGATTATATTCAACAGACGCAAGAGACTTTGATACAAATTTAGATTTGACAAAAATTCGTCCTTATGGAGATACAATGAATGATGGCAAAACTCAGATGAGTTTCACATTGCCCGTACAAGTTGGTGAAGAAGCAATAGAAGCTGCAAAACAACTTATGAAAAAAATGGGCTTTGAAAACCCTCAGGTCGTATTTTATAAAGAACTTACAGAAGGTTTTACTTTTTTTAACTGTTATGGTACTTGTACTCATCAGATTGATTTTACTCAGATATATGTTCCAAAAGTAGAAAGCACGGTAATGGATATGCACGAATGTGATGAATATATAAAAGAAAATTTGGGTCGTAAAATAATTGTAATAGGTGCTTCTACAGGAACAGATGCTCATACCGTTGGCATAGATGCAATAATGAATATGAAAGGTTATGCCGGTCATTATGGACTTGAACGCTATGAAATGTTTGATGCTCTGAACATGGGTTCTCAAGTTGCTAATGAAGAGTTTATAGCAAAAGCTTTAGAATTAAAAGCCGATGCATTATTAGTAAGTCAAACAGTTACGCAGAAAGACATTCACATACAGAATTTAGTTGAATTAGTTGAAATGTTAGAGGGTGAAAATTTACGAGATAAAGTTATACTTTGCTGCGGAGGTCCTAGAATTTCTCATGAATTAGCAAAAGAATTGGGATATGATGCAGGCTTTGGTATGAATTCTTTTGCAGATAATGTTGCTTCGTATCTTGCAGAAGAAATGACAAGACGTAAAAAAGTTTAATGTTTCACTTTCATTAGATACCACAATGTAAGAATACCATTTTGTGACAACAATTTTCTGTTGCATCCTGCGGTTTCTAATTCTTTCAAAATAGGTTTGTAAAAACGTTTCAAGTCAAAATAATCTGTAAGGAATACATTTTGATTACGTCTTACAAAAGGTAAACATCGTTTGATCAATATTTTTATTTTCTGAATAAATGGCTTTTGTTGTTCTATTTTTTTATCTTTAGTAAAAGATATATCATATTTATCAAACATATCTGAAATCACATCTATGTATAACTTTTTATTAAGTCTATAATCAAAAGGAAGATTTGAAAAAAAATCCATTAATTCAGTATCACACAAAGGATTTTGATATTCAAAATTAAAATAATCCCATAACTTACCGTTATTTATAATATATTTTGCATATCTTTCTTTCAAAACCCAATTGTCTATGTTAGCAAAAAGAGGTTCGTCGCACAGTAATTCCTGTTTTATAATGCGTTTAACAAGTTTTATTTCCTTATAATTAAGTTTTATCAAATCGCAATGACGATACTGTAAGTCATTAGCTATAGTTTTAACAGAATAATAATTTTTCATATATGGTCTAAACTGACTTCCCGCAAAAAAATCTCCACCATCACCAGTAATTAAAACCATATCTGCAGGATTATTTAACAGTTTTCTTATATTATTCTCTGATAAAATTTTTGCCGCAAAATAAGGAGAAAAGGCAAATTTTGATACATAGAGAGAAACACTTTGATAAAAATCCGTGAAATTATTTGTATGATATAAATTATCGGGATCTATTTGACTGTAATCTATGAACTGCCATTTAAAATGTAAATTTTCTGCTACTTCTTTTGATATTTTCCATTCGGGATTCGCTGTTTTAACACCATAAGTAAAACACTCTACATTATCAATTTTATTCTCCTTTAACAAAACTGCAACTAAACGGGAATCAAGTCCTCCACTTAAAGATAGAAAAACTTTTCTCTTTCCTATCAAAACTGCCATACGCTTACCTGCATGTTCTAAAATTTCTCTTAATTGCTTTTTAGCATCTGAATAAGATATGTTATTTATTTGTGAAAACATTTTATGGTAAAAACAGAAAGTAATGGTTTGTTTCTTATATGTCAATAGCTCTCCTGCTTGTATTTGAAATATGCCTTTCAAAAGAGTTTTTTTCCCTAAAACAAAACTTAAAGCCATAAAAACCGAACTGCTTTCGGATTCTACTACTTTTTTTTCTCCATCTGCAAACATTGTATTTATATCATCACTTATCAATAATACATCAGATATTTGCTTGTAAAAAAGTGGAAAATATCTAAATCTGTCAACTGCTGCCCACAATATATTATCTCTTTTCACTATAACGGAAAATCGTCCATTAGCTTCCAAAAGTTTCTTTTTTAACTCTTCTTCCGAATTGACGTTAAAATAAGAACATAAATCTGAATCGCGATAAAAATTACCATCTGTAGCAAAGCAATATCCCTTTGCATAAACTTCATTTTCTTCAAACCAATTGAATGCCTTTGTTCCCGTTAATTTTAAAGTTATCATTTTTGTTCGTATTTATGTACTAAATAAAAATACCAAATAAGTTTAACTGTCAGCATAATGGCAGATACTCCACAATAAAATATTATTGCCCATTCAAAACTCTTTAATCCAATCCCTGCAAACAACGCAAGGACTCTTACTGCTACGTAAATTATCTCTATATTCATAGCCGTTTTTTGTTTGAAAAACAAATCAGGAATGAATGCAAGTGAAGAAACCAATACTACACAAAAAAGCCATGGCAACATATATCTGAAATATACTCCGGCTTCTATCCATTCTGCACTGAAAATAAAAGCAAAAACAGGTTTGGAAACAAACATAAATGCAATAAAAAAAGGAGAAATTCCTACAAGACATAATTTACAAAATGTATAAATATCTTTTTTTATGCTTTGTTTCTCTGTAACTTTATCTGATATTTGTTTGAATAACACCTGATATATGGAATTGCAAAACATATTTATCGGTCTAAAACCTACAGATAAAGCAAGAGAAAACAATCCTATTTGAACCATATCAAAATAAAAAGAAAGTAAAAGTATTGGAAGATTTCCTGCAAGATTGTTTAAAAGTTCATTAGGCAATTCATATTTTGGAAAATTAGAATAGGTTTTTGCTACACTTTTCAATTCTTTTTTATCTATTTTCAACGCAGAAAAGACAAAACCACTTTTGAAAAACGATAATATTAAACCAAAGATCTGTCCTATAAAAGTCCCATATAAAAGTCCTGAATGTAGGAAACTCTTTACTCCAAGAAAAATTTTTGCCAAAGAGCCAATAAGACTTTGAGAAATATTATAAACAGATATGTTGTAATATTTTTTTTGAGACGTAAAATAATAATTCATTGTCTGCCATAAACCACCAATGAAAAGAAACAGAGGAAGAAAATAAAGTAGTTTGGAAAAATAAACTTTGTCTGTAAATAAAGAATAGCGTTGTCCGATTATTATTACAATACTTGCAATTATGGTAACTGCGGTATTGATAAATATATTCAGTTGAAGGAGAGCATTTCGTTTTTTTTCAGAGCTTTCAATGACTGTTGCTAATTCATACTTCCCTGTGGTAAAAAGTGTTAATATACCTGCTATACTTAAAAAAAGATTAAATTCACCAAAAGTTTCTTGAGAATAAAGTCGTGTAATAAAAATATACGCAACAAATCCTATAATTTGGGCTATAGCATTAGAAGATAATAATGCAGCAGAATATTTGAAAGATTCTGTAAATAGAAGTTTTTTTATCTCTTTAAATAGAGTCATGTGTTTAATTATTCGCAAACTGTTTGTTATTGTAAAACAAAAGTAATTAAAATCTTTATTTTTTACAGCGAAAATCAAGTTTTAACGGTTAAAAATCAGCGTTTTTTATATTAAAAATAAGTTTTTTATTGCAAAAAGAGTGAAAAAAGATTATTAAACGTCAAAATACTTTAAATTGAATAAAACAATAGTTTTCTCATAATTATTATTTTTGCAACTAATAAATCAAAAAATAGATTGCGTTATGCGTAAAAACAATTACATTTTCAGTCTTTTCATCATTGGGATACTTTATTTTATATTTGGGTTTGTAACATGGTTAAATTCATTACTCATACCTTTTCTTCGTACAGCATGCGAATTAACAGACTCTCAGGCTTATTTCGTAACCTTTGCCTTTTACATTTCTTACTTTGTTATGGCTATTCCTTCCTCATGGATATTGAAAAAGACAGGCTTTGCAAAAGGAATGTCGGTTGGTTTAATAGTTATGGCACTTGGTGCTTTAATTTTCATTCCTGCTGCATACGAAAGGAGTTATGTGCTGTTTCTTTGCGGATTGTTTGTTATGGGAACAGGTCTGTCTCTCTTACAAACAGCAGCAAATCCATATATAACTATTCTTGGTCCTATTGAATCGGCAGCAAAGCGAATGTCAATTATGGGGTTGTTTAATAAAATAGCAGGAATGATAGGCATTTTAGTATTAGGTTCTATTCTTTTTTCAGAAATGGAAACATTAAATAACGAAATACTTCATCTTACAGGGAATGCAAGAGAAATAGAATTAAATCTGTTAGTTCAACGCTTGCTTATGCCATATATTATAATGGCAATATCTCTATTTGCTGTTTCTTTTATGATTTTACTTGCACGCTTGCCTGAAGTAACGCAACAAACAGATACAAACTCTGCTGACGATTTTAATGCACAAAAATCTATATTCAACTTTCCTTACCTTTGGCTTGGAATCATGGCATTATTTCTTTATGTAGGCGTTGAAGTTATTGCTATAGATACACTTGGTTTATATGGAGAAACACAGGGAATTTCAAAAGAACTTGCTCCAAAACTTGGAACTTTTAGTCTTATAGCATTAACAATAGGTTATTTAGTTGGAATTTATCTTGTACCAAAACATATTTCTCAAGCTCAGGCATTAAGTTATTCGGCAGTTATAGGTTTTGTATTTGCAGTTATTGCTATTTGCACAAGCGGAATAACTTCTGTTGTTTTCATTATCCTTTTAAGTTTTGCTCATTCTGTAATGTGGCCTGCGATATGGCCTCTTGCTATCAATGATTTAGGAAAACATACTCCTTTGGCATCAGCATTTTTAATTATGGCAATAGCAGGAGGTGCTGTTTTACCTTTATTATATGGAAGTTGGGCAACAAGTATTGACAACAGACATTTACCTTATTTAATTCTTTTACCGTGCTATATTTTTATTTTCTATTATGCAACATACGGTTATAAAGCAGGAAGAAGATAAAAAAAACTTATTGATTAGATTGAAATGTTGATAGTAGGGAACAGTTTGGTAAGCGAAGATATATCAGACGTTCGCTTTTGCTGTAATCTTGAACAATGTAAAGGCAAATGTTGTGTTGAAGGTGACGGTGGTGCCCCTTTGCTAAAAGAAGAAATAGAAATTATAAAAAATAATTTCACTTATATTAAGCCGTATATTCCGGAAAAGAGTTTAAAAATAATAGAAACAAACGGCTTTTTCTACAAAGATTTTGAAGATGAATATTGTACAAATTTAGTTAATGACAAAGAATGTGTATTTGTTTTCTTTGATAATGGTGCTGCAAAATGCGCAATAGAATATGCTTTTGAACAGCATTTAATTCCATTTCAAAAACCTGTTTCCTGTCATCTTTATCCGATAAGAGTAACTGATTACGGAGACTTTACAGCAGTTAATTTTCATTATTGGGCGGAAGTCTGCAAAGATGCTTTAAACAATAATGGTATTCCATTATATCAATTACTTAAAGTGCCTCTTATTCGCCGTTTTGGCAAGCAATGGTATGACGAATTATTGAATGTAATACAACAAACAGAACAGCATTAACACCAAACGCAACATTAATACGGCGCGGTAGCCCCCAAGAGATTTGTGGTAGCCCCCATGAAATTTGTGGTAGCCCCCGTGAAATTTGTGGTAGCTCCCGTGAAATTTGCGGTAGCCCCCATGAAATTTGCGGTAGCCCCCATGAAATTTGTGGTAGCCCCCATGAAATTTGCGGTAGATACCCGGAAATCCCGGGGAGGTAGATTGCTGATTTTTGTAAGCCACCGAAATTTGTTTAAAGATATATTTAATTTCCATATTAAACGATTTTAAGATTGTGGATCTAAAATGCGGATTTGCGTATGCAGAATGTTGATAGCAAAAAACAGACTGAAATATTGAGATTCCCCAAATAAATACCTTTTATAACATAAAAAATATTATCTTTGCAACAACTTTAATATGTATTCAAACATGAAACAAATATTCGGAATGTCAATTTTATTGTTTTTCGTAACTATAACAATAATCTTTACATCTTGTAAAAAAGAAAAAATATCACAGATAGAAAGCATTGATTATTCAAAAGTTGAAATCCCGTCTTTTAATGCCGATTCGGCTTATTATTATGTGGCAAAACAATGTGATTTCGGCAGTAGAACGCCTAATTCTCAAGCTCATAACCTTTGTTTGGAATACCTTGTTGATTTTATGAAACAACAAGCAGATACGGTTTATGTGCAAAAATTTGACTCAAAACTTTATAATGGAACAAAAGTTACAGGGAAAAATATAATTGCAAGTTTTAATTTAGAAGCAACAGACAGAGTTTTACTTGCTGCACATTGGGATTCCCGTCTTTGGGCAGATAACGATAAAGATGCCTCGCTTCATAAAACGCCTGTACCCGGTGCAAATGATGGAGCAAGTGGAGTAGGAGTTTTAATGGAAATTGCAAGAATTTTAAAGAGTAAGCCTTTAAAACAGGGTATAGATATTATCTTTTTTGATTTGGAAGACCAGGGTATTCCGGAATGGGAAACAAAGGAAGAGAACAATCAACAAACAGATTGGTGCATAGGTTCTCAATACTGGTCTCAAAATAAACATATTCCTTTTTACACAGCAAATTATGGTATTCTTTTGGATATGGTTGGCTATAAGGCTGCCCGTTTCACTAAGGAATATCAGTCAATGGGCTATGCTGCTTCCATTATGAATAAAATTTGGGATATTGCAAAAGCGAAAGGTTATGAAAAAATCTTTGTAGATGTTCAAACTTCAGGTATCATGGACGATCATATTTGGGTAAATCATCATGCAAAAATCCCAATGATAGATATTGTACAAAATGATCCTGAGGGAAATTTCTTTCCTCACTGGCATACAACAACAGATGATATGGATGCTATAAGCAAAGAAACATTGAAAATTGTAGGCGAGGTTTGTTTGACTGCTATTTATTCCGCACAATAGTTATGGGTAAACGTTTGGCTGTTTATTTTATATTGCTCTTTGCAGCAGTTGGATGTCAAGAAGATTTCACTGATTATGGATATGTTAATTTTTACATTGAACCTGACAGTTTAATGTATTCTAATCTGAATATAGGCAACAGAGGCTGGGAATATATGCAGGGAGGTTATAGAGGAGTTGTAATTTTTCGTAAATCAGCTATGACTTTTGCAGCTTATGAAAGAAGTTGTACAGGAAAAGATTGTCATGGTTTATTGGAAGTGGATACTACTAACAATGTGCTTATTCACTGTACCAAATGTGGTTCTGATTTTCTTTATGTTGACGGCTCACCATTAGAAGGAAGCCCAGCAAAACGTATGCTTTATTCTTATTGTACATTCTTTGATGGAGAAAAACTTTGGGTTAATAATTGTGAATAAAAATTAGTAACATTTTGTTGTAAGATTATTTATTATGAATGAAAACAAATTATATTATTCTATTCGGGAGGTAGCAGAGAATTTAAATGTTACTTTGCCTACGTTAAGATTTTGGGAAACACAATTTAAACAGATAAAACCAAATAAAAATAAACGTGGAGTTAGAAGTTATAATAACGAAACATTTGATTTGTTAAAAAAAATAGTTTATTTAACAAGAGAAGAAGGTTATACTTTGGAAGGAGTACGAAATTATCTTAAAGGAGATCGCTATCAAAATGTAGATAAAAAAGCAGAGATAGTACAAATGCTTAACGAAGTAAAAACAGCACTGCTTGATATTAAACAGGGAATGAATCAAAAATAATAAAAACTTTGATCACATATGACAATATCAGAAAATTTAACACAAATAATCAAGAATATTCCATCAAATGTAAAACTTGTAGCGGTATCCAAAACAAAACCTGTAAATGATATAAAAGAAGCATACGATTGGGGACAGAGATTATTTGGAGAAAATAAGGCTTTGGAAATGCGGGATAAATATTTAGTATTGCCAAAAGATATACAATGGCATTTTATAGGACACCTTCAAAGCAATAAAGTAAAATATATTGTTCCTTTTGTTTCTATGATTCACAGCGTAGATAGCTTAAAACTTTTGCAGGAAATAGAAAAAGAAGCAAAAAAATGCAATCGTATTGTTGATTGCCTCCTGCAAATAAGTCTTTCCGATGAAGAAACTAAATTCGGTATGAATAAACAGGAAGCAGAAAAATTGCTTTCTTCTGACGGCTATTTGAATATGAAAAGTGTAAATCTTTGTGGAGTTATGGGAATCGGGTCAATTACCAACAATAAAGAACAAACACGCAAAGAATTTTCTTTTCTTACACAAGTTTTCTTATACTTAAAACATAAATATTTTTCAAATAATAATGAATTTAAAGAAATTTCAATGGGTATGTCCGATGATTTCCAAATAGCAATAGAAGAAGGTTCAACAGTTATTCGTATTGGCAGTACTGTATTTGGACAACGAAATTACAATATCTAATTTTTTTTAATTGTAAATACTATATTTGCATTTTCAAAGTTATTATATTTGTGAATAAAAAATTGAAATATATAATTTTATGCGTTTCGTTGATAACGTTTTTTTCAGCTTGTTCCACTCATAAAGACAAGTGGCTTAACCGCAATTATCATGCTTTAACTTCCCATTACAACGCTTATTGGAATGGAAATACAGCATTAAAGGAAGCTGTTTCATCATTAGATAAAGCTCATAAGGATGATTTTACTCACATACTTTCAGTTTATCGGCTCGGAACACCAAAAGATACTTCTGCTGTTATTGCAAATACAACACGTGCTACGGAAAAAGGAGCAAAAGTGATTCAGAAACATTCCATGATTATTGGTGGAGTGGAAAAAAATCCCCGCATAAATGAGGCTTATATGCTAATAGGACAAGCTGCTTTTTACAAAATGGATTATAAAACAGCTGAAGCAACCTTTAAATTTATGATTGGGAAATGGAAAAACGATTATAAAGCAATGATTTGGTTGGGTTTGACTTTGAGCAAACAGAAAAAATATAATGAAGCACAAACTATATTAGATCAGGTTAGAAATAAATTAGGTAGCAATTCATGGTTTCCATTTGGAGAAAAACAGAAAATACGTAATTTTATGTATCTTGCCTGTATTGAAAACTCGTTAGCACAAGAAAACAATGCAAAGGCTTTAGAGTATATGAATTTACGACAAAACAACTTTTTTCAAAGAAAACTTAATAATAGATTAACATTTATTGAAGGTCAGATTTACCAAAAGAATAATGATTTTATAAGAGCCAGTCGCTGTTTTCGTAAAACAGCAAGGCATTCGTTTTCGTACGATATGGAATTTGCCTCAAAATTAAACCTTGCTATGTGTTATGATCCTGCAACTACAAAAAGTAGCAATATCATTTCAAAATTAGAAAAGATGCTCCCTGATAAAAAAAATATAGAGTTTTGCGACCAGATTTATTATGCACTTGGAGAAGTTTACTATCGCGACAAAAATATAAATAAGGCGTGTGATATGTGGATACATTCTATAGACAGTTCAAAAACAAATAATATTCAAAAAATAGCATCTTCTTTACGTTTAGCAGACACTTACTATGAAATACTTTTTGATTATGAAAAAGCACAAATGTATTATGATACTGCATTGAGCGTTATGACAAAAGATAATCCTAATTATGAGAATTTGAAAAGCAAACAAAAGGTACTCACGTCTTTAGTTACTAATTTAAGAATAATAAACAGATGGGATTCTCTTATGGTTTTATCGCAATTATCAGAAGCAGAATTAAACACAAAAATAGATAATTGGATTGCAGAGTATCAAAAAAAAGAAAAAGAAAAAGCTGACAAAGCAGCGATGGCAGCAGCAATGGCGGCAAACAACAATAATATGCCAAACTATAGTCAATATAACACACAAAGTAATTGGTATTTTTATGTCAATTCTACTGTTCAAGCTGGCAGAAATGAATTTCAAAGAACATGGGGAAAAAGAACATTGGAAGATAATTGGCGATTATTGGAAAAAACTCCTGTTTCGGATTTTGATGATATGACAGAAATATCAGATTCAACCGATATTGCAGACACACTTTCTGCGGATAGTAAAAAAAATAAACAACCTAATGATCCTTCAAAACGTGAATATTATACGAAAGATATTCCTTATACCGATGCTCAAAAAGAAATTGCTAACAGAGAAACAGCCGCTGCATTGCTTGCCGCAGGTTATATTTATTATCAAGGCTTAAATAATTACGAAAAAGCAATAGTTACATTCCTCGATTTGCAAAGACGTTTTCCATTATATCCACAAATACTGCCATCTTCATATCATTTATATTGCATATATGATAAAATAGGACAATATCCAAATGCAAACTTTTACAAAAATAAAGTTCTTACGGAATATCCTGAAAGTGAATTTGCGCAAATGCTATTGAACCCTGATTATTTTAAGGAAATGGCAAAAAATAATAATGAAATAGATAAACTTTACGCCCAAGTTTATAATACATATAGTAAAAAATATTACGCTCAAGCTATAACTGAAAGTAGAGATATTGTTAATCGTATAAAAATAGGAGCGTATATTCCTCGCTTTCTTTATATAGAGGCTCTTTCTAAGGGACGTCTTTATGGAATAGATTCTCTTCTTACTTCATTAAACTATATTGTTCTTAATTATCCTACTTCTGAAATTACTCCAACTATTGATGAACAATTAAAATATTTGCGTTCTAACTACGCTTCAGTTTCAGTTAATATAAAAGATAAAAACAATGTAGAGGTAAAAACAGGAGAAACAATGATTGATACCAATAACGTTGAGGAAGAAAATCTTTTTGTAAGGGATGATGATATACTTGATGCGGAAACACTTGTTTTTCGTTTTAAGGATATGGAACATTATTACGTTCTTCTGTTTGATGACGATAAAATAGATGCAACGTTACTTGCTCAACAAGTGGAAAAGTTTAACGATAGCCTTTATGCAGAAAACAATCTTCAAACTTCATCGGTTTTGTTTACAATCAGTCAACAAATCATTTCTGTAAAACGTTTTTCAAACATAGAAGAAGCTATGAAGTATTACAATTCTATTTATAACTTTATTTTGAAAGATACACCTGCTTCAACCTATAAACATTTTATTATTTCTGTTCAAAACTATCCAACATTTTATTCCCGCAGAAACATAGAAGCATATTTGAAATTTTTCCGTATAATGTACCTTAAACATAATTAATATTTATAACGGGCTATAAAGTTGTTAAAAAATATCTTGATTTGAGATGGGAAAATCGTTATTTTTTCTAATCAAAATTTGAATTTAATTAGAAAAAATAAGATAATTTTAAGAATAAAAATTATCTTTGCACACCATTAACAACGAAAAAATAACAATGAAACAAAAATTAATAATACTTGTTATGCTATTTGCATCTGTTATAGTTTTTGCTCAATATAATGGAGTAAGGATAACAAAAAGTGATGTGTGGCAAAAAACACGTATTCTTTTTATTGTTGATTGTTCTCAAAGCATGAAATTCAAATGGCAAAGCGATTCAAAAATTAAAATTACACAAACGATACTTGCCAACATTATAGATAGTTTGAGTTGTAGAGAAAATGTAGAACTTGCATTGAGAACATTTGGAAAAAATGAAAACATAAATGGCGAAACATGTTCGGATTCATATCTTGATGTATCCTTTTCCAAAAATAATTTTGAAACAGTGAAGGCTAAACTTAAAACTCTTGTTCCGAAAGGTATAACACCTTTGGCGTACAGTCTGCAACGAACAGAAGAGGATTTTCCTGATTGTGATGATTGCAGAAATATTGTTATAATAATAACTGATGGTATTGATGATTGTGGAGGAAACGTATGCGAAATCTCACAAACATTGCAAAATAATGGAAAAATAATGACTCCATTTATTGTTGGAATAGGTTTAGGTTTGCGTTCAAATCTACAATGTGCAGGGAATTATTTTGAAGCATCAAATGAAATAGAATTTTCTCACATTATCAATGCTATTATTGCACAATTACTTGATAAAACAACATGTCAAGTCAATTTACTTGATACATATATGGAAGCAAATGAAACAAATGTACCTCTAACTTTTTATGATCATCAAAGCAAAATATTAAAATATACTTATATGCACACTTTTAATGCAAATGGATTATCGGATACTTTGGTGCTTGACCCATTGCTTACTTATGATTTAGTTGTACATACAATTCCGGAAATACAGTTAGAAAACATTAAACTTCTTCCTGCAAAACATACTATTATTCCCGTACAAGTTCCTCAAGGAAGTTTGATTGTTAAATTTGCAGTCAAAGATAAACAGACTTCAAAAACTTTTCCTGTCATTGTAAGACAACATAAAACAACACAAACTGTTAATGTTCAGGAAATGAATACAGCAACTAAATATATAACAGGAATGTATGATATTGAAATTCTTACTTTGCCACGTCTTAACATAGACAGTATAGAAATCTCACAAAGTGCCACAACTACTATTGAAATTCCTTTAATGGGAATAATACAAATAAATAAAGGTAACGATATGATAGGATCTTTATTTGTTAGAGACAATGAAAAACTTAAATGGGTATGTAATTTAAATGAAAGCCTTCCAAGTGAAAATATTTCACTTTTGCCGGGTGAATATCTTGCTGTATTAAGAGCTAAAAAATCAACACAAACTCTGCAAACTCTGATAAAGGAGTTCAAAATAGTAGCCTCACAAATCACTACAATTAACTTGCAGGAAACAGATAAACCCCAAAGAAAAAAATAATATTTAAATTTTTTCACTATGTTTAAACGAATAATCTATATTATCAATCTTGTATTTGTTTTGCTTTTGCTCGGAGCTTATGCAGGAGCTTATGTTTCTCCTGTAATTTATGACAAATTATCCTTACTTACATACATATATCCGTTTCTACTTTTGATAAATGTATTATTTTGTATTCTTTGGCTATTTATTAAAATTCGTTTCATCATCATTCCTCTACTTGCTATTCTTTTACAGGTAAATTATATTCCTCGTTTAATACAATTTTCATTAAATACAGATGAGGAAATAGAAGAAATAAAAGACAATAAAACAGATAATATTTTACATCTTGTTACTTATAATGTCTGCGGTTTTGGATTTGAAAAGGGCAATAAGGAAGAACGTTTAGATTCTCTTTTGCAAATTGTAAAACAAAAAGAAATAGATGTAATAGTAATGCAGGATTTTCCGCGTATTTCTACCAAACATATACTGCACAAAAAAATTGTTAATGCAGGTTTTAAATATTTTTTCTGTCTTGATTTGACAAAAAATATTATGGATAAAAGTGTTATATATTCTAAATATCCAATTGGTCAAACAGGTGGATTATTACCTTCAGCAGAAGAGCCTGATGAATTTATGTATGCAGATATTCAGAAAAATAACCGCGAATTCAGAATTTTTAATATTCATTTAGAATCATATTTATTATTAGCAGAAGAAAAATCTATGACAAATGAAATCAAAAACCTTGATGTTGTAAGTAGTAAAAAACGATGGACAAAATTTCAAAATACAGTAATCAATAAAGTTTTATCTGCTAATACTATAAGATCACAAGAGGTAAATGAATTGACAGAGGTAATCAAAGAAACAAAAAAACCATATATGATTGTTGGTGATTTTAACGACAATCCTTTTTCATATTCCTACCGCAAACTCTCAAAAGGATTAACTGATTGTTTTGTGAAAAAGGGTAAAGGTTTTGGTATAACTTATGATAAGGTTTTTCCTCCTTTTAGAATAGATTATGTATTGGTTTCAAAGGAATTTGAAACTCTTTCATATAACAGTCCGCAATATAACTTTTCAGACCATTATCCAATATTCGTAACATTAAAAATTTTATAGTTGTCAATGATAAAACTTGCGGATAGATACCAAAACATTATAACTCTTCTAAACATTGAATATCCTAATGCCGGGACAGAACTTCATTATCACAATCCCTTTGAGCTTTTGGTAGCTGTTATTCTTTCGGCACAATGTACAGATAAACGAGTTAATACCGTAACCCCCGCACTTTTTCAAAAATTTCCTGATGCTCTTTCTATGGCTCAGGCTACCGCTGATGATATTTTTCCTTACATTAAATCGATTTCTTATCCAAATGCAAAAGCACGAAATCTGCATTTGATGGCTAAACGACTTGTTGAAACTTTTCATTCTGTTGTACCTGAAAATACGAAAGATTTGGAAACGTTGGCAGGAGTTGGCAGGAAAACGGCTAATGTTATCGCATCTGTTGTATTTCATCAGTCTAAAATGCCTGTTGATACACATGTTCATCGCGTCAGCGCGAGAATAGGTTTGACACATAATGCAAAAAATGTCTTACAAACCGAGGATCAACTTATGCATAACCTTAAAGATAAATATGATATAGCTTTATTGCATCATCAACTAATACTTCACGGGCGTTATGTATGCAAAGCTCGCAAACCTTTATGTGAAAAATGCACATTAACACGTTGGTGTCGGTTTTATTCTAAAAATTATAGACATCAGGTTTTGTAGTTTTCTGTTTAACAGACATAAATCACCAAATTTATTTTTGTACTTTTCTATATTCCGCCCATATACCTGAACAATGATATTTCACTTAAACATTTTTGAGGTTCAAAATATTTTAAGAGAAAATTCTACCTTTGTAAAATCTTACCCAATCTATGAAGCATAAGTATTTATTAAAAGTCATAAAAGAAAATACAATTAAATTATCTTAAAAATGTAGTTAATTCAAAAAAAAGTTATAAATTTGTAATCGTTAAACAAGGTAAAAAGACACCTTAAATTGTCTTGAACTCTAAATTAAATTCATAAAAAAGAAAGTACATTATTTTGTTATTAAGCTTTATCTATTATTTCAAAACCACAGTAATTTTGCAAGATTTTTGGTATTTTTATTCCATTATCCGTTTGATTATTTTCTAACAAAGCAGCAACAATACGCGGCAAGGCTAAAGCTGAACCATTTAATGTATGAGCTAATTGAGTTTTGTTGTTGGCGTTTTTGAAACGTAATTTCATACGATTAGCTTGAAAAGTTTCAAAATTGGAAACACTGCTCACTTCCAACCAACGTTTCTGTGCTGCAGAAAATACTTCAAAATCAAATGTTAAAGCAGAAGTAAAACTCATATCTCCTCCACAAAGTCTAAGTATTCGGTAAGGTAATTCCAAACTTTCAAGCAAAGTTGCTACATGTTGTTTCATAAATTCTAATTGTTCGTAAGAACGTTCAGGATGTTCTATTACCACAATCTCTACTTTATCAAACTGATGCAAACGATTTAAACCTCGAACATCTTTGCCATAAGAGCCTGCTTCTCTACGGAAACACTGTGAATAGGCACAACGCTTTAATGGAAAATCATTCTCCTGTAATATTACATCTCTGAAAATGTTTGTAACCGGCACTTCAGCAGTTGGTATCATGTAAAGATTATCAAGCGTGATATGATACATTTGTCCTTCTTTGTCAGGTAATTGTCCTGTTGCCAAAGCAGAAGCTTCATTCACCATAAGAGGTGGTTGCACTTCCAAAAAGCCATTTTTCGTTGCCATATCTAAAAAGAAACCTATCAATGCTCGTTGCAATTTAGCTCCTTTGCCTTTGTAAAGAGGAAAACCTGCTCCGGTTATTTTGTTTCCAAGATTAAAATCTATAATATCATATTTATCACAAAGATCCCAATGTGGTAAAGCATTACCTGTCAAATCAGGTATTTTGCCCCATTGCTTTTCTATTACGTTATCTTCGGATGTTTTACCTTTTGCAACAGAAATATGCGGCAGATTTGGCAGAGATAAAAGCAATTCATTCAATTCCTTTTCTACTGCGGAAAGTTTTTCCTGATACTGCTTTTCTTTTTGTTTACAATCTACAGTTTGTTGTTTTATTTGTTCAACTTCCGATGTTTTTCCGTCTTTTATTAAGTTTCCTATTTGTTTTGCTAATTGATTGGAAAGGGCTTTCAGGTCATCGTTTTCTTTTTGTAATTGCCTGCGTTCAGAATCCAGATTTATTACATTTTCTATCTTTTCTTCTGCATTTTGTACGTTTTTTACATTCAAACGTTCTATAACAAAATCTTTTTTGTCTCTTATTATATTGATTTCTAACATATTTATATTTATATTTATTTATTCCTGTCAAAAAAAGGATTTTTTCCACTGATTGAAACCGGTATTGCTATGCAATAATCACTGTTATCCAGTAAGTGCAACCGTTTGATAGCTAAACCTATTGAAAACATTATGCGGGTATCCACTTTATGATTAGCTGCAGTGGCAACGGCACTTCCTATAGCAAGTCCCAAATCGTGAGAAGCAAAGAAACAAGGTACATTTTTTGGTTTTTCAATGCAGGTATCAAAACCACAATATGCACAGTCAAGTCCAGTCGGTACATTTTTACAACCTATCATCACAACACATTGTGCAGATAATACGTTTTCGCTATCCCTCAATAAGAAAGCAGCATTTTTTTCCCTGTAAATTTCTTTTAAACAATTAGAAAGCTTTTTAATATCTTCACCAAAAGCTATTCCAAGTACCAGATTATCTATTCCGCAGGCTTTGGGTGCAGTTTTGGCTGCAACAAGCATTTGCTTAGCAATAGTCAGTGCTGTTTCCTCTCTCAAATTTTCTTCTTTAAGTATCATAAATTACTTTTATTTGCTATTATTTTTTTAATCGCAAAATTAAAAAATAATAAGAAAATGACTTTCAAAATCATATTGAAAATAAAGTTTTGACAATTTTATCCGAAAAACACTACATTTGCAACTATTAAAAACAAGAGTGAAGTATATACTTTAATTTTATAATAATTTATAACTATCTAATTTTGAAGAATGAAATATCTAATTGTAGGTTTAGGAAATCCAACTGCTGAATACGAACAAACTCGTCATAATGCAGGTTATATAATTGCAGATAATTTTGTTAAAGATATGAATTTAGAAAATTCTAATACATATAAATTTTCTTTGGAAAGGCATGCTTTTATTTGTAAAACAAAAGTTAAGGGACGAGAAATAGTTGTTGCCAAACCTGTAACTTATATGAACCTTAGCGGAAAAGCGGTAAATTATTGGTTGGCAAAAGAGAAAATACCACTTGAAAATATGCTTGTAATTGTAGATGATATAGCTTTAGAAACAGGAACTATTCGTTTACGAATGAGCGGTTCTGATGGCGGGCACAACGGTTTATTCAACATAATTGAAACTCTTAATACAAATAAATTCAATCGTTTGCGATTTGGAATTGGTAATCATTTTTCTAAAGGTCATCAGATTGATTACGTTCTCGGTAGATTTTCTACGGAAGAATTAGACATCATAAATCCTAAACTTTCACTTTGCACAGATATAATTAAATCTTTCTGTACGATAGGTATGGATAGAACTATGAACATTTTCAACGGAAAATAATACGATTCATGACGTCATCAAATATATATCATAAAAGTTAAAATTTTAATACAATAATCATATAATAAAAAAGAGAGGTAATTTAGATTTACCTCTCTTTTCTGTATGGTATTATCAATTTTAAGTGAGTTTGATAATATCTTTATTGCGATTCAAAAACTGGTATTCAAATAAGCCCAAATGTTCTGATTTTTCTACCAAAAGTTTTACTCTATACTTTTTAGACCACTTACGGCGTAAGGACTTTAATACGCCTTTGGTAATATAAGAATGTACAAAGGGGTGACAAATAATTGTCAAGACCTTTTCATTCTGTTCTCTGGTAAGATATTGAATGTCGTTATTGATATTGTTCAATACGCTTAAAGAAGACCTGACTTTACCTGTCCCGTTACACATCGGACAAAGTTCAGATACATCAACAGCCACAATAGGTTTAACCCTTTGACGCGTTATCTGCATTAAACCGAATTTACTCAATGGTAAAATTGTATGACGTGCTTTGTCTCTCTGCATTTCCTCTTCCATTTTTTTGAAAAGTTGTCGGCGATGTTCCAAAGATGTCATATCTATGAAATCCACAACAATAATGCCGCCAATATCTCTTAAACGTAATTGTCTCGCAATAGCAATAGCTGCTTCACAATTTACGTTGAAAAGATTATCTTCCTGATTGATCGCATCCTTAACTTTGTTGCCACTATTTACATCTATAACGCACATCGCTTCAGTCTGTTCAATCACAATGTAAATACCACTACGGACAGTTACAACTTTTCCAAACGAACCTCTTATTTGGCTTGCGATACCAAAATGTTCAAAAATGGGTTCTGTTTGTTTGTACAGTTTGATAATTCCTTCTTTTTCAGGATATATACTGTGAATGTATTGTCTCAATTCGTCAAATGTGTCTTGATTATTGACGTAGATATTGTTAAATTCGTCAGTAAGAAAATCTCTCAAAATAGCGGTTGATTTATCCACCTCTGAAATTAACTGAGCAGGAGGCAAAGCTTTTGCAAGTTTTTTTTGAATGCTTTCCCATTTTCCCATAAGATCTCTAAGATCTGCATCAAGTTCGGCGACACTTTTTCCTTCGGCAGTTGTCCTTATTATTATCCCCGTTTCATCACTTTTAATACTTGAGACTAACCTTTTTAAACGTTCTCTTTCTGTTATATCTTTTATTTTTTTTGAAATGGATACAGTGTTTAAAAAAGGTTCCAATACCAAATATCTACCTGCAAAAGAAATCTCTCCCGATAAACGAGGTCCCTTTGTTGAGATTGCTTCTTTGGCTATTTGCACCATTATAATTTGTCCCTGCTTTAAAACGCTGGTTATTTGTCCGTTTTTTTCCAAATTTGGTTCTTTCAAGTTTGTATCTGTGTTGGAATTTAAGGCATTACGAGTGAATTTTGCAAGTTTTTTAAATTTCAAACCCAAATCCAAATAATGTAAAAAACCTTCTTTTTCGTGTCCAACATCTATAAAAGCTGCATTCAGGGCAGGCATAACTTTTTTAACAATACCTAAATATATATCACCTACTAAATGATGTTTGTCAGCTTTTTCCTGATGAAATTCAACCAAATGATTGTCTTCAAGCAAGGCTATTTCAACTCCTGAATCGCTTACATCTATAATTAAATCTTTATCCACTGGAGTTTGTTTCTTTTAATTATTTAATTTAACAAAAAAGCGAAGCAATAACTATTGTTACCAAATCACTGCTTCGCAAAACTTATAATTCAGAATAAAACTTTTGCTCATAACAAATGTTTTATTCTGAATCACTTAATTACTTTTTCTTGTGTCTATTTTTACGCAAACGTTTTTTACGTTTGTGAGTAGCCATTTTATGACCTTTTCTTTTTTTTCCACTTGGCATAATTTAACTTCTTTTAATTTACTTTTACTTTTTCTTTGATTTCAGCCATAAACAATTTAGATGGTTTGAAAGAAGGCACACTGTGAGCAGGTATTTTAATAGTAGTATTCTTTGAAATATTACGACCTGTTTTAGCCGCTCTTTTTTTAATAATAAAACTACCGAAACCTCTCAAATACACAGCTTCACCTTTTGTAAGAGATTCTTTCAAAACGCTCATAAACGCTTCAATAGAAACAGCGATACTTGCTTTCTCCACACCTGTTTTTTTTGCGATAGCCGCAACGATTTCTGCTTTTGTCATATCAATTTATTAATTATTTGTTAAACATTAATTTGCGTCTTTAATGCCAAAATCTTTCGATTTCGGATTGCAAAGGTACAAAAAAAACTGATATACAAATTTTTTAATATGAAAAAAATTACTTTTGCACTGTAAAATTTATGTATATGGCAACAATAAATAAAGTTATTCTTTTGGGAAACGTGGGCAGAGAACCTGAAATTTTAATGTTTGACGTTATTAAAAAAGCAACATTTTCTCTGGCAACATCTGATTATAAATTACAATCTGACGAAAAAAATATAAATACGCAATGGCATACCATAGTTTGTTGGCGAAATTTGGCAGATGTAGTTGAAAATTTTGTTCATAAAGGTACGCAACTTTTGATTGAAGGCAAAATTTCTTATAAAAAATGGACGGATAAACAGGGTTGCACTCATACAGAAACAGAGATAATTGCCTCCAATATTCAACTAATTACTCCTAATTCTCAACGTAAATTACCTAAAGAACAGACACTTTCAGACATTTTATTAACTGAAGAATATAGAAAATCGCCAAATATGTCTGTATTTCTTAATAATAATGAAGAACATTTTTCATCTTTTAATGATTTACCTCTATAAAATATCAATATAAGGTTTATTTATATATTAAAAAATGAAAACAAAAATGATTTTAATATCCACTTATTTTACAATACCCTACTGAAAAAAATCTAATACAATATAAATTCTGAATATACATATATCAAAGAAAAGTTTTATCAAGATATTTAAAGTTTTTTCTTTGTTTTCAAAGTTTTTATCCTGATAAATAAAAAATAAATTATTACTTTTGCCCGATTTTATTTCAAAAGTTTTAGAAGAATAACTATGGATTTTCTTTTTTATCAATATGATCAACTAACATTCTCTCTTTGCATTTCAGCAGGAATTTTGTTATTCATACAAGTACTCTATTATATAATAGTTTATGGTAAAGTGGGCGGTTTTCGTTTGCCTCAACCTAAAGACATAGCACAAGACTCCGCATCTTTTCCTCCTATTTCTGTTGTTATTGTAACAAGAGATGAGCAGGAAAATCTAAAAGAAAAGTTGCCTGTAATACTCGAACAGCAATATCCAAATTTTGAAGTTGTAATAGTTAATAATGCTTCAAATGACGAAACAGAATTTATGTTAAAAGTATTTCAAAAACTGTATTCAAATCTGAAAATAGTTAATCTTTATGAAAAAACTCCAAATAAATTTCAAGGGAAAAAATATCCACTTTCTTTAGGAATAAAATCTGCAAAAAATGATTATATTCTTTTAACCAATGCTAATTGTATCCCTAATAGCTATTTTTGGATAATGAATATGGCAAAAGGAATATACAAACAAAAAAATATAGTTTTGGGCTTTAATCTTTATGAGAAAAAAAATACTCTGCTTAATCGTTTTATTCAATATGATTCACTTAATAATGCAATGAATTATGAAGGAATGGCTTTATTGGGACATCCTTACAAAGCAACAGGAGATAATTTGATAATATCAAAAAAGAATTTTTTTGATAATGGGGGATTTATTTCTATTTACAATATTGCTTCTGGGGATATGGAATTATATGTAAATCGTGTAGCGAAAAAAAAGAATACTTCTATTATTTTATCTGCTGAAGCATATATTAAAACAGAAGCTCCCCAATCGTTTTCTGCATGGATTAGACAAAAAAAGAAAAAAATACGAAGTGCGCATTATTATCACTTTTGGGATAAGTTTATTGTTGCTATGCCGACTTGGGCAATGTTGTTCTTTTATACCATACTTACTTTTTTATTTGTTGTAGGTTTTACTTGGCAATGGATAGTAATTGGTATAATTTTTAAATGGATAATACAAATTCTGTTATTTTATAAAGGTACTAAAGTACTTATGAAAAATAAATTGTATATATTTGCTCCATTATTTGAGATATTTTTCTTGATTTTTAATATGTTAATTGGAATGAACACTTTATTTTCTAAAAAGGATAGATGGGAATGACAGCACATTTAACCGCAAAAGGAAAAAGAGATTATGATCTTGTAAGAAGAGCTCTTGAATATGGCGACCAAAAGGCTTATGCTAATCTTTTGGAGTTGTATCGCGAACCTATATACTATATGATTCTGCAAATGATAAAAAATGATGCAGAAGCAGATGATTTGACTATTGAAGCTTTTGGAAAAGCATTTAAAAATCTTGAATCATACACTCCTACTTATGCTTTCAGTACTTGGCTTTTTACAATAGCAACAAATAATTGCATAGATTATATTAGACGTAAAAAAATGAATATGATTTCGCTTGACGCAGATTGTATTCTTGTAAATGGAGAACAGATACATTTTAATTTTGTGAGTGATTCTTTAGATCCTGAAGAAACAATTATTGCAAAACAAAAAATAAAACTGATGAGACAGGTAATAGAAACCCTCAAACCTGTTTATAAACAATTGATAGAAATGTATTATTTTCAAGAATTATCTTGTGAAGAGATTGGACAAATACTTTCAATGACTCCGAATTTGGTAAAAGTTAAACTTTTCAGAGCAAGAGAATTGCTTTACAATATAGTAAAACAACAATTAGGTGACATTTAACAGCAATGAAATTTGTTGAATACCAAAAATCTACATTTAAACACTTTGCACAAAAACTTTATATTTCTGCTTTTATCCCTGACGAACGTAGAGAGTTTTCTCAAATTTTACATCTGTTAAATACAGATAATTTTAAATTTTATATAGTGGAAGACAGCCTTAAACCTTTAGCTATTTTGTTATTATGGCATTTAGATGCGTTTTATTATATTGAACATTTGGCGGTAGAACAAAATATACGTAATAATAAAATAGGAACAAATATCATTCAATATCTGCAAAACAAAATCTTTGAGCCAATAGTTCTTGAAGTTGAATTGCCTTTAAGTATAGAAGCACAAAGAAGGATAAGTTTTTATCAGCGTTTGGGCTTTACAATTTTAAATAATTATTATTTGCAACCACCGTATTCTACTAATAAAAATGAAGTGGAAATGAAAATAATGTTGTATGAAAACGATACACATTATTCACTTTCTTTTGAAAAAATAAAGGAAACCATTTATACTATGGTTTATAATAAAAGCTATAAATATAACTCCATTGGATAATAGTTATTTTACACTGACAAGTTCAACTTCAAATATCAAAGTAGTGTTAGGCATTATTACACCATTTTTTTCTGAACCATAAGCAAGTTTGGATGGAATTATGATTATTGCTTTTTCTCCTTCGTGCATTAAAGATACTCCTTCTGAAAAACCTGCTATAGTTTGTCCGCTATCAATTATAAATTCAAATGTACTATATTGTTTTTCTTTATCATAAATCTTTGCCTTTTTAGCAATAGATTTTATGTTAGTGTCATAAATTTTGCCTGTCAAATCACGCACAGAATAAAATACTTTGACAACAGAGCCAGCTGTGGCTTGTTCCCCCTGTGTTTTATGTATAATATCAATATAAATTCCATTTTCTTGTTTAATTGCATTTGGAAGATTATTCTTTACATATTCGGAAATAATGTTTTGTTCTTCCTCTTCTTGCTTTTTCTCTTTTATTTCCTGTTCTGTTAGTTGTTTTTGAGTTATAATTTGTGATACAGATAAATAAAAATACAACTTATCATTAGGTCTAAACTTAAAACCAACAAGATGACTTTCTAAATAATGAGCAGGCGTACGTATAATAATACTGTCACCTATGTGTAACCCGAGAAGATATTTGTCTATTGTGCCGTTTTTTACGTTATTTATTTTGAAAAGTCTTTGTGTATTACCATAATTATTGTGCAAAATAGTGCTATCGTTAAGTCTAATTTGTAATTCTCCAACAATGACATCTCCAATTTTAGTTACAGGTTGTTTGTTTTGTACACGACAATTTTTAATTGCGAACCCATTTTCATCATCATTAAATTCTGTATGTTGCTTATCATTTAAACATGAGAAAAACAAAAAAATGAATAACAACAAAAACCATTTTGTAATTTGTACTTTGTTCATAATTATAACTCTTTTTATTTTACATCTATTATTTTTATCCAATAAACTAACGTTGCATGTCGTGGTATATTTTTCCCATCTCCATAAAGTCCGTAAGCAAGATAAGAAGGTATTATTATATTTGCTTCATCTCCATTTTTCATGGTTTTAAGTATATATAATAATCCTACAGGTTCTTTATCACTAATACCAAAAATTATTTTTTTTATTCCATTTTTCTTAGAAGAATAAATGTTTTTCCCATTAATCAGACTCAAAGTATATTCCAATTTTACAACAGAAGAATCATTTATGGTTATTTTACTTGTAGAAGACTTTAATCTTTCTATGAAAACTCCATGTTCTATTTTCATTTTCCAACCTCTTCTCTCAATGTATCCTTTGATTTGATTAGCTTCTTTTTCTGATAATATCTTATTTATATTAAGAATCGCCTCATCTGTTTTATTTTCTTTAGTCTTTTCATATTGAGTTTTAACTGAATTATACACAATAGCATCACTTTCATTGTAGTTTTTGCCACAACTTGCAAGTAAAAATAATAAAAATAAAAAAATGGTGTTATATTTCATCTTTTAAAGTTTTTATTTGCTTTTCCAAAGCAATGATAACATCTTCAAGTTTTCCCTGATATGTACCACCTGATGCCATAATATGTCCGCCTCCATCCCAATATTTTCTTGCAAATTGGTTAACATCAAATGTATTTACTTTGGAACGGAATGATAAACGAATAATTCTATCTCTTTCAGTAATAAGACAACCAAAATTTATACCTTTTAAGTTAAGACAATAATTGACTAATCCTTCTGTATCTCCTGGTTGAAAATGATATTGTCGCAATTCTTCTTTAGTTAAACAAATGTATGCTGCTTGATATTTTGGGAATACTTTTAATTTTTCGGCAATAGAATAACCCAAAAGTCTCAGTCTGTTTTCTGAAAATGTATTATAAACCTCCTGATGTACCATATCAGCTTTTACTCCTTTGGCAATTAAATCGGAAACCAAAGCATACGTTTCTGCATTGTTGCAATTATAAGAAAAAGAACCTGTATCTGTACATATACCTATATAAATTGCTTGTGCCATTTCAAACGTTATTGCACGTTTGCCACTTAAAGCCTTTATAAAATGAGCTAAAACTTCTGTAGTAGAAGAAGCATTTGGATTTGAAAAAAGAATATTAAAATGTTTTTCCGGTAATTGATGATGGTCTATTAAGATTTTTGTTGCAGGAGAATTGAGTAAAGCATCTTTATTTGCATTTCCTACTCTATGAATCATATTAAAATCAAGACAGAATATTATATCGCTTTTCAATAATAAATCATTAGCTTTTTTAGTTTCCTTGTAACCGAGAATCATTGGTATATCTGTGGCAAAGAAATCAAGAAAGGACGGGAAAGGATTAGGCATTATAATATTAACATTTTTTCTTTTTGCTTTTAAATAAAGATATAATCCAATAGAAGAGCCAACAGCATCAGCATCAGGATTGAAATGTGTAATGATTGCTATGTTTTTACTGTTTGCAATCAATGATTTTACATTTTTAATATCGTTCTCGTTCAGTGTCATATTATTTTTATTATAAGTAACTGCAAAAATAGTAAATCTGAAATTTTTAGTTTTTTTTTCAATTGGAGTATTGCCCGAAGTAAAAAAGTTATCTCAATATTGTCTTTAACATCATTATTGAAAAAGATATTATAAAATAGAAGAATATACTTTCTAAAATTGATTTTGAAAATGTTGCAATGTTTTTATTTGATGCTGTTGGAACACATTTTCACCAAACAGTATAGCAAATTTATATGACTTTATCAAGCAATAAATAATGAAACAGTAAAAAGCTTATCTTACAATTTTAAGTGATATTTTTAGTTTTCAAAAGCCTTTTATATCTTCCCCAAAATTTGTAATGAGTCAGTGAAGTAAAAGCAATAAGTTTTGCAAATTGTTTGCACATCAACAATATACTCAATATAAAATATAACAAATACAAAACCAGTATCATTCCAATACAGACTGTCAATATGTATAACCATGTAGAATAAATGTAAGGTGTAATCAAAAGATATAGAAAACCATAAACAGACGAAGGTAATAGGAACATCAAAATCCATATTCCATGAACAGCCTCAACAGATTTTTCTGGACAAATGTTCATACACTTCATACAGTTTTCACATTTCCAAGTCCAAAAAGGTCTTCCGCCAAATGTTTTAATTGCTTTCACAGGACAATTATTTTTACATATTCTACATTTAGAGCAAGTGTCATTGGCATAAAAACTTTTTGCAAGAAAAAATCTGCCTGCCAAATAATAAGCAATGGCAAGGGGAAGCAAAAGAATATCTATTAAAAAATCATATTTTGCCGTGAAAACATTTTTATCATTAAGTATCTTTTGGGATATTGTTTGAGCTTTGCGTTTGTTTTTCTCAATAATAAAATCTAATGATTTATTTTTCAATGCAGGATGAAAAGCAATCCAACTTACAGGCATATCCCATGCAACATAACCTGCTATCTTATATCCTTTCAATTTCATTATTAAAAAGGAAACCATAAACGAAATTCCACTGAGTCCTCTTACAAGAGTTTTTCCGATTCGCAATCCTCCGCGAGTATTCATTATTATAATTCTGTTATTTGCTTTTTTGAAACGGGCAATAAAATGCAACATTATTGGAGGATAATTGAAAGCGTGAGTTGGAGCAATAAAAATTAACAAATCATCATTATTTGTTGTCTGTATTTGTTCTTTGTCGGCAATGTTATGCAAAGTGCAAGTTATTCCTTTCTCATTGACACTTTCTTTAATCCATTGAGATACCTGTAAAGCATTGCCTGTGCCTGAGAAATAAAATATTTTTATTGCTTTCATCCTGATTTTTAATTATAATGCTTTTGTATGCGTCTTTGTTTGTATGAATCTAAATTTATTTTTTTTGATATACAAACTTTTATTGCAAATGTAATAATATTTAATATACTGAATTTTATCTTCATTTTTTTGTAGTAAAATCAAGATTTTGTATGTGAAAATCAAGATTTTATTTATAAAAAGATAAACAAAAAATCATAATTCTATTTTTCAACAAAGCATTATCTTTGCAATATCTTAAAATTTGTAATTTATGAGTATTGATAACAATGACAACATAAGCATAATACGAATTTCTTCTGTTCTTAAAGGATTTGAATTGGCAGATAAACTCAATAAATTTTTTAATTTTGAGTTAAAAAAAACTTCCGATTTCACCTATGAAAAGAATGGAACTTTTATCTCTTTTGATTGTTTTTCATACCATAATCCTTTTCACAGTATAACCATTTTACTGATAAACAATAACGGCAATGACGAATTTACAACTCTTGTTGCTTCATCAATAAAAAAAATTAATTATTTATTTGTTGTGATAGGAAGAGACCACGAACATATAAGTCATTCATTTATAAAAGGATTAACAAAGGTAGAAATAAACAGAAAAAAAACAAAAATTAATGAAAAACTTTTGACATACATTACTAATATACCTCAAATAAATGCACTGCAAACAGACTTCATTTATCCCTCAAAGAATAAAACAACATATATTAGTGAGAAATTAAAAATGTTTTTGTTAAACTATCCTGTTAATGTATTAAACATTTACAAATAAAACAAGGAATTAAACACTACATTTGTAAAATTAACGACTTTTCTTCAGCCATGCGTCTCATATTTATCAGAGCATATCTCATTCTTCCCAATGCTGTATTGATACTTACGCCTGTTACCTGTGCTATTTCCTTAAAACTTAAATCTCCATAATGTCTAAGAATTAAGACTCTTCTCTGTTCTGCCGGTAAAAGTTTCATCAATGCACGAATATCCTTGTGAATTTGATTGCGAATAAGAGATTCTTCTATAGAAACTTCTGATGAATTTAAAACAGAAAATACATCGTATTCTCCATCTGATTTAACCATTGGCATACGACCTGATTTACGAAAATGATCTATTGCAAGATTATGAGCAATACGCAAAACCCATTGAATAAATTTACCTTCATCATTATAAGAACCACGTTTTAATGTAGCAATAACTTTAACAAAGGTATCCTGAAATATATCTTCCGCCAAATATTTATCTTTTACTAAAGATTGTATATAGTTATACACTCGTTCCTTATGGCGATTAAGTAATGTTTCAAAACATTGCAATTCACCATTTATATATGCGATAGCTAATTCTTTATCGCTGCGTTCTTCTGTTTTAAGCATAAAAACTCTTTTTTTACATTTAAAAAGTAGTCTTTTATTCTATAAGCTATTTATTTTAGTTTCTAATTCTTTTAAGGCTGCAAATATACAACCTTTTTTTCAATTATTAACAAATTTAGAGTAAAAAAAATTATTTTTATAATCTTTTTATTTTGTATTCTAATGATAATAAGGGTTTTGAGTAATTAAAACTGTTATTATTAAAACTAAATACTAAAACATGAATTTGTGTTTTCTAATTCTTTTCTAATACTTTTTCTAACATATTTTTTATACTTGGATATGTTTTTTCTAATATATTAGGTATATCTTCTTTTCTTATCCACTTTACTAAAGTTATTCCTTCCTCTATCTGTGGATAAAATATAACATTTTTATCACATATTTCCATTAAATACCATGCTGTCTGTTTTAATTCTAATCTGTTATTCATAAAGTATGTATGATAAGTATAAATAGCGTTAGAATATTTTATATTTTGGTCTTGTGCAAATACAGAAGGCGGCATAATTACTAATTGTGAATTTTTCAAACCTGTCTCTTCTTCAACTTCTCTCAATGCGGTTTCTTCTTCGGTTTCATTTTTTTCAACATGTCCTTTGGGTAAATCCCATACTCCATTACGAAAAATGAACAAAATACTGCCGGATTTGTTACTAACAATGCCGCCTGCAGCTTTAATTAAATAAAATTGCTGACAAATTTTCTCAAAAACCTTTTTTTGATTTTCTGTTTTTGTCAGAAAAAAAATGTCTGTTGTTTTCAAAATTTCATTTCTTAAAAAAGAAAAATCAACCGTATTTTCAAACTTTTTATCTAATTCTATTACAATATCTTTCTCTTTTTTTTCTATTTCCAAAATGGAAGTTGTAATTACAAACTTATTGTATTTGTTGAAAATTATGTATTTTTGCACCATGATTACTAATAATGATATTGCGATACAAACCGCTAAATTTCTTTTGCAAATTAAAGCAATTAAATTGAATAATGCAAATCCTTTCACATGGGCATCAGGTAGAAAAAGCCCTATTTATTGTGATAACAGGATTACGCTGTCCTATCCAGAGATAAGAACTTTCTTAAGACAGCAATTCGTTTCCATTGTAAATGATATATTTTCTGAAGTTGATGTTATTGCAGGTGTAGCAACAGGAGCAATAGCACAAGGAGTACTTGTAGCACAAGATTTAGGAAAACCATTTGTTTATGTACGCCCTGAAGAAAAAAAACACGGATTGCACAACAGAATAGAAGGAGAAATAAAAGAAGGACAAAGTGTTGTTGTTATTGAAGACCTTGTTTCTACTGGAAAAAGTAGTTTGCAAGCTGTTGAAGCGTTAAGAGAAAAAGGTTGTTTAGTTAAAGGAATGGCTGCAATCTTTACTTATGGTCTTGACGTTGCAGAAAAAACGTTCAGTGATGCACAAGTAGAATTGACAACTATTACAGATTATGATACACTCATTACAACAGCTATCACAGAACATTATATAAATGATAAAGATATTGATTCCTTACGGTTATGGCGACTAAATCCAGAAAAATGGTCGGAAGAAAGAATGTAACTTTCTTTTTAAAACAACATATTCTTTAACAATTTCAAATAGTAAAAGAAATGAAAATAGAAAGTAAAGTTGTTGAAATTGTAAAGTCAAATAAAGATATTTTTGAATTTTTATCTGACTTTACTCATTTTTCTATTCTATTACCAGATAAAGTAGAAAATTGGAAAGCAACAAAAGAAAATTGCAGTTTTACAATTAAAGGACTAACAGATTTCGGAATGAAAATTTCAGATACAAAACCTTACAGTTTTATAACAATAACAAATGATGAACAAGTGCCGATGCCTATTAAATTTGTTTTTAACTGGAAACTTATGCAGAGCGAAAAGAGTTGTTCGGTGCAAGCTTGTTTTGATTTGGATGTTAATCCAATGATGGGGATGATGATTAAAAAACCTGTTAGTGATTTTGTAAATATTCTTGTAGATAAACTAAAAGAAAAATTTGAAAGCTAAATAATTTTTCATTTCATACTTCTAAATTTCTCCAAAAGTTATATTACAATCTTTTTTAACAACGAAATTTATAACAAAAATTAAAATTATATAGTAATTAAAGTTTTTAATTTCGCTTTAAAATATCTTAATTTTGAATTTAAAATTTTTAATTTCGCTTCAAAATGTTTTAATTCTGAAATAAAAGTTCTTTTACTCTCTACAAAAATGATTATAAATTTTCAAAATATCAGTTTAACTAAAAATATATCAACAATAATATAAAGCAGACATAATTATCAGCTTTATATTATTTTAGTTAGATAAAATAATGTTTATCAAAAGTAATTAAATATTCTTCTATTCCAAAATTGAATATTACTTATTGAGTATCTAAAATGTCTCTTAAAAGGCAAAAAAATTATCGTTTAACAATAAAAATTTTGGTAAATTGAAAAAAATTTAGTTATTTTGCAAATTCAAAACAAAGAATTTTTATAATTAAAACACATTTATTAAATGAAAAAAACATTTATTTCAGCACTTTTATTGTCATTATCATTGACAATGTGCTTTGCAAAACCAACTCCAACCCCAAAACCTGATGAAGGAATGTGGTTACCAATGTTCTTTAAACAGTTAAACTATGCAACAATGCAAAAAATGGGATTACATTTAACTGCTGAACAACTTTACAGTTTCAACAATTCAAGTCTAAAAGATGCTATTGTGCAAATGGGAAATTTTTGTACGGGAGAAATAGTTTCGGACAAGGGATTGATGTTTACCAATCATCACTGTGGTTATGAAGCCATTGCAAGTCAATCAACTATTGAACACGACTATTTAAAAAATGGATTCTGGGCTTATTCATTGGAAGAAGAATTACCTATAGAGGGTCTTACCATTTCATTCCTTGTGAGAATGGACGATGTAACCCAAAAAGTACTTGGCGAATACGCCAAAGAACTTAACAAAACTCTTCATAACGATTCCATAAATGCACGCATCAAAAGATTGCAGGAAGAAAACAGCGAAGGAGGACGTTATGTTGTGGATGTAAAACCGTTCTTTGAAGGTTTGGAATACTATATGTTCATCTACGAAACTTTTAAGGATATACGTCTTGTTGGTGCTCCTCCTTCTGCAATAGGCAAATTTGGTGGTGATACCGACAACTGGATGTGGCCAAGACACACAGGAGATTTCTCAATCTTCCGCGTGTATGCAAACAAAGACAACAAACCTGCTGCATATTCAAAAGATAACGTTCCTTATAAACCAAAACATTTCCTTCCTGTAAGTATAAAGGGAGTAAATAAAGGAGATTTCACTATGATTTGGGGCTATCCCGGAAGCACGGAACGCTACATGACTTCTTATGAAGTAAAGAATACCATTGATATATCAGACCCTGCCGTTTATGATGCGGGACGCTATATGTTGCCAACAATGAAAAAATGTATGGATAATGACGAAGCGGTTCGTTTAAAGTATTCTGTTGATTATGCTCAAATGATGAACCTTTGGAAAAACAAACAGGGCGAATTGCGTGGCTTGAAACGTCTTGATGTTTATGGGAAAAAGAAAGCAATAGAAAAACGTTTGGAAAAATGGATTAACACAGACAATTCACGCAAAGAACGTTACGGCAATGTATTTTCTAATTTGGAAGCAGCCTGTTCGGAATTGGCAAACAGCAATGCCACAAAGTATTCATGGTATGGCAATCTTGGATTGATGACAGCACAAAGAGCATTATTGGCTTTTCGCATTCTAAAAAACTTTGATGCGATTGAACAACATATAATGAAAAATCCTGATTTAAATGATAAATCAAAAAAAGCAAGTATGGCAAAAACAGTAGAAGCACTTACTGCTTATGGAAACCAACATTTTGTTAATTATGACCAAAATACGGAAAAAGAAATGTTTCGTGCATTGATTACAATGTTAAATGACAAAAATCCTGTGTTTGCCACAAAGATTGCAAAGGCTGGAGGAGTGGATAAATATGTTGAAAAGGCGTTTAAGAAATCTGTTTTTGCTACACAGGAATCTTTTGACAAGTTTATGAAAAAACCAAATGTTAAAACTTTAGAAAAAGATTTAATTGCCGATGCAGCCATAGCAGCTTATGATTTGATAGGTGTTGGAGATGAAGCATCACAAAAAGCAGAACAAGACTTGGTGGTTGCACGACAAGCTTTCGTTGAAGCATTACGTAATATGGATCCTTCACTTGTACAATACCCGGATGCTAATTTCACGATGCGAATGACGTATGGACAGGTTTTGGATTACTTCCCTGCCGATGCCATCCACTACGATTACATTACAACTCTTGAAGGTGTTATGGAAAAAGAAGATCCGTCAAATGACGAATTTATCGTACCAGATAAATTAAAACAATTATTTGCTAAAAAAGACTTCGGACAATATGCTGACAAAAATGGAAAACTCGTTACTTGTTTCCTTTCCAATAATGATATTACAGGAGGCAACTCCGGTTCTCCTATTATCAACGCTGACGGACAGCTTATAGGTTTGGCTTTTGATGGAAACTGGGAAGCAATGAGTGGTGATATAGCTTTTGAACCTGAATTGCAACGTACAATTAATGTTGATGCTCGTTATGTTCTTTTTATAATTGATAAATTTGCAGGAGCTAAAAATTTGATTGACGAATTAACAATCATTAAATAATTCATTTGATTAAAATATTTTTAATTGTATTCAGTCCAACTACGTAAGTGGTTGGACTTTTTTATACATAATGAATTTGAATAACATAAAAACAAAAAAGATTTGCTGCTTAATTACAGCAAATCTTCTTTGTTTTTATGTGACCTCGGCGGGATTCAAACCCACAACCTTCTGATCCGTAGTCAGATGCTCTATTCAGTTGAGCCACGAGGCCTCTCTTTTGAGATTGCAAAAGTACAAATTTTTATTCAATTACCCAAATTTTAAGAAAAAAGATTGATTTTTTCATTCTATCTTCAAAAAACAAAACAAAAAAATCAAAGATTTACTTACAATATAACAAGTTATTATTCATTAAATTAAAATACAAATAACGTGTTTTGAGATTTTACTATTTTTGCACTTCAAAAAAAACAACAAATGAAAATATCTCTTCATCAATCACGCATTAAATGGGTTCTTCTTTCCATAGGATTTATAGTTATTATGTTGTTTTTAATGCAACTTAACAGCATGATAAGCACTCTGAAACAAGAAGAACAAAGAAAAGTAAAACTTTGGGCACAATCAGTTGTTAGAAAAGCCGAACTTGTAGCTAAAACAGAGGAATTCTTTGACAAAGTTACAGCAGAAGAAAAATCAAGACTCGAACAGTTTATCGCCGCACACAAAAAACTTATAACTGAACCTATCAACAATGACATAAACAATATTTACGAACAATACCTCAAAGAAATAAAAAACATTCCAATCATTCAAACCGATGAACACAATCGCATACAGTTTTTTCAAAATATAAACGTTCCATCTGAAAAAGAATTTGTAGATACTTCTGCAATATTTAAAAGTTTTCTTTATAATGAACCTTTAGAATACGAAACCTTTGGTATGAAATTTAGACTTTATTATAGAGAGTCGGAAATGTATGCTGATTTGCGGAATGTTTTAAACGATTTCATAGAATCTTTTCTTACAGAAGTAACTCAAAATTCTGTATTTGTACCTGTTATTATCACAGATGAAAGCAAGCAAAAAGTAATTGGTTATGGAAATGTTAATGAAAGTGATGTCAGCAAATCAAATCTTAAAAACACCGTTAGTTTAATGGAGGAAGCTAATACTCCTATTCAGATTATTCTTCCAGGTAACAAAACAGCTTTTATTTTTTACGAAAAATCATCATTCGTAAAGGCATTACAATACTACCCTATTCTTTATGTTGGAATAACAATTTTGTTTATTTTTATTGGTTTATGGTTTTTCCGTACAATGAAACGTTCGGAACAAGATACTATCTGGGTCTCTATGAGTAAAGAAACAGCTCATCAATTAGGTACTCCTATTTCTTCTCTTAATGCGTGGATTACTTTTTTAGCACAGGATGAAAAAAATCAAGATGTATGTAAAGAATTAGAAAAAGATGTTAGCAGACTCACAACCATAACTCAAAGATTTTCAAAAATAGGTTCTGTACCTGTGTTAGAAAGACAAAATGTGATAATGGCTGTTGAAGAGGCTCTGTCTTATCTTGCTAATCGCTCATCAAAAAAAGTTGTATTTGATATAAGATTACCACAAGAACCTGTCTATGCCTGCCTGAATAAACATTTGTTTGAATGGACCTTGGAAAATCTTTTCAAAAATGCAGTAGATGCAATGGCTGGAATAGGAACTATTATTCTCGAAGTAACAACTGAAAACAAAAATATTTATATAGATATAACCGATGCGGGAAAAGGTATTAACAAAAGAGATTTCAAAAAGATTTTTCAACCCGGCTTTACTACCAAAACACGCGGCTGGGGATTAGGTTTATCTCTTGCCAAAAGAATAATCAAAGATTATCATCGAGGAAAAATTTTTGTTAAACAATCTCAAATAAACAAGGGAACAACTTTTAGAATTATACTTCATAAAGTAAATTAATTTCAATGTATTTTTTGTTATTTTTCAATGCAAAACTTTAATATATTCATCCTATAACTCAGTAAAATTATAAGAAAATATTTTATTTTTGTGGTATGAAACTTCTAACCACTATTTACAATTTCACTTTACAGATTGAAAATGCTCTAATGCCCAAAAAATGTTTTGGCTGCAATACTAATCTAATTGCAGGAGAAAAAATTTTATGCCTTAAATGTTACTGTAAAATCTCCGCAAACCATGTAACTAATCAAAAAGCATTAGAAGAAATATCAACTAATTTTCCCGTCAGTAATTTTAATATATTTATGAAATTTGAGCATGAAGCAGCCTCGCAACACCTTATACATCAATTAAAATATCATGACAAAATTTTTATAGCAAAATATTTGGCTAAACTATGGGCAGAAAAACTTAAAAAAGAAGAATGGATTAAAGATATTGACTTCATTTTCCCTTTACCTCTGCATTGGATAAAAAAAATAAAACGTGGTTACAATCAAAGTGAAATTTTAGCAACAGAACTTGGAAAAGCATTAAACAAACCTGTTGTAACCAAAGGATGCTATAGAAAAAAATACACTAAATCACAAGCCATACATGCAAAAAACAGATGGACAAATATGCATAAAGCTTTTGCCGTGAGCAATCCGTCTGTTTTTCATAACAAACATGTTTTGATTGTTGATGATGTTATCACCACAGGCTCTTCCGTATTCAACTGCATGGAAGCAATATGCACAGCCAAACCTGCGGCAATCAGTGTAGCTTGTTTGTCATCAGTGTAATTTATTTTTTATTTCGTTGCAAATAAACTCCGAAGCATTACCGTCTCCAAATATTTTAGGATAATTTTTCGGTGGATTGTTTATGTAATTCTGCACGGTAAAAACTATCTTTTCAAAATCCGCATCAGCTATTGCTGCATTTTTACTTTCAACTATTTCAACCCATTCCGTTTGTTCCCGTAAAATCACACATGGTTTTTCCAAATAATACGCTTCTTTTTGCACACCACCGGAATCGGTTATAATCACTTTTGCCAAAGATTCCAGCAAAGTCATTTGCAAAAAAGATACAGGTTCTATTATGTCTATATTATCGTTAGCCTCCAAAGATTTCAAATACACACTATCAAACATGGAATACAACATCTTTTTCGTACGCGGATGCAAAGGCAACACTATTTTTTCTTTTTGACTTATGTACATCAATGCATTGAAAATAGATTGCAACCTGTCTTTATTATCCGTATTGGTATTGCGATGAATAGTACAAAGAATAAAATTATCACCATGCGTGTTGAGGTTTCCATACTTTTCTTTAGCTTTTTGCAAAAAAAATAAAGTATTATCCAACATTATATCTCCACTGTGATAAATATTTGGTTTGTTAGCAGTTGGTTGCAGATGCTGTTCGATTGAAAAACCCTCTCTAACCAAATTGTTATATCCTGCTGTTGTTGGAGAAAAAAGCAAAGTAGAAACATGATCGCACATTATACGGTTTATCTCTTCAGGCATCCGCTTATCAAATGACCGCAATCCTGCCTCAATATGAACAATAGGAATATGTATTTTGCTTGCCGCTATAGCTCCTGCAAGTGTGGAATTAGTGTCCCCATAAAGGACTATTGCCTGCGGCTCTTCCTGAAACAACACCCGCTCTATGCCATCAATCATTTTTGCTGTCTGCTTTGCGTGTGAATCACTCCCTACAGCCAGATTATATTTTGGAGAAGGAATGTTCAACTCATTAAAAAACACTTCCGACATATTATTGTCGTAATGTTGTCCTGTATGCACAATAACCTCATCTATTTCTTCCGCAAACTTATCTCTTATCTTTCGGCTCAATGCCGATGCCTTTATAATTTGTGGTCTTGCCCCGATAATCGTTAATATTTTAATCATTTGGCAAAAATAAGTAAAAAAATACAAGTCTCAAAACCATTATTTATCCAAACAATACAGGCATTTTTGTATCATTTAACAAAACATATTTCAAATAAATCAAAATCCAAATACCTTATATCAACATAATTATATGGCAAACAATAATTTACATACACAAATTACAAATTTACATCCCTCATTTATAAAAGTACAAATATGAAAAATAAACATATTTAAAACAAAATTTGCAGGGCATCCTTCTGAATTTGCAGGGCATCCCGACGAATTTGCGGGATATCCTGACGAATTCGCGGGGAATCCTGATGAACTTGCGGGATATCCTGACGAATTTGCGGGGAATCCTTGCAAATTTGCAGGAAACCCCATGCTACCCTAAATAAGCCTTATAATATCCATGGTTACAACATTAAAAACACAGATATAATCCAATTAAGTATTCATAGCTCCGCAGACATTTATCACTTGCCCGCTTACATAACTACTCAAGTCAGAACCTAAAAATACACATACTTTTGCGACTTCTTCAGGTAATCCTCCACGCCGCAAAGGTATTTTCTTTTCCCAATCCTTACGAACTTCATCACTTAATTTAGCAGTCATATCCGTAATAATGAAACCAGGAGCTATAGCATTGCATCGTATGTTACGAGAACCTAATTCCTGTGCTATACTTTTTGTAAATCCTATTATGCCCGCTTTTGATGCAGAATAATTAGCCTGTCCCGCATTGCCGCTAACGCCAACAACAGAACTCATATTTATAATAGAACCGCTTTTTTGTTTAAGGAATACTTTTTGAGCTGCATGCGTAAGATTGAAAATGCTCTTTAAATTAATATTTATGACTAAATCCCAATCCTGTTCGCTCATTCTCATTAGAAGATTATCTCGCGTTATTCCTGCATTATTAACAAGAATATCTATTGTGCCAAATTCGGCAACTACCTCATTTATCAATTTTTCACTATCTTCAAACGATGCTGCATTAGATTCATAACCAACAGCTTTTATTCCCGTTTGATTCAATTCATTTTCCAAAGCAATCATATTATCATCACGTCTTACATCGGTAAATGCAATATTGCACCCTTGCTTTGCAAATTCTAATGCTATTGCTTTACCGATACCTCTTGAAGCACCGGTAATAATAGCCGTTTTTCCTTTTAACAGTTCCATATCTTTTTTCTTTTTGTAGCAGCAAAAATAATAAAATATTTTATGTTTGTTTTAAAATATACGAAAAACTTGTTTTGGAAAACTAATTCTTTACATTTACAAAAAATATAGTAAGTTTGTAATAGTAAAACAAAGGAATATTTCCTTAAATTGGTTGAACCTAATTTTATTTAAAATGAGAAAAGTAACATTATTTATTGTAATTGCAGGCTTTTTAATTACGGCTTGCACAAAAAAACAGGAAAAAGAAATGAAAGAATTTCAAAAAGTGTCCATTGAGGACATAAATGTAAGTGCAGCAAAACTTATTGGCAAGGACTGGATGCTAATTACGGCAGGGAAAGATACTGCTTCTTTTAATACAATGACGGCAAGTTGGGGTTGTCTTGGTTATTTATGGGAAAAACCTGTGGCAATAGTTTATATTCGTCCGCAACGTTATACAAAAGAGTTTGTAGATAATAACAATATATTTACTCTTTCGTTCTTTGATACTACCTATCGTAATGCTTTGACAATCTGCGGTACTAAATCGGGCAGGGACACAGACAAGGTAGCAGAAGCAGGTATCACCCCTTACAATACTCCCGCAGGCAGTGTTGCTTTTGAACAGGCAAATATGGTAATGGAATGTAAAAAATTATACGCAATGCCTTTTAATCCTGAATTTTTTATTGACACAAACATCATCTCACATATCTATCCGGACAATGATTTTCATACGATTTACATTGCTGAAATAATAAATGTTTATCGCAAATAACTAACAGAATATCTGCTTGTCAAATTTTTGTTATGTTTTGTGATTTTAATACTAATACGGTATACTAATTCAATGAAATATATAGTATTTATATTACTGATTTCGTTGAATATCTTGTTCTGTTCCTGCATAAGAGTAAATCCTCAATATGCAGGAATAGAAGGGATTGATACTAAATATACATTAAATGAAATAAACTTTTCACAAAACGAAGTGTATATGAAAGACAGTATCACTTTACTTTACAGGATGGACAAAAAAGTATTGCAAAGTATTGTTTCTCATTCGCAAAAGCAATTTTTCCTTTTATATTGTTTTGATTTGTTTTGTTCAAGTGAAGAATGCCGTTATTATGATACTGTTTTACAGCAATTTTACGAAGACAAAGATGTTGCTTTGGTGCTTTTTACGGCGGATAATCCCTTAAACAAAATTTCAATAGAAAAAGCTCTTGAATTTTATCGCTATCCTGTCTTTATGCTTGACTGCTATCGTTATGGAAATGAGCGGAATTTACCACCTGAAATAAGATTTATGTCCTTTCTTTCGGAAATTTGCCCGCAAACATCTCTTAATACATCGGTCAATTCTTTCATTTTACTTGACGGAAACCTGCAAACGCTGTTGGAAGGGCAATATAACAGCGAAACCAAACAAAAAATAATGAATTTGATACAATGAAAAAGTTTTTGTTTAATTGCATTTTATTCTCTCTTTGTTTCGTTTCATGCAAATTTATGCCTGAAATTGAAATAGTTGCATACAAGGATATGACTCCAAAACTTGAAAAACAGTTGAAGGAATATAAACTTGCCGAAGTAAAAAAGGCATTGAATAATGATAATTTTTTGAATGAACCGGACAAAACGCCACAAATCTATCGTTTGGATTCACTTTCGCTGACACAAATTGCCGAAAAAGTGCCACAAAGCCTTATTTTATTAGTTACTTACAATTATTGGTGTGTTGCTTCTACCGAATTGTTTGACAGCATTATAAATATGATAGACAGAAATAAAGTTGCATTGATTTTAATCTCCACTGACGACTGGTCATTCAAAGAAAAAACGCAACAATACCTGACTCTTAAAAACTATTTCACCCCTTCATTTATGTTAGATATTGAAAAATATGGTTGCGGATTAAATTTCAATCAAAAGTTCCTTAATTTCAGCAAGAAAATGTTTCCAAGTATTGTGTTAAAACAAGGCTTAAACACTTATATTCTTTTGGATAAAAACCTGAAAATTATTTCTTACGGTAATATTGCCGAATTACACTTTATAAAAACAGCAAATTAAGAATACAAGTATTTGATAACTATCGCAAAACAAATTTCAATAATAATAAAATGTTGATTTCATCAAAAATAAGTTTGACATTATAATTATAAAATCAAGACTTTTAAATTTAAAACAAAACAATAATTTTATTTTTCTTAATCTTTTTTTTCTCATTTGATGATAGGTAAGTAAATAGTTTTTAAGATAATATAATTATATATTTTTGTAGTTTTGTAATCAATTAAGCACATCTAAAATTAAAATGCAGGAGACAAAACCTTACGATAAAATCAGTATAAAACTGGAAACCCTCCCAACAAAACCCGGCGTGTATCAGTTTTTAGATAAAAACAACTCAATTATATACGTTGGTAAAGCAAAAAATCTTAAAAGCCGCGTGAAATCATATTTTACTCACAAAAATTCTCATTCCGACAAAACCAGAGTTATGGTAAAGCATATTTGCGATATAAAACTTGTGGTTGTAAATAATGAAACGGAAGCCCTGCTATTAGAAGCCAACATGATAAAAAATTTGAAACCTCGTTACAATATTCTAATGAGGGACGACAAAAAATATCCATACCTTAAAATTACAAAAGAACCATTTCCGAGAATTGAAAAAGTGAGAACTGTACAAAAAGATAACGGAATTTATTTTGGTCCCTTTCCAAAAGGTTCTATTATAGTAGAAATTATGCAAATTGTGCGTCATCTATTTAAATATCGTTCCTGTCATCTTCCATTGAATGTAGAGGATATTAAGAAAGGTAAATATAAAGCTTGTTTGGATGTGCAAATAAATTTATGTGATGCTCCATGTATTGGAAATCAATCGCAAAAGGATTATAACGACATATTTGAAAAAATTCAACAAATACTTAATGGAAATTTTCAACAAATTATAAATTCAATGACTGAAGAAATGTTTCAAGCTGTCAAAGAATTGCGATTTGAGGACGCACATGTCTTAAAAGAAAAAATAAAAGTACTTGAAAATTATAAAAATAAAACTGCTGTTGTTTCTAATAAAATTCATAATGTAGAAGTATATTCCTATATTGAGGACGAAGAAAAAATTTATTTCAATGCTATGAAAGTTGTAAATGGCTGTATAATTTCTTCTTATAGTGCAGAAGTTATTGGAAAAGCCGGCGAAAGTTGTGAGGATATTTTCCGCCTTGCAATCATTCAAACCAGAAATAAATTTCATTTTAATTCCGATAAAATTGTTGTTCCCCAAAAACTTGATTTACCTAAAGAATATGTACGGCAAATTATACCAAAATCTTCTCCTGTGTATAGCGGCGAATATGTGAAACTTCTGGAACTTTCTTATCATAATGCAATGTTTGAAAAAAGCGACAGAATTAAACGTGCTACCCTCGTAGATCCTGATAGGTGGAATATGAAAGTAGTTGAACAAATGCAGAAAGATTTGCATTTGCCTCTATTGCCAAAACACATAGAATGTTTTGATAATTCAAACATACAGGGCAATTTTCCTGTTGCATCCTGTGTTGTATTTCGCAACTGCAAACCTTCAACTGCCGAATATAGACATTTTAATATTAAGTCAGTGGATGGACCTGACGATTTTGCATCAATGAAAGAAATAATATATCGGCGGTATTCACGGTTGCAACGTGAAGAAAAGCCATTACCCGACTTAATTGTCGTAGATGGAGGAAAAGGTCAGTTACATGCCGCAGTTGAAAGCCTTACAAATTTGGGACTTATGAATAAAATTTCTATTATAGGTATTGCCAAACGGCTAGAGGAAATATTTTATCCTGACGATCCATACCCTCTTTGTTTGGATAAACGTAGTACAACTTTAAAAGTCATCCAGCATATTAGAGATGAAGCTCACCGCTTTGGAATCTCTTTCCACAGAAATAAACGTTCCAAAGCTACAATTAGAACACAACTTACAGACATCAAAGGTATAGGAAATAATACAGCTCAAAAATTACTCTTAAAATTTGCTTCGGTTCAAAGAATAAAAACAGCCACTCTTGCAGAACTCGAAGAATGTGTTGGAAAATCAAAAGCTGCAATAATTTTTCGTCATTTCAATCAACAAACATAGAATAGATATAATTGGAATTGAAAATATTATTTCATTATTTTTCAGGCAATGCTTCAGCAATTAAATCAAATTCCAAAGCATCTATGATTTTAGCCAAAATAAATGAACCAACCGTCAAACAAGCGTTAGATGTTTTTGATTTGTACATTAAAACTTCGTTATCAACTTCTGGACTGTCAAATTCTGTCCTCCCAACAAAATAATCCAACTCCTCTCTATCTATAAGTACAGTAAAAACTTTTCCAATCTTTGCCTGATTTTTTTCGTATGAAATTGCTTGTTGAATTTTTGTTATAGCATTCAAACGCCGTTCTTTCTCCATTTCGCTAACTGAATCCTCTAAAAGATACGCTTCTGTCCCTTCTTGTGGAGAATATTTAAAAGCTCCCATTCTATCAAATTTCATTTCTTTGACAAATGTTTTCAATTCATCAAACTGTTGTTTAGTTTCTCCACAATATCCTACTATAAATGTTGTTCTAAATGCTATTTCCGGAATTAATATCCTTATTTTTTCAACCAATTTCAAAGTATTTTCACCTGTTATCTGGCGTTTCATTGACCGGAGAATAGATGAATTTATATGTTGCAACGGCATGTCTATATATCTGCAAAGTTTTTTTTCCGTTTTCATCAAATCTATGATTTCCATCGGAAACTGATTAGGATAAGTATATTGCAAACGTATCCACATCAAATCTTTTATCTTTGCAAGTTCTTTTATAAGATTGGTCAAAGCCCGCTTTCCATATAGATCCACCCCATAATATGTTGTGTCCTGAGCAATTAAAATTATTTCTTTCACACCCTGTTTTACCAGCACTTCTGTTTCTTGAACCAGTTCTTCAATTTTTCGTGATATATTTTTGCCTCTAATTATGGGTATTGCACAAAAAGAACAATGTCTATCGCAGCCTTCTGATATTTTCAAATAAGCGTAATGTTTTGGTGTACTTAAAAATCTTCTCTCTTCAAATATTTGGTAGGTTAAATTGGCGACTGCTAATGTTTTTTGTAGATATTCTGTGATTTCTTTCCATTGTGCTGTTCCAAAATAAGCATCAACTTCAATGATTTCTTTTTGAAGTTCATTTCTATATCTGTTAATTAAACACCCACAGACTATAATTCGTTGTACGTTCCCCTGTTTTTTCTGCTCGCAAATTGAGAGAATAGTATCAATGGCTTCTTCTTTAGCAGCATCTATAAAACCGCAAGTGTTAATTATTACAGCATAAAAGCCAGTTTTTTTTTCATTATCAAATTCTATTTTAAATCCAGCCTTTTGCAAACTACCTGCAAGAAATTCTGAATCAACAAGATTTTTTGAACAACCTAATGTTATAATATTTATTTTTAAAGACATCTTATTAATATAGTTTAAGGCTGCAAAAATATAGAAAAATTTTTCTCTGTCTATTCAATATGCTGTTAAACAAAATGAAAATACTATTTTTGCAGCCATAATTTTAATTTTACGGTTATAATGAAAAAATTTGTTATTGCCACAAACAATACACATAAAATCAAAGAAATTGCTAATCTTGCTAAAGGAAAAATTATTTTCAACAGTCTTAATGATATAGGTTGCTTTGAATCTATACCTGAAGAACAAGACACTTTGGAAGGTAATGCTCAACAAAAGGCACGTTATATTTATGAAAAATATGGCGTGGATTGTTTTGCAGACGATACAGGACTTGAAGTTGATGTTTTGAACGGAGAACCGGGTGTGTTTTCTGCACGTTATGCAGGAGAAAATGCAACATTTGACGACAATGTTTGCAAATTATTAGATAACATGACAGGAAAAGTCAATCGCAATGCTAAATTTCGGACTGTTATCTGTTTAATAGAAAATGGTAAAGAAATATACTTTGAAGGAGTATGCAAAGGTACTATAACCCTAACTCGCAGAGGCAATGACGGCTTTGGATATGACCCTATCTTTTTACCTTATGGTTACAACAAAACTTTTGCTGAAATGCATATAGAAGAAAAGAATACCATTTCTCATAGAGCATTAGCAATTACCAAACTTCTAAATTATCTCATCTAAATATTTTTTTTTACTTTTGCACTTTAACACAAATAACAATAAAACTTATGACAAAATACAGAGAAGAATACAGAGAAGAAAGGGATATGCAGCAACAAAATGAATCGCAGGACGAAATCAGAATTGCTTACAGACAAACTTATGTGCCGGTTGACGAAGGACTTGTTTATGCTTTTATTCCCGGAACAATTATAGATGTTTTTGTCAAAAAGGGACAGATGGTTAAAAAAGGAGATGCGCTTTGTTCCATGCATGCAATGAAAATGGATAATATTATCTGTGCTACGATAAGCGGAAAAATTAAAGCCGTTAATGTAAAAGAAGAACAAAACATCAGCAAAAACGATGTTCTCGTTGAGATAGTCCCTTGTGAAAAGAAAAAATAAACATCGGGAAAATTTATGCAGACAATCATTATTCTGGACCACGGATCTCAATACACTCAGTTGATTGCACGAAAGGTGAGAGAACTGAATGTTTATTGCGAAATACACCCTTATAATAATCTCCCTGCCTTTGACAAAAATGTTGTCGGGGTCATACTCAGCGGAAGCCCTTACAGCGTAAATGACAAGGACGCTCCAAAACCTGATCTTTGGTTTAAGGGAAAACTGCCCGTGCTTGGAATATGCTATGGCGCTCAATATATGGTTAATGCCTTTGGCGGAAAGGTGCAACGCAGCACGGCAAGAGAATACGGACGTGCCATTTTAACTGCCATTGACAGCACTTGCCCGCTGATGAAAGACGTAAGTATCGGTTCGCAGGTCTGGGCATCGCACGGCGATACCGTTGAAACAATGCCCGATAACTATAAAATAATATGTTCAACAGCATCGGTTAAAAATGCAGGCTATAAAATAGAAGGCGAAGAAACTTATGCTATTCAGTTTCATCCGGAAGTTCATCACAGCGTTGAAGGTAAAAAAATTCTGGAAAATTTTCTTGTTAATATCTGTCATTGCAAACAGGACTGGACCTCGGATAATTTTGTTGCAACTGCGATAAATGAATTAAAGGAAAAAATAGGCAACGATAAAGTGGTTCTCGGTTTGAGCGGAGGCGTTGATTCTTCTGTGGCAGCAATATTGCTCAATGAGGCTGCCGGTAAAAATCTTAACTGCATTTTTGTTGATAACGGCTTGTTGAGAAAAAATGAGTTTGAAAGCGTTCTCGTTTCTTATAAAGGCATGGGATTGAATGTGAAAGGCGTTGATGCCAAAGAGATGTTTTATACGGCACTTAAAGGTATCAAGGACCCCGAAGCAAAACGCAGGGCAATAGGAAAAACTTTCATAGATGTATTTGACAGAGAGGCTTCAATGATAAAGGATGTACGCTGGCTTGCTCAGGGAACAATATATCCTGATGTTATTGAAAGCATAAGTGTAAAGGGACCGAGTGCAACAATAAAATCTCATCATAATGTTGGAGGACTGCCCGATTATATGAAATTGAAAATCGTTGAACCTTTGCGGTCGCTTTTTAAAGATGAGGTCAGAAGGGTTGGCAAGGTTTTAGGATTGAAAGACGAGCTGCTTTCCCGTCATCCTTTTCCCGGACCGGGACTTGCAATTCGTATTCTCAGCGATGTAACCGAAGAAAAAGTTCGCATATTGCAGGAAGTTGACAGCATATTTATTGAAGGCTTAAAACAAAATGATTTATACGGCAAAGTATGGCAGGCGGGAGCAATGCTTCTTCCTGTGCAATCCGTTGGTGTTATGGGCGATGAACGCACTTATGAAAACGTTGTTGCCTTGCGTGCGGTGGAATCGGTTGATGGAATGACGGCAGACTGGGCGCATTTGCCTTATACGTTTCTTGCCGAAGTGTCTAACAAAATCATAAACAACGTTAGCGGAGTAAATCGTGTGTGTTACGACATCAGCAGCAAACCTCCCGCAACCATAGAATGGGAATAAAAAACCTTCATCTTTTGCATATAACCATATAACTTGTATACATTATACATTATACGTTAAATTGTAAATTCTATCTTAACGTATAATATATACAAAAACCAAAGCCTGACTAATAGTCAGGCTTTTTGATGTAGTAATCGTTTGTGATTGCCCTTTACTTGACCTCCTTTTAACCTTTATAGGTAATCAGGTCATTCAAAACGGCAATAGCATCTGCAACTAATGCCGACACTTCCGTTTCGTTTTTAGGGTCATAAGCAAAATGTTCTTCTGCCTTATACCAGTGATACTTTCCTGAGTTGTTCCACACCCTGTTAGAAAACGAAAAACCGCCTGCTTCAAATCCTTCGTCAGATTTTTCTTTTGAGGCAAGCCATAATTCTAAATTATCGCCGTCCCAAACTTCAATCCATTTGTCATAAGGTTCAAACCAAAACTGAAGATAATTACGTCCATCTTCATACTCACAGTTTTTAACCTGCAATTTTCTGCCAAATTCGGCTTGCAATTCTTTGGTAACCATTTCCAAAGCATTTTTCTTAAATATACCCATATTGTTATTTGTATTTAATCCTGCTCTTACCGCTTCACAGGTCTTGCGTTTATCCTCTAAAAATGCCGGATATTTCTTTAAAAATTCTTTATATGCCTCCATCATTCCTTCATAAATCGTTTGCGAACCGCCCTCTATTTGCCAATAACTTGGATGATAAGAGTCAATGACAACTTTATTGAGTTCTTTTATGTAATAAATCCAATTATTTATTTTCTCATACTCA
>JAISUE010000070.1 GCA_031272245.1 Bacteroidales bacterium
CGAAAATCCATACCCATTTTAGCCGCTCCTACCATCAGCGAATTGCCCATATTGTTTCTCGCATCGCCAAGATAGCAGAACGCAACCTGATTAAGCGGTTTGTCAATATGTTCCCGCATAGTCAGGAAGTCAGCAAGGATTTGTGTAGGGTGAAATTCGTTGGTCAATCCGTTCCATACAGGCACTCCGCTGTATTTTGCAAGAGCCTCAACGGTTGTTTGAGCGTAACCTCTGTACTCTATGCCGTCATACATCCTGCCAAGTACGCGAGCAGTATCTGCCATAGATTCCTTTTTGCCCATTTGCGAACCCGAAGGTCCCAAATAAGTTACGTGCGCCCCCTGATCCAATGCACCAACTTCAAAAGCACAACGCGTACGTGTTGAATCTTTCTCAAAGAGAAGCACAATATTTTTGCCTTCAAGGCGTTTTTGTTCTGTTCCTGTGTATTTTGCCTTCTTCAAATCAGCGGCTAAATCCAGCAGGTATTGAATTTCTTTTGGCGAAAAGTCCAAAAGTTTCAGGAAACTCCTGTTTCTTAAATTAAATGCCATAGTTTTGTTTTTTGTATTAGCGTGCAAATGTAGCATTTTTTCTTAAATAACTACCGTTGGTTTTATTTAACCAAAAGCTTTGCTCATTTTGTTGTTGTAATATTGGATAGTAATTCATATCTTTTGTTTTTTTCAGTTATGGAAAATTATAATTATCTTATTGAATGTATATGGAAATTCCTAAATTTGAAAACATATTTAAGCCGTATTCCTGTGAATTTTTATAATATTAATTACAATGAAATGTCATAATAAATTTTACTTAACCGTTTTTTTGCAGATTTTTCTTACTTTTGCTAAAAATAATTAATTCAAAGATTATGAGTAAAAGGATAAACATCTATCAGGCAGTTGATATGATAAAAGACGGAATGTCAATTATGATTGGCGGCTTTCTTGCTGTGGGAAGTGCAAACACAATCATAGAAGCGATTGCAGACAAGGGAATTAAAAATCTTACTCTGATATGTAATGATGCCTCATATCCTGATAAGGGAGTGGGATTGTTGATTGCAAAAGGCTGTGCAAAAAAATGTATTGCGTCATACATCGGTTCAAATCCTGTTGCGGGAGAAATGATGAACAACAATACTCTTGATTTGGAGATAGTGCCTCAAGGAACATTAGCCGAACGAGTACGATGTGGTGGAGTAGGACTTGGAGGAGTTTTAACTCGTACGGGTGTGGATACTTTGGTAGAAGAAGGAAAGCAAAAGATTGAAGTAGATGGTGTGAAGTACCTTTTGGAAAAGCCTCTTCATGCAGACGTGGCACTTTTAGGTGCGAGCATTGCAGACAAACATGGCAATTTAGTATATCGGGGAACGAGTAGAAATTTCAATCCATTAATGGCAATGGCAGCAGATTTGGTTATTGCAGAAGTAAAAGAAGAGGTAGAACACTTGAAATCTGAAGAAGTTATGACACCGTATTTGTTTGTGGATTATATTGTAAAAGAAAATAAAAAATAGGGAGGAAATAATTTATGGCAATAAAATCTTTAATAAGAGTCAGAATGAGTAGCCACGATGCACATTACGGAGGCAATTTGGTTGATGGTGCGAGAATGTTGAATCTTTTCGGTGATGTAGCTACCGAATTGTTGATAATAAATGATGGAGATGAGGGGTTATTTTGTGCGTACGACAATGTTGAGTTTCTTGCACCTGTATATGCCGGAGACTATATTGAGGCTTATGGTGAAATAATTAATATCGGCAATACTTCACGAAAGATGAAATTTGAAGCAAGAAAAGTTATAGCACCACGTTTGGATATATCAGAATCGGCTGCAGATGTATTAGCTGAGCCGGTTGTTGTTTGCAGAGCAAGTGGAACGTGTGTCGTACCGAAAAAAAATCAACGTAACAATTAGAGAAAAGTAATGGAAAAATTAATAATAACAAGTGCTATTTGCGGTGCAGAAGTTTTAAAAGAACATAACCCTGCCGTACCATACACAATAGAGGAGTGTGTGCGTGAGGCTCGTTCGGCATATAATGCAGGTGCAAGTATCATACATCTTCATGTTAGATGGGATGACGGGACACCAACTCAGGATAAGGAAAGGTTCAGGTTGGTAATAGAAGCAATTAGAAAAGAATGCCCTGATGTAATTATTCAGCCATCGACAGGAGGAGCAGTTGGCATGACTGATGATGAACGATTACAACCAACAGAATTATATCCGGAAATGGCAACACTTGATTGTGGAACATGTAATTTTGGTGGTGATGATGTTTTTGTCAATACGGAAAACACTATTAAATATTTTGGAGACCGTATGATTGAACGAGGAATAAAACCTGAACTTGAGGTTTTTGACAAATCTATGATTGAAATGGCATTAAGACTGTATAAAAAAGGGCATATAGTTAAACCTATGCATTTTGATTTTGTAATGGGAGTGAATGGTGGAATTGGAGGAGATATTAGAGATTTTGTTTTTATGCGTGGTTCTATTCCGAATGATTCTACATATACTGTTGCAGGAGTTGGACGATACGAATTTCCTTTAGCAACTTTAGCGATAATAGATGGAGGACATGTACGGGTAGGTTTTGAAGATAATGTTTATTTATCTAAAGGAGTATTGGCAAAAAGCAATGGAGAACTTGTTGAAAAGGTTGTTTGTATTGCTAATGAATTAGGACGTCAAATAGCAACTCCATCAGAAGCAAGACAAATATTAGGATTGAAACCTATAAAATAATAATACACCGAAACGCAAAAGAAAAGGCTGACATTGCGTCAGCCTTTTCTTTTGCGCCCCCTCAAGGACTTGAACCTTGGACCCCATGATTAACAGTCATGTGCTCTAACCAACTGAGCTAAGGAGGCTATTAAAACGAGTGCAAAAGTACAACTTTTTCCTTTACCAACAAAATTTTTTGTCCTAAAAATAATAAAAAATTATTTTTTCTGTTAGCACTTACTTAATTATCAGCAAAATACAAATATCATTTTTTATATTCTCTAAATCTTTTTAAACATATTATTCTGCAAAAAAACGTCTTTTTTAATGTACTTTCTCTTAATTTTTCAAAATCATTATTTTAATTTTGGTTTTAAGAGATTTTCATATTCTTTTTTATTCCGCATTACTTCTAATGCTTTAGACAAACATTCATCATCATTATACATAACCTTATAATAATAAGATATTCCATAAAGATTACGAGCCAAGATAGCTTTTAATGTTGCAGAAATATAATGATTGGAACGTTTAGACATCTCTTCCATTCGTTTGTCTTCATTTTGAGAAAGAGAATCTACTTTTTCGGCAAACTCTTTACTGTTCAAAATAAATTTAGCATAGGTTTCATAAGAAGTAAAGTTTTGAGTAGTGTCTTTTGTTTCCTCTTTCAAATAATCCATTACAATCTGATTCACCCATTCTTTTTTTATGTTGTTTGGTTCAACACCCTCATTTTTAGCATAAGATACAAATTCACTCATTATATTAAGTTTGTCATAAAGTGTATCAAAATTTTCAAATGTTGGACAATCTTTCAAAATCTTTTCTCTATTAGTTTCACTCCATTTCACTGCAAAAGAATTAAAAATGCCTTTAGAACGCAGGTTAATCAAATAATCGGAAGCACGCGAAGTATCTATTGGCACAAAAACATCAGGCATAATTCCTCCGCCACCATAAACAACACGCCCTTTATTAGTATAATATCGCAAAGAATCAGGAAAAGAAATAGAGTCTGAATTTATTAATTCCCCATGTTTATACCGTTTTACATAATCACTGTAATAATCTGCAACCCCATTTGAATAAGATTTCTGAATACATCGTCCGGACGGAGTATAATAACGGGAAGTTGTGAGGCGAAGTTGTGAGCCATCAGGTAAATTCATAGGTCTTTGTACCAATCCTTTTCCAAATGAACGTCTGCCTATTAACACTCCTCTATCCCAGTCTTGAATTGCTCCGGAAACAATTTCCGAAGCTGAAGCAGAGTACTCATCTATCAATACAATAAGTTTTCCTTCTTCAAATTCTCCCTTATGAGAAGCGGTCAAATCCTGACGAGGAGATTTTGAACCTTCCGTATAAACCAATAATTTATCACCACTTAAAAACTCATCACAAATACGAAAAGCTACTTCAAGATAGCCTCCTCCATTGCCTCGCAAATCAAATATCAAGTCTTTCATACCTTGTTTTTTCAAATCATTAAGAGCTTCCAGCAATTCTTCAACAGAGCTTTGTGCAAACCTGTCTAAACGAATGTATCCTATTTGTTTATCTAACATAAAATAAGTGTCTATACTTTTAATCGGTATCTTATCCCGTATCACATTAAATACAAGTGGTTCTGTTCTGCCTGCACGCAAGACGGTAATTATAACCTTAGTTCCCTTTTTACCTCTTAAATGTTTGAATACCCAATCATTTTTGATTGTATCTCCTGTAGCTATACAACTGTCAACTTTTATAATTTTGTCAGAAGGCATAATTCCTACCTTTTCCGAAGGACCTCCGCGTATAACGTCAATCACTCTAATTGTATCATCTGTTATTTGGAAAGTAATTCCAACACCATCAAAGTTTCCTACCAAGGGTTCATTTGCTTTTTCTACTTCGTCTTTGGAAATATAGACAGAATGTGGATCTAATTCTTTTAACATTGCAACTATTCCCTTTTCGGTAATCTTACTTAAATTGGTACTGTCAACATAATTATACCTTATATAATTTATAAGATAGTTAAGTTTGACATCTGTAGCTCTCTGTTCTTCTTGTGTTGGATGCTGACAATAAGCTGTACAGTAACCAAAAATAAATAGAATTGTAATTAAATATTTTTTCATTGCTTTGTATTTTAAGGGTGCAAAAATACAACTTTTTAGATATTTTTGCATTCTTTAATAACTTTATTTATCATAATGAGAGCAATAATTCAAAGAGTTTCACATGCATCTGTTGAAATTGAAATGCAAAAAATATCGGAAATCGGTTTTGGCTTACTTATATTCTTATCTGTAGAAGCAGCAGATACACAAGATGATATTGTTTGGTTGGCACAAAAGATTGCAAACATGAGAATTTTTGACGATGAAAATGGCGTAATGAACTTGTCTATAATTGATAAAAAGGCAGAAATGCTAATCGTTAGCAACTTTACCCTTCATGCTTCTACTAAAAAAGGTAATCGTCCTACTTATATCCGTGCTGCAGGAAGAGCAATCTCTCTACCAATGTATGAGCAATTTGTTAAATACATAAAAGAAACATATTCATTACAAGTAAAAACAGGAGAATTTGGTGCTGATATGCAAGTACAATTAACAAACTCCGGTCCTGTTACAATAATTATTGATTCTAAAATCAAGGAATAAAATTATATTAACAACATATCAAACTTTTTTATCAGACAAATAAATCAATTATCTGTAATATTTCAGCAATATTTTATTGATTTTTTCTATTGATGTTTGTACAAATTTAGTCTTAAAGAGAGGTTTTTCCAACCATTGAATTCGTGCCATATCTATCAATGTACATACAATATATATAGTAATGCAGGAAACGAGTAAATGTATCCACATCCAAGAGGATTCAAACCAGCAAACATTGCAAAGAAAATCTTTCCATAGCCATTGTCGCATTGTGTTTGAAGAAGCGTGTATTAACAATACGCCAAGACATGATGCAGCCGCTGTATTTATTATTTTGTTATACTTTATTCTGATGTTTTTGAAAATCATAAACAAATTCACAGCCATCATAAATAACAACAGTTTATTTGCGTTTGAAATCATAAACGTCCATGGTAGAAATTGTGTAAAATCTAAAATTAGAATACCTGAATAAGTTAGAATAAGGCATATAAAGAAGGATATTATATTGTGTTGTGTTGTGTTGTGTTGTGTTGTGTTGTGTTGTGTTGTGTTAGTATGCTTTCTAATATATGCTCCAACGCAATAACATGTAAAAGCCCAACCAAAATAATTCCAAGTATCATTAAAAAAGAAAGTTGATAATATGCAAAAATAAAACAACAGAACACCGAGCAAAAACTTAAACTCTTTTTTTGAAATGGTTGTTAGCATTTTATTGATAACAGGGGAAAGAATATTTACTAATAAATAAGAAGTAAAAAAACTTTTAGTAGAATGAGAAACAAGACCGGCGTTTAAATCTGCCAAAATCTCTATAATTGAATAACGATAACCGCACAACATTAAAATAGCCATAATGAGCCATGAATAAAACAGAATTTGAAAAATGAGTTTCACTACTTTCTCAAGTTTGAATTTGCTGTTTATCATAAAGAACCCTGATATGATAAAAAATATGGTTACGCCAACTTTTCCGCCAAATGAGAGCAATTGTACCAATATGGTATTTCCGGTGATATTGTTAAAATCAAACAGGTCAATTAATCCCGAATTTACACAATAATGATGAACCACAATGAGAAACATTGCGACAATTCGTAACAGTTCTATATTTGAATCTCTTTTCATGTATTATTTATTAAATGATTTATAAGTATATATATTTTACCTTTCTTAACGGTTACAAAAATACAAAAATTCGGTTAAGACGATTGCAAGCCTCCCAAAATTACTGCTTTCTCCGACCACAGGGTTGCAATGTCTTTTTCTATGTTGGCGTTTGCTTATGGCAGCGTGGAAATTGATGACAGGGATTGTGTAAAAAAAAGTTTCCCTGACTTTTGGGCAATTTTTGAAGGCAAAAAATAGAAAATTTCAACAGAAATGATTTTTGCAGACTTAAACAGCGATTTTTACTCTTAAACTATCATTTTCAATCACTTAAAAACAATTATTGCCATCCGTGCAACCTCGGTTGGACGCCGTGCAACCTTGGTTGGAAATCGTGCAACCTCGGTTGGAGATCGTGCAACCTTGGTTGGAAACCGTGCAACCTCGGTTGGAGATCGTGCAACCTCGGTTGGAAACCGTGCAACCTCGGTTGGAAGTTGTGCAATCTCGGTTGCAAACCGTGCAACGTTGGTTGCAAACCGTGCAACCTCGGTTGGACGAGTGAAAACATTCGTTGAAGAAGTTTCCAAATTTGTAGAAGGTCAAAAAACATTCTTTGCACGATTTAAAAACTCGTTTGCACGACTTGAAAACTCGTTTGCAAGAGTTAAAAACTCGTTTGCACAACTTAAAAACTCATTTGCACGGCTTGAAAACTCGTTTGCACGGTTTGAAAACTCGTTTGCACAACTTGAAAACTCGTTTGCAAGAGTTAAAAACGCGTTTGCAAAGTTCAAAAACTCGTTTGCAAGGTTTGAAAACTCGTTTGCAAAGTCTAAAAACTCGTTTGCACGGTTTGAAAACTCGTTTGCAAAGTCTAAAAACTCGTTTGCACGGACTAAAAAATGTATTTTAACCGCCGCTTAATTTGTATAAACAGGGTATTTAATTTTTCGGAGGTCGCCGTCAAAACAACGGGAAAGTGAAGCGGTGGTTTCAAGCATTGCGATTTGCAACGGACGTTTGTGTTTGCTTATTTCAACATCCAAAACAGGCAAGGCAAGAAGTTTAGCCTTGATTTCTTTTGTCAATTCCTCTTCGACAGGATATTGCTTAATGGTTTCAAGCACAAGCATATCGGCAAAGGGACGATAGACTTCCATAACGTCATCTGCCAGACAGTAAGCGTTATAGCGATTCTTGTGATG
>JAISUE010000003.1 GCA_031272245.1 Bacteroidales bacterium
AATGACTATAGCAATGGAATATATCGCTTCCTGCAACGGCTCATTGGAGACTCGCAGGCAGCCAAAGACCTGACGCAGGATTCGTTTCTCAAACTTTGGGAAAACAAAACGGAGATTGACAGCAGAAAAATGAAGGCTTGGTGTTTCAAAACGGCGTATAACCTGTTCATAGACAGGCAACGGCATTTGCGGCTGCTGCTGTCTTGATTTTTGGCATTTTTATCGTCAATCATCATAACGAAAACAGCGTAATGCCATCGCAGAATGCCCTTGCGGAAAAGCCAAAGGTCGTTTCGGATACACCAAAACCCATTGAAACTCAACCCAAAGCAAAGATAATTAAACCAAAACCAACGATAGCAAAAGCCAACGCAGAGATTCTTCCAACACAACGGCAGGACAGCATAATAAATGTGGATAATTTAGTTGTGTATCAGGCGGATAATTTGGTAGAATACGTAAAAAATGTGGATTATCTGGTGGTTTATGAAGTTGATAACTTGGTTGAATACGACACAACAGGCAAAGAAAGTTTCATAGAGCAGAAGTTGCAGCAACTAAATGCCCTGACGCAGAAAGGAAAAGAGGCTTACGACTTTCTTTATGCCAAAGTAAAAGAAGAAAAACGAAAACTTTTTAATATTTAATAAAACAGAAAAAAAGAAATGAAACGAACACTTATTTATGTTGTTGCGGCGTTTTGTACCGTTACAACGGCAGCACAGGAAAACAATTATACTGCCATTCAGGAAATTAAAGGGACGATTAACCATATCAAAGTCCTGTCAAAAATGAACGTAATGGTGGAATCGGGAACTGAAAACTCGGTTTCCATATCCCGAACAGGAGGAAAAAATGACATTAAAAGCCCGATTTGCAAGGTTAATGGTACGACTCTTGAACTTAATAACACAAGTGAAGAGATTCAAAACGTGAATGTAATGATAACACTCGCCGAACCCGTGCATATAAAATCCGTTTACACTGCCGAAAACTCCAATTTAATGATAAATCCAAAGGGCGAAGAGTTAATTTGCGACAACTTACAAATAAACGCAAAGCCTAATTCCAATATCAAATTGCAGGGAGAATGGATTGTAATGAACACTTTTGATATTACAGCAGAGGAAAACTCCAACATAATGATTGAGATTCTTGACGGAGAATCCGCAAGTAAAGTAAATATTGTTGCGGAAAAAGGAGCTAATATCCTCGTTAAACGTGGTGAATTGGGCGAAATGACAAAAGTTTACGCCGATATAGCAAATTCTTCCGGCGTAAAAATTCCGGGAAAGGAATTTAAGACCGTAGAAAAAAGCACTTATTATTATGATATGAAAGAAGATGTGGGAGTAGATACCGTAATCACAACAACAACTGTGGAAAATACTTCAAAGGATGCCGATAAAAAATCCGACAAAAGCGAGAAACCCGTTCATTATCCCAACGTTAAAAGTGTTAAACTGGGCTGGAATCTGTCGTATCTTTCGGGTTCCAACAATCCAAAATCCCTGAAAGATATTTTTAACACGGGCAATACCGATCTTTCTCTTGCGGGCGGCACGCGTTGGGGCTTTACTTTTATTATCCCAATCAACTTTTCGCAGCATTTTTCGCTCAATACCGGTATCGGAATGGAGTTTAACTGGTTTTCATTTGAGAAAAAAGTGTCGGCATATCGTAACACTTCAAACGGCACTTACGCTCTTGCGATACTCAATACTGCGGGAATTTATTCTGATTTACAGGAGTATCAGGCAAATCTTTACGCAAATTATTTCACCGTTCCTTTGGTTTTTCAGTGGCAATCGGGAAAAAAAATTGCCATAAACCTTGGAATAATCGGCGGATTGAAGTATTTTTCTTCGTTCAAAACCTGTTTTGAGGCGGAGGACGTTGAGATAAATGCCAAATTCTCCGATTACAACAACATTAACCCTTTGAAAGCGGACGCCGTTCTGGGCTTTACCTATAGCGACTTCGGGATAAATTTCCGTTATGCCCTCACTCCTCTTTTCAAGTCGGGCAGAGAGGAAATTGTTTATCCCTTTAGCGTTGGAATTTGTTGGGGAATATAACGTTAATAATCAACATACTATTATTTTTTTTTGAGGGCAAATCAACTTGCCCTTTTTTGCTGTTAAGCAATAACAAAGACAACATATATCTTTTTGCTTTTAAATCCAACTAAAATATACAATTCGTTCCGAAAAATATTCTATTAGTTGCTAAAAATAAGGCAAAATAAAATTAGAAATGTACTTTTGTTTTACCCCTCCATACAATAATACAATATTTCTATGATAGCTGTATTGTTTTCGTTATTTGTAAAACGTATTTAATAATAAATTAAAATCTGTTCTATAATATTATTCAATACAAAGGAGAGAATAATCGCAATATGTGCAGTTTTCTTCATTATGATTGAGATGATATATATGTTCATCGTCAAAAAGTAATAACCTTTTAATACCTTCCCTTATATGAAAATCAAACTCCTTGTGCAATTCCTGATTATAAACAATTTTCTCCTTATTTCGTAAAATTGTAAAGAAATCCGATTGTTCCTCTTTTGCAGCATTACAGACTTTTTTTATTTCATGAATATAAATTATCTGAGGCTTAATGTTTGCAAATCTCACATCGTTATTCTGCAATACTTTTTTGTGTTCCTGATAAAATTCGGCATTATCCCACAACAACCAGCAATAAAACAACACCTGAAAAGTATAAATGGCACGATTTCCTTTCTCATTGAAAAAGAGTGTATCCATATCATCAAACTTTTCTGCTTTTCCTCCGGTTTTATAATCGGCAACAATTAAAGAATCTCTCTCATAATCTATTCTGTCTATAATACCGCCGAGTTTAACTCTTTTCTTTTTACCTTCAATCTCTATTTCAATTTCTTTTACAACCTCTGTTTCAACCAATAGAGGTTCTCTTTTTATGATCTGAGTATTGTATTCTGAAATATAAAGCAGATATTTTTTTACAATATCTTTGTGTACGGGTGTGATTGCTTTTTGCTCTTCCTTAACAAGTTTTTCAAATGACAGTTTGATAAGTGTTTCAATATCGGTTTCTTTCAAAGAATTTAACAAAGCCGCCGAATTATGAAACAAATTACCAAACGCTAATGCCGAAGCATCTTCCTCTTCGTATGAGATATTGTCTAAATAGACAATGTATTTGAAATAAAACTTTAATTCACAATCTAAAAAAGCATTGAACATTGAAGGCGAAATGTATTTTTTCTGCATAATGCCGTCAACATGTTCTTTTTTCTTCGGATATGAGGTATGTTTTTTACAAGCCATATCAAACGTAGCTGAAAGCTTAATATGTTTTATATCCTTTCCGCTTTCTATCTTTATCTGTTGTAAAAAACGACTCATCTCTTTAGCTTTTGTAGTATCACTACTGCTATTATATACAAACGTCAAACTTTCTGCACAATGAAAAAGTCTATAAAAATAATAAGCAAAAACGGCTATACGTTTCTCTATCGACATTAGTCCGTAAGCCTTTCTTATTGAATGAGGAATAAAAGTGGAATATGAACTTACATTTGGCAAAAAATCATCACTTGCCGATAACATTAACACATGACGAAAATCCAAATTACGACTTTCCAACAAACCCATAATCTGTATGCCTTTTGCAGGGTCTGTTTCAAAAGGTAATGCAAGAGAACGCAATTCCGATAGCAAAGTTTTCTGAACAAATGTATATGAAATGGTTTCATCTTTTGCATTCTGAAACGCATTTATCAATTCTTTTAACTTTTTACTCACTTGAAATGCCGCTTCTATTAGATATTTATTTTCAGAATTTGGTTTTATTCTGCCATAAATATTAAATATTTCCTCCGAAAGATTTTCCAACAACGCCACAGGTGAAAGTTTTTTTGCATTTGTAGAAATAAATTGTTCAACAAAAGCATAAATATCCATTTGTGCAAAAGGATAACCCATTGTTATATTCACGTTTGTTTCTGCTTCATTTATATTATCAGGTAACGCTTTCACAACAACAGGTAAAAGGTTTTCGTTTGCAAGTATGATTGTTAAATCTTCCTGTTTAATTTTTTCTCCTTCGTTTTTGTCTTTTTCATTGTTTTTCTCAAAAACATTATTTAACCATTTAGAGATGTATGTTGTTTGCAATATCTCTCCATCGGAATCAACTATTGTTATATGTTGTTGATTATTTTTAATTCTGTCAAAGTTCAATTTATCAAATGTTTTATTAGGAAACTTTTTAATGTTTTCCCTCATAAACGTACCTGCTTCCTGCAATTTGTCGTTAATGTAATAAAGATCGTAATCCCAATAAAATTCTGTTGAACAGTTTTGTTGCAGAAATTCAAAAATCTTTTCTTCACTTGTACTTAAAACATTGAAGCCTGCAATGACAAATTTTTTATTTTTCAAATTTATTTTTCCATTTATCATTTGCTCGTAAGTCATACGATAAAGCATACCCGAATAAGCTAAACCACGAACTTGTAACCTTTGAGAAAAATTATCATATATTTCAGCGAGACAATTCCATATATTTATAAATCTCTGTTTAAGTTCCGACAAATTTTCTGCTTTAAATGCAGAGAAGAATGATCTTAAAAGGTCTTTTTGTTCTTGAGAAAGAAAATCAAAATTATTATCAATCTCTTTGTAATTATTCAAATTACCAAATAAAGATTTTGCATCAGCCAAATGTTTGTCTATGTCGTCAAAATCCGACAAGATTATTTTCCCCCAAAAGTAAAACTGTTCAAAAGATTCTCTTTCCAGTCCTTTATTATATGAATAAAAAACTTCACAATAAGAAAGATACAAATGATAAACCAAAGTTATTTCATCTGCAATTTGCAGAATATTATTATTTTTAATCCAGTCATCTATAGTAGTAAATTGAGGAGCAAACAAAGGTTTTTCACTTGCTTTCCCTATTTCATTACGAATATATAAAATTGCTCTGCGAGACGGTAATAAAACAGTAATTTGTTCGGTATCTTTATTGTTATTGACAATGTTTTGAGCAACATTGCAAAGAAAACTCTTGCTACATGCGTTATTCATTTTGAATTTGGTAATTGTTTCAAAAAGAGTATAAAATCTGTTTATAAAATGTATTGAGAAGCATAGTTTTCATTTCCTATTATAAAAACACTGTTTCTCTTATTTATATTTATGTTTTGTTTTAACCACGAACTCACAGGCTGTGATATTATATGTTCGGTAGTTAGCATCAAGTCTGTAGCAATACAAAGCATTGTTGTAGGCTGCAATACTTTTAATAAAGATGCAAACAAACGATTATTACGATAAGGTGCTTCTATGAATATCTGACTTTGACCTGTCGTCAATGCAATATGTTCAAGCTTTCTTATCGCCTGATCCCGCAATTTCCCTTCTATTGGCAAATAACCTGTGAAGGCAAAATTCTGCCCGCAAAAACCTGAAGACATTAACGCCATAGTAATTGAACATGGTCCGACAAGTGGTACAACTTTAATACGTTTTGCGTGAGCAATGGCAACTACTTGGTATCCCGGATCAGCAATACATGGCATTCCTGCTTCACTTAACAATGCCATATTTTTCCCTTCCAATAATGGTTGTATAAATGATGGTATCTCTTCTTCGTTTGTATGTTTGTTAAGTTCAAAAAACGGAACTTCTTCAAATTTTCTATTGAAACCTGCTTTGCGAAGAAAACGCCATGCCGTACGTATATCTTCCACAATAAACGCTTGGCAGGTTATAATAATTGATGCCGTTATACGAGGAGTACAGTTATATACTTCTGGTTCTCCTATTGGCGATGGAATTAAATAAAGCGTACCTTTCATCTTATTCTATCTTAAATTTATGTTTCAATATATAAATGGAGTAAAAGGTAATGAAAAATGCAGCAAGCATTATATCTCCTGAAGCTAATGCGGATTCATCCAAAAACAATACAGGTAAAATTACAAGCATAATTTTGGATATGAAATAAAATAATAGTCCATATATCTTACCAAACCACATTAACAAATCACCAAAAATAAGAAGCAAACTAAAAATAAAAGATAACAAGTAAAGTACTTGTCCTCCATTTTTTAAAGATTCTTTTATTGATTCAAATATAAAATATAATTTGGTAACAATAAAAGATTTATTGTTATCCATTTGCAGTATATCTTCTACATTAACAGTAACGTATATATTAAATAACGCAAAAATTAAGGATGATGCAATACTTATGAAGATCACCGTTTTCATAAGCAAACCACATTTAAAACCATATTTTGAATTATTCCATTTCATATTTTTTTTACAATAAAAACAACTTTGCTAACCCTGTAAAAAACTATGGCAAAGATAATAAAAGTTTTCAAAACTCTAATCTATATCAAAAAAATACATAAAATGAAAAACAAAACAATGTTTTTTATCTCAAATTTTTGATAAATTTCACAATATATCTAAATAAATGATTATAGTATTAAAATAAAAGATAATGTTGTGTATGCTAAATTTTCCACTTGTATGATATTATAATCTAAAAAATATTACCTTTGCACCCTTAAATTCGTAATTTTTAAATACAAAATATAATGAAAAACACACCTTTTACGCAGAAACATATTGCACTTGGTGCAAAAATGGCTGAATTTGCAGGCTATAATATGCCTATTTCTTATGAAGGATTAGTGATTGAACACAACAATGTTCGTAATGCTGTAGGCGTTTTTGACGTTTCTCACATGGGAGAATTTAGAGCAAAAGGCAAAAAAGCACATGACTTTGTGCAATATTGTACTTCAAACAATATTGATGCTCTTTATGATGGCAAAGTACTTTATACAGTTTTGCCGAATGGAAAAGGAGGAATTGTTGATGATATGTTGGTTTACCGTATAAGCGAAGAAGAATATTTTATGGTACCTAACGCTGCCAATATTGCAAAGGACTGGAATTGGATGAGCAAAATAGCAGTTGAGATGGGTTTGGAACTTGGAAAAGATTTTACAAACGAAAGCGATGAATATGCTCAATTAGCCGTTCAGGGACCATTAGCTTTGAAAGCTATGCAAAAACTGACCGATACTCCAATTGTAGATATGGAGTATTATACATTTAAATTTCTCACTTTTGCAGGAGTTCCAAATGTTTTGTTATCAACAACGGGTTATACAGGCGCCGGTGGTTGCGAATTGTATTTTTCTCCAAAAGACGCTGATAAAATATGGGATGCAGTTTTTGAAGCAGGCAAAGAATTTGGCATTAAACCTGCCGGTTTAGGTTGCCGAGATACTTTAAGACTTGAAATGGGCTTTTGTTTATATGGACATGAAATAGATGATGAAACTTCTCCAATAGAAGCAGGCTTAAATTGGCTTACAAAGTTTGAAGATGGAAATAATTTCATAGACCGTAAATTTTTAGAAGAACAAAAAGCTAACGGAGTAAAGAAAAAGTTAGTAGGTTTTGAAATGATAGATAAAGGCATTCCAAGACAAGGTTATGAAGTTTGTGATAAAGACGGAAATATAATAGGAAAAGTATGTAGTGGAACTCAATCCCCTTCATGTGGAAAAGCTATCGGAACAGCACACGTTCAGACAACTTTCAGCAAAAAAGATACAGAAATCTATATTAAGGTAAGAGATAAACTGTTGAAGGCTATTGTAGTTAAAATGCCTTTCTATAAAGCTTAAGGCTTTTCATAGTTTTTAATTTAACACAATCGCTTTGTAAAAATAAAGCGATTGTGTTTGCATTATATTTATATTATGAGATTGAAAAATAAGCCAAAAATATCACGTCTAAAAAACCTTGCCACTATTTTATGTGTTTTACCAAACATAGTTATTGCTCAAAAGGAAATAATTCTGTTTCATAATTGTGAAAACTTTTTTCTTCCTGTAAATGATAGTTTGAAGGAAGATGATGAATTTACAATAATGGGTAAAAAACACTGGACTTGGCAACGTTTTGAAAAAAAAAGAGATGTACTTGCAAAAACATATATTGCCGCCGGTGGAGGAGAATTTCCTGCAATTATTGGATTATGTGAAGTTGAAGGCAAAAAAGTACTTGATGCTTTGTGCTATGATTCACCTTTAAGAAAAGGTTATTACAAATATATTCATTACCCTTCGCCTGATATTAGAGGTATAGATGTTGCTCTTTTATACAATGAAAAGAAATTTCAGCCTGTAGATTATCAAAAAATGACTCCGGAAATACTATCAACAGATGAACCAACGAGAGATGTATTGTATGTAAAAGGTATTTTGAGAAAAGAACTTACTATAAACATTTATGTTATTCATGCTCCGTCAAGACGAGAACATAACATAAAACAACAACTACGTGAAAATATATTCTCTATGATTTATAATCATATTGAAAACTTAAAACAAAACGGAGAAAAAAACTTTTTAATAATGGGGGATATGAATGATAATCCGTGGGACGAAACCATCGTTAATGGTTTTCACACTGCAAATACGGAAACAAAACCATTCCTCGAAAATCTAATGAAAAACAACGAAAATAAAACAGGAAGTTATTATTATAATGGAAAACTGCTTTCGTTTGATCAGTTCATTGTATCACAAGACTTAAAAAAACATATCGTTTATTCTAACCCTAATGACAAAACACACATTTTTAAACCCAAATTTCTTCAGAACAACGACCCAAGAATAAAAAAAGAAATACCCTTTTCCACTTATAGCCACAGCAAATATATTGGTGGTATAAGCGATCACTTCCCTATAATATTGCAAATAGAATTATAATTTGTCATTTAATTCACCAAATATTCTTAACCTACGCTGCCTTCCAAAGAAATTGACAACAGCTTTTGGGCTTCTACTGCAAATTCCATAGGGAGTTTATTCAACACATCTTTTGCATAGCCATTAACTATCAAGCTTATTGCTGCCTCTTGACTAATACCTCGCTGACGTGCGTAAAATAATTGGTCTTCGGATATTTTAGATGTAGTAGCCTCATGCTCTACTATTGAAGACTGATTATCTACTTCTATGTAGGGAAAGGTATTTGCTCCACATTTATCTGTCAATAACAAAGAATCACATTGAGAATAATTCCTGCAATTCTCCGCATTTTTAACTACACGTACTAAACCACGATACGAATTACAGCTTTCGCCTGCGGAAATACCTTTACTTATTATAGTTGAATGTGAATTTTTGCCTATGTGTATCATTTTTGTTCCGGTATCTGCTTGCTGTCTATTGTTAGTTACCGCTACAGAATAAAATTCTCCGGAAGAGTTTTCTCCTTGAAGTATGCAACTTGGATATTTCCACGTGATTGCCGAACCTGTTTCTACTTGTGTCCATGAAAGTTTTGCATTGTGTCCCTTACAAATACCGCGTTTAGTTACAAAATTAAATATACCTCCTTTGCCATCTTTATCGCCGGGATACCAATTTTGCACAGTAGAATATTTTACTTCTGCATCTTTTAAGACAACTATTTCAACAATGGCTGCATGCAGTTGATTTTTATCTCTTTGAGGTGCTGTACAACCTTCCATATAAGACACATAAGCTCCCTCATCTGCTATTATTAATGTCCTTTCAAACTGACCTGTTCCGGCTGCATTGATACGAAAATATGTAGATAAATCTATAGGACAGCGTACATTTTTGGGGATATAACAAAAAGAGCCGTCAGAAAAAACAGCTGAATTCAAAGCCGCAAAAAAATTATCACCAACAGGAACAACAGATGCCAAATATTTACGAACCAAATCCGGATGTTTTTGAACTGCTTCGCTGAAAGAACAGAAAATAATGCCCTTCTCTGCCAACTGTTGGCTGAAAGTAGTTTTCACTGACATACTGTCCACAACAGCATCAACAGCAAATGAGGCTTTCTCTTCATTAAGATTAACAGATAATTTATCAAACGTTTCAGCAATAACATTAGCTTTCTCATTCACAGGAGCGGCATAATATATTATATCTTGAAAATTTATCTCCGGAATTTTTAAACAAGCCCATGAAGGTTGTTTCATCGTGAGCCATTTTTTATATGCAGATAATCTAAAATCAAGTAACCATTTCGGTTCGTTTTTCTTTTCCGAAATTTTACGTATAATCTCTTCACTCAAACCTTTATCTATGAAATCTGTTTCTATATTGCTTGTGAAACCATAATGATAATCACTGTCTGTTACTTCTTTTATGATATTGTTATTTTTAGTCATATTTTCCCAGTTATCAACTAAATGCAAAAATACATATTTTAATTTAATTGATAACCGGAAAAAGCATCTCTACAAAAATCATTGTCATACAAAAATTCAAAATATTCATTTGTAAATTCAAAATATTCATTCGGAAAATTAAGATATTTATCAGAAAATTTAGAATAGCTATTATGTGACTTTATGACAAAATAGATAGTTGTACTATTTAGATGATAAACATTCCTTTCGCTATAGCGAAAGGATACTCCATTCGCAAAGCGAATGGAAATTCCTGCCGCTTAATGCGGCAGGAGTGTCGTGCAAGCACGAAAAAAGTAGAGGTTAAAAAGACTGAATATAGGATAAAACTACTATATAATATATAAATAATATTTATATATTATATAGTAGTTTTATCCATACAACAGGTACTTTCACTCTCCGTTTTTTCTCGAAAAACGGACAACTGATGACCGTAGTAATCGGTCATTAAACCTTTGCATTGTGTAATATATTTTGATGTGGTATCATTCAAGTTTTTTGTACATCAGTTAGTATTTAGCATAGAAGTTTTTATTATTCAAAAAAAATGTGTACTTTTGCAACCTGAAAAAAATAAAATAAAATAAAATGGCTATTATTGGTAGAATAAGAAAGAGAAGCGGACTTGCTGTTGCCATCGTTGCAATAGCAATAGTTGCTTTCATTTTGGGAGACCTCGCTAAAAAAGGTCAAAAATCTCCTAACGAAATTGCAAAAGTTAATGATTACGATATTACTTTTAGTGAGTTTAACTTCAATGTAGAACAAGCTGAAATCAATATGAAACAGCAAAATCAAACGAATGCCTTAACAAATGAACAAAGTTTCCAAATTAAACAACAGGTGTTTAATCAACTGTTACAAGAAAAACTTTTAGATGAGCAATGTGAATATTTAGGATTAGTTGTCGGGGAAGACGAAATGAACGATTTATTTTTCGGAGATTTCATTCATCCAATGGTTCGTCAGCAAATCACAGATCCAAAAACGGGTCAAGTAAATATACAAGCTATCAAACAACACATAGCTCAGCTTGATAAACTTCAACCTGAAGAACAATTAGCATGGAAAAATTTTGAACGATATGTTAAAATTTCAACTTTGCAGCAAAAATATGAAAAGTTACTTGCTTCAGGTTTATATATGCCAAAAGCTTTAGCAAAACACATTGCAGATATATCCAACAAAACAATAGATACTCGCTATGTTGTTCTACCTTTTTCTTCCATAGAAGACAAGGACATAAAACTGGTAGATAATGACTACAAAAAATATTACAATGAACATATAAAAGAATTTGTGATAAATGAAACTTTTCGTGAAGTAAATTTTGTAAAATTTGCGGTTACACCAACACCTGCCGACATTCAGGCAATAAATGATTCGGTAGCACAAATATATGCAAACTTTCAAATAACAGAAAAGGCTGATTTGCCATCATTTGTTTCTCTAAATTCTGAAAAAAACTACGACAGTGCTTATTACAAAAAAGAAGATTTAAAAACTTACTATTCCGATTCCGTACTTGCCGGAAAAAGCATAGGAAGTTTCATAGAACCTCGTCAAGTTGGTTCTTCCTGGGTTATGGGAAAAATTACCAATATACAAAGTCGTCCCGATTCAATCCGTCTTTCTATCATTGCAATACTTAATAATAATGTCTCAAAAGAGATACCACGTACTCCAGAACAGGCAAAAACTTTAAGTGACAGTATTCTAAAAGAGTCAAAAGCAAATCCTTCAGCTTTTGAAACCTTTGTTCAGAACTCAGATGACAATACTACAAAAGAAAAAATGGGGGATTTGGGATGGATACCTGATAATGCGTTAAGTGCTGTTTTACTTGAACCTTCCTTGACATTAGCAAAAAACAGTGTATTTGCTATTGATGCAAGTGATATGAATCCTAACTTTCCGGAAAATTCAGGCACAATCATTGTTAAACTAACCGATAAGACAGAATCTGTCAGTAAAATACAAATGGCAACAATAGTAGTAGATATTCGCGCATCAGACAAAACAATCAATGGAATTAAGGACAAAGCCGATATTTTCCTTGGAAATGTTAAAAATATGAATGAATTTACTGCTGCTGCTCAAAAACAAAATCTTAATATCCAAACAGCACAGGTTAGAGATATGGACTTTCAGTTTCAGGGAACGCCATATTGTAGAGAGATAATCAAATGGGCTTTCAATGATAAAACAAAAAAGGGAGATGTAGCTCCTGAAGTTTATCAGTTAAATGATATGTTTCTTGTTGTTGGAGTTAAAAATGTTTGGGAAAAAGGTACGTTGCCATTAGAAGAAATAAGAACACAGTTAGAACCACAGATTAAACTTGAAAAGAAATCTGAAAAATTAATGGAAAAGGCTAACAAACTTTTAGCTTCCAACAAGACTATTGAAACATTTGCCACTGCAGCTGCTTTAACTATTGATAGTGTAAGTGGAACATCTTTTTCTGATCCTTATTTTGCACAAGCAGGACCTGAGATGAGAATAATAGGTACGCTTTCTACAGCAACGAAAACAGGTATGCTTAAACCAATAAAAGGATTTAATGGCATTTATATTGTGAATGTTGATAAGCTTGGAACAAAACCAACTCCTGAAGATGCCAACATAATACAACAACAGTTTAATATGCGTGCATCACAAAAGACATCACAGCTTCGTATGCCTTTGACAGTTTTACAGAGTAAAGCAAATATAACAAATAATTTCTCATTATTCTATTAAGATAAATAACAAAAACAAAAAACCTTGACTTTTAAAAGTCAAGGTTTTTTTGTTGGACATTTTAATTAGTCCTAATATTTTTTGATAAAAAACTTCAATGTTTTGATAATTCAAAAAAATGTTGTACTTTTGCAATCTCAAAATATGGGAATAAAGGTCTCTTGACCGAGTGGTTAGGTGCCGGTCTGCAAAACCGTTTACTCCAGTTCGAATCTGGAAGAGACCTCTACAAATAAAAACATACAGGCGAATGAAGATTCGCCTTTTTAATTTATATATGAATAAACTCTTAAATAACATTTTGTTTTATGGATTACTTATCCCGCTATCCTTACTTCCTGTAAAGATATTGTATTTTGTTTTCGGATTTATGCCTTTTTTCTTACACAGTGTTGTAAAGTATAGAAAAAATGTTGTGGTTAGTAATTTACGAAAGTCATTTCCTTATTTTACAGAACAACAAATTAAGGATATTACCAAAAAGTATTATTCGCATCTTTCGGATATATTGTTAGAATCCCTAAAAATGCTTACTATATCAAAAAAAGGTGTTATGAAACGATATAAATGCCTTAATCCTTCAATTTTAAATCCTTATCTCAAACAAAATAAAAGTGTGATACTTGTTTCTGCTCATTATAATAATTGGGAATATTTAGTCCTGTCTTTAAGTATGCAATTTCAACATCATGGAATAGGTGTTGGAAAATCTATGTCAAACAAAACCTTTGAAACTTTAATGCACAAAAAACGTACTCGTTATGGAACAGAAGTAGTGTATGCGGAAAATGTAAGAGAAACATTTAAATTTTATGAACAGGAAAACAAACCTTGTGCTTATATGATGCTTTTTGACCAATCCCCAAATAATGATAAACGATGTTATATAACTACGTTTCTATCACAAAAAACAGCCGTTATTTATGGACAGGAATATTTTGCGAAAAAGTATAATTTTCCTGTTTTCTTTTACAAAGTAAGAAAAGTAAAACGTGGTTATTATGAATTTGAATTAGAACATATTACAGATACACCAAATGAAACCGAATATGGATTTATAACAGAGAAATCATTGTCTGTTCTTACAAGTCTGATAAATGAAGCACCTCAATACTGGTTGTGGAGTCATAGACGATGGAAAATCCATTTAGAATAATTTACTTTATAAAACAGTGTATTTTATAATTATTCCTTACTTTTGCTCACAAAAATTTGAATTAAATTATGGATATAAGTATTTATTTTTCTCAAATTGATATTAGCAGCTACCATTTTCAGCAAAGCAAAATAGAAAAGTTAGGTCATATAATAGATTCTTACAATACAGATGCAGACTTTCCTGTCTTAAATGAAGAAATAGATTTAGCTATTTTTGGAGTATGTGAAGACCGTGGAAGCATTGATAACAAAGGTTGCGATACTGCACCATATACCATACGTGAAAATCTATATAATCTAACACTCAACAATAAAAAACCTGTAAAAATAGTAGATTTGGGTAATGTAAAAACAGGAGAAACTTTATCAGATACATATATTGCGATAGGAGAAATTGTTGCTTTTTTATTACAGAAAAAAATAATACCAATAATATTAGGTGGTTCACAGGACATTACTGTTGGAAACTATCGCGGCTATGAGAATTTAGGACAGATTATAAATATGTTTAATGTTGATTCTCGCATTGATTTAGGAGAAATAGAAGAAAATAACGATATAACTTCTGAAAATTATCTTACTCATATAATGTGTGGCGAGCCTAATTATCTGTTTAATTATACTCATGTTGCATATCAGACATATTTTATAGATTATAAAGCATTAGAAACATTAGAAGATTTATATTTTGACTGCTATCGTTTAGGGGTAATACAGGATGATATAGAATGTATTGAACCTTTAATACGCAATGCTGATATGGTTACTGTTGATGTTTCCGCTATTAGATCCAATTACGAGAGACGTATTTTAGGGAATGACAGACGTTCCCCTCACGGATTATATGGAGAACAGCTTTGTCAACTTTGTCGTTATGCAGGAATGAGTGATAAATTGACCAGTATAGGCTTTTATGAGATTAACTCATCAGTGGATAATGGTTATACTTCTGCAATAGTAGCACATGCAATATGGTATTTTATTGATGGATACTTGTGGCGTAAAAAAGACTTTCCTTACGTTGATACTGAAAATTACTTTAAATTTGTGGTGAGTATGAATGAAGGAGACAGAGAAATAATTTTTTACAAGAGCAAAAAAAGTGAACGTTGGTGGATAGAAGTACCTTGCAGTAAAGATTTGAAAGAGAAGTATAAAAGACATTATCTTGTTCCATGTTCATATCAGGATTATGTTATCGCAAGTGAAAAAAATCGTATTCCTGACCGCTGGTTTAAGGCATATAACAAAATGTCTCTGTAACAAAAACAGATTAAAAGTTTTTTTATATTCACTTTTAATTTTTATACCTTGATAAAAATTAAAAATATACTACATTATTTCTTTATTTTGCGGCATTTTTTGTTATTTTTGCGTTATTAAATTTTTATGTTATGGGACTTTATTTTGATTCTGGTTTTGATTTTCTTTTTTGTTTTTTGATTTTGCTTGCTTTTATCTTTTATGGTTTAATATGTTGGCTTATCATAGCAATAATTAAGAGACTAAACAGACGAAAGTAGTTGTTAGAGAGGTTTAATAGCCTCTCTTTTTTTATGTGTTCACACTTTCATAGAAGCAAAAGCGGCATCAGCCGCAATGCGTGCTGCCTCCCGGCAGACGCAAGCCATTTGTGCGTTGGCAATTATTAGAATGACAGGAAAAACTTTTCCTGCTAATTATACTTGTCTTATATTGGCAAATGAACAAAATTACTGTTGTTGCTCTAATTTGCCTGTTTTGCTAAATAATAATTACACAGAATATTATATTTAACAAATAAAATATGTATGACTAACCATTACCTTTTTATTAAACTTTCGTACATTTGCAGCCGTTAAATGTGAATAACTGCAAATGACCGAAAAACACGAAATAATAATAACTAAACTTGAAGAGTTTATAGTCAAGTTTTACAAAAACAAAGCAATACGGGGAAGTATTTATTCAGCTATTGCTTTGATTTTATTTTTTTTGATACTTAATATTTTGGAGTTTGTTGGTTATAATTCCCCATTTATACGTACGATTTTGTTTTATATTTATATTTTTTCAGCTATTGTTATTGTAATATTCTTAATTATTGTTCCTCTTTTGCGAATTTATTTAAGACAAAAACGACTTACATATAAAGAAGCAGCATCTATTATTGGAAAATTTTTTCCTGAAATTGATGACAAGCTATTAAATTTATTAGAATTAAAACAGCAATTAACTTTAAGCGACAATGAATTGTTACAGGCAAGTATTGAACAAAAAACAAAAACTCTTTCTCCTGTTCCTTTTGTGAAAGCTATTGACAAAACTAAAAATAAGAAATATGCAAAAGGATTAATTGTTGTAATTCTTGGATTTATTGTGCTTTTTATTTCATTTCCACGTCTTATAAGCGAACCTACACACAGATATATAAATCATACAGCTTATTTTGCTAAACCTGCTCCTTTTTCTTTTGTAATTCAAAATAAAAATTTAGTTGCTGTACAACAGGAAGATTTTGAAATAGTCGTAAAAATCAAAGGAGATGCTCTACCTGCAAAAGTAAATATTGTAATAGAAGGACAAAATTATATTATGTTACAACGAGACAAAACAACTTTTACATATATTGTTAAGCAGTTGCAGCGAGATATGCAATTTTATTTTTCAGCGGCAGAAGTCATTAGCCCTAATTATATTTTGAAAGTAAATCCAAAACCAATAATTATTGATATTCAGACAGATGTAATTTATCCTGCATACACAAAATTACCATCCGAAACAATAAAAACAACATCTAATTTTTCAGTTCCAAAGGGAAGTATTATTAAATGGTTTATAACCACAAGAGATACTAAAAAAATAATAATAAATCCCGTTGATTCTGTAAAAAACCATGATAATTTTTCAAAAATTGAGTTGCAAGCCGACAAAGCCGGTCGTGCAAAATGGGAAATGAGAGCAATGAAAGATTTTTCTTTTGTATTGATGTCTCAAAACGATTTTGTGAAATTTACAGATTCATTAATGTTTTCAGTGAATGTTATTAATGATTATTATCCGCAAATAGCAGTTATTGAGCAACGGGACAGCATTTTACCTCAATCATTGTTTTTCCGTGGACAAATAAAAGATGACTATGGTTTTACAAAACTCACATTTAATATTATTGTATATGAAAATGATAGCGATAATCCGCGATTATCCCACAATGAAATTTTAACAATAAACAAAGAAACGCAGACTCAAGAATTTTATTACAGTTTTGATATTTCACAGATCAACCTTACAGCAGGAGAAAGGGCTTCATACTACTTTGAAGTATGGGATAATGATGAAGTGAATGGTAATAAATCTACAAAAAGCACGGCTTTCAATCTGACGTTGCCTACTACACATGAACTTAAAGAGAATTTAGAACGTTCAAGTGAAGAAATAAAACAACAAAGTAATAAAACATTAGATGAAATAAAAAAATTAAAGCAGGAAATAGACGAATTACAAAAACGTCTGTTAGATAAAAAGAATTTAGACTGGCAAGATTCAAAACAAATGAATAATTTAGTTCGGAAGCAGAAAGAGTTAAGGGATAAGGTGGAAAAAATTTCCGAACAAATAAAACAAAATAACGAATTAGAGCAACGGTTTTCTCCACAAGAGGAAGAAATTGTAGCAAAACAAAAAGAAATAGAAAAGCTGTTTAATGAGTTGTTAGATGAAGATATGAAAAAAAGAATGGATGAACTTGAAAAACTAATGCAGAAACAACTTAATAAAGATGATATGAAACAGACGTTGGAGCAAATGAAAATTTCAAATGAAGATTTGAATAAAGCTTTGGATAAAGACCTTGAACTTTACAAACGTCTTGAAATAGAAAAGAAAACAAATGAGATAATAGATAAGCTAAAAGACTTATCAAAAAAGCAAAACGAACTTTCCGAACAGAAACAACAAAATTCAAAACAACAACAGCAACTTTCACAAGAATTCAATGAAATAAAAAATGATTTGGACAAACTGCAAAAACAATCAAATGAACTTACAGAACCTGAAACCATTCCAAGAAACAAACAGCAGGAAGATGAAATACAACAATATCAACGTTCTGCCGAACAAAATATAAATAAAGGAAACAAAAAACATGCGGCAGATGACCAAAAGAAAGCATCTGAAAAAATGCAACAAATGGCTGACGCTTTGGAAACAGCAACAGAAGAACAAAATCAGGAACAATTAGCAGAGGACATAAAAGAGGTAAGACAGATATTAAAAAATCTTATACGATTGTCTGAAAAGCAGGAAGATATGATTGGAAAATTGAAAAATACATCTGTTTCTGACCCATTGTATCAAAAAATTATCAATGAACAGAACAATATTCGTGAGGATATGAAAATGATTTCAGATTCTTTGTTTGAAATGTCTAAACGACAACCTCAAATATCAAATATAATAAACAAAGAGTTGTCTCAAGTAGAGAATAATTTAGCAAAAGCTATTGAAAATTTATTGAAATTTAATCAGTCTATGTATGCAAGTTATAAAAATACACAGGCAGCAAACTTTCAACAATATGCAATGACTTCTATAAACAATCTTGCGTTATTGCTCGCAGAAAGCCTTGACAATATGCAAAAACAACAATCTCAAAAACAATCTCAAAACAAAAAGCAAAAAGGTAATCCTCAACAAAGTTGTGATAATCCGGGAAGTAATGGAAATCCAAAATCTTCATCTCCCAAATCAATGAAACAAATGCAGGATGCGTTGAATAAAGAAATAGAGAGGCTAAAAAAAGAACTTGAAGGTCAAAAACAACAACAAAATGGCAAACCTAAAATTGGCGAAGGAGCAAAATTGAATGAAGAACTTGCTCGAGCAGCAGCACAACAAGAACTTATTCGCAAAATGCTACAAAATTTTGCAGAAGAACAAAAACAGGCTGGTGGAAAAGCAGCCGGAGATTTGAGTGATTTGATGAAACAAATGGAACAAGTTGAAAAAGATATTGTAAATAAAAACATAACTCAACAGACGATTAATCGACAACAAAACATAACAACCCGTTTATTGCAACATGAAAAAGCGGAGATGAAACGAGAGCAGGAAGAACGCAGGCAATCACAAACCGGAATTGATCAACCAAATAACAATGATGGTAGTTTTGAACAGTTTGAGAGTTTGAAAAAACGAGAAATCGAATTACTTAAACAAATTCCACCTGTTTATTCTCCTTATTATAAAACAAAAGTAAATAACTACTTTACTGGTAGTATAAAGTATAATCCTTAACGCAAGGATACAAATTTGACACTTACTTCTTTTTTATTTTAATAAAGTGAAAATGTTTCAACGGTTGAATAAAAATGATTCGGAAATATTGTGTGTAGTTTTCGGATTTTTAAGAGCTAACCTATTATTTATCTTCTAGACCACATTGACCGAGAAAACAATGCAAAAAAGGAATATATTTCTAACTTTCCAGTTATCATAAGAATTATTAAAATAACCTTTGCAGGATTATTTATTGCTACATAAGAAAAGAATGTACTTGAAATTTCTTCTCCTAATGAACCAACGTTGTTAATGTTTGCCGCTGCTATCATCACACCATCATCAAAATTTATCCCACATATCGTAAGAAGAGATGCGCCAAGTATACAAATTAACAGGTAAAGAAAGAAAAATCCAAATATTATATTGACTGAATCATCTTTAATTGCAACATTGTTATAACGTACAGATATTATGGCATGTGGAAATATCAATCGTTTTATGGCTGCAGTAGTATAACGGGAAAGGATTGTAACACGCATTATTTTTAAACCTGTTGCTGATGATGCAGTACAACCTCCCGGAAACATAAGAAATACAATGAAAACAGCAGCAAACAAAGGTAAAACCTGTGAAGAATATGAAAAACCGGTAGTTGAAACTGCCGACACAACATAGAAAAAACCTTTATTGATAGATGTAATTATAGTATGAATATTAGATGAAAAACCTGTTTTAAAATAAAAATAAAGAGATAGAATAATAGAAGCATAAATAACTACTTTGAAATACACTTTAACTTGGTCATCACGGAATATATTTCTGCGTTTTGATGTAATAAGATAATATATAAGATAGTAACTTATTCCTGAAATGAACATTGTTATCATTAGTATTGCTCTCACATAATGAGGAAAAACTGCTAAACCGCCATCGTTAAACATAAATCCACCTGTGGAAACAGTTGAAAATGTATAACAAATAGCATTAAAAACATCCATTTTTGCAATAAGAAGAGCAGTTAAACAAATTACACTTATGAGTAAATAAATAATAAATATCATATAGATTGTGGCACGTAAATGAGGTTTTACTTTGTTAGCGTTTATGGAATAAAGTTCCGAATCAAAAAAATTATGTGCGTCATTACGTAAAGATGGCATTAGAGAAATAAGAAAAAATATGAAACCAAGACAACCAATCCATTGAGTTAAAGCCCGCCAAAATAAAATGGATTTTGGCACATTGGAGTAGCAAGTCAGCAAAGTAGAACCTGTGGTAGTAAAACCGGAAAAAGATTCAAATATAGAATCCAAAACCGAAAATTGACTTGTTAGAAATGTATATGGCAATGCCCCAACAAGCGGCAAAAGCAACCAGACTAATCCTATTGTTAATTTGCCATCTCTTTTGGAAAGAAACGGTTTGCGTTGAGAATTGCAGGCTTTAAGTAATATACCAACAAGAAAACAACTGACCGAACAATATACGAATACCCATGATGTAACTTCTAAATAAACAAAACCAACAACAGCAGGAGCAATGAAAACTACTGAAAAGAATATTAACATTGTTCCCATTATATATAGAAATAACTTATAATTGAAGCGTTGAGCCATATTTATTAAAACTGTGTTGTTGTTATTTGTCTGTTTTTTTAGATGCAAAGATACTTTAATTATCTATGACTTTTAATCGCTCTTTTATTGGAAGGTATATATTCAATAGCCCCAATAGTTGTTTGTGTTGTACGTGGATTTCCGTTTATATCATTAGGAACGAGAACAGAATAAAAGTCATCTGCTCCCCCTATTGCCGCAGAACCAAGAGTTACACTTAAATCATTTTCTATTACGTCTGCAAACAGAGGCTCTTCATTTAATTTACAACCTGAAAGAGATGTATTTTGCGATGTTAATGCAGTTGTTTTTAACAGACAATGATGAAAAATATATGGAATATCCGGTGTCCCATCAGCTTTTTCTATTTGTATTTCGTTTTGTTTAGAACCATAAATTATTGTATTTATAAAATCTGCCTGTTCTATTGGAGACCATAATATGACAGAATCAATTTTACGGTAATTAGTTATACAAACAGCAGCATTTGAAGAAGGCTGTTCACTCCAATAATTTGCAAAAGTACAATAAGTAAATTTGTATTTCCCTCCCAATACAAGATATAAACAATACTTTCCACAATTACTTACAATAGTATTTTCAGCTTCAATACTTGCCGTTTGAGCCACTATGCCTGCAGTACTCATATTTTCTATTCGTACATTTTTTAGTTTTGCATTCAGATGAGAAACAATATTACTGTCAGCTTGCAAACCGACAGTAGCATTTCTTATAATACAATTCTCAAATTCATTTTCTTTACTTCCTTTCCAAAGCCATATACCATACCATTGACCCGGAGTTTTTGGATAATAACTGTCTTTTCTTATTCCCTGAAACAGGACAGGGTCATTTTGTCCTCCCTGTACCTTAATACAACCGTCAGTATAGACCAATAGCATACCGTTATTTGCAAAATGCAGTTTAGTTCCACTTTCAATTACTAATTCATAAGCGGAATCTACAACATAAGTTCCTACAATAATGTGTGGTTTGTCTGATTTAAGTGTCAATAAGGAAGCAGATAAATGTTCAACGCCACGATTTGAGCTGTCATTGTGAGCAAAAGAGATGGGAGTAGTTTGAGTTCCTGTAAGATTTGCCTGTAATGTATCGGTAGGTAAATGATAATATGCGTTTTGTCCGTAAGCTCTTAACTGAATTGTTTGATATTTGTTATTAAAATTCAGAATTATTGAGTCAGAAACAAGGAAAGGATTGTTTGTATTAGCAGGATTTACCGTAACCTTAACGAAAATATAAATGCTGTCCTTTGCTCCAATTTCAACGTCTTTAGCTATTATGGAAGTATCACCGTCTACATTTAAGCGAAAAAAAGACTGTACTCCTCCACCTAATCTTACACTGTTAAGTTTAACTGTATTACTTTCATTATTATAAACTAACACTTGCTTTGTAATAGATCCCATTTGCGTAAAAACGGTATCAAAACTTAATGTATCTGTAGAAAATTTAAGATTGACTGCACTTCCTTCGGCAAAACTTTCTTCGTCAATACAACTATTAAAAATACAGCTTGAAAAGAAAATGAATATCAATAAATAAAATAAAAATTTAAAATTTTGCATACTGTTTGGATTTTGAAAATAACGTATAAATATAGATGTTTATTATATTTTTCAGAGATAACGCTTTATAAATGTTAGCATAATAGAAAACATATTTCAATTCAAAGGAAAAATTTATAATTGTTTGCAGAGTATATTTATTTTATTTTGCGAAGAGTTTATATTTATCTCCTAATCAACAATATTAATGGCTATCAATAATTTGAAAATAAAACATAAAAATCTTTAGCAACAGTTATTTGGTAATGAATTATAAAATGTAACAGCTTCATTTTTGTACATTAAGTCAAAAATAATAATTACAGTCGTTAGCTTTTCAAAGATAAAACTATTTCATTTGCTTTTTCCAATGCAAGGGAAATATGACTGAAAATAAATTCTTTACCTAATTTATCCACAAAGCCGGAATGTTCCAAAACATTATAAACTTCCGGAGTAACTCCACTTAAAATTATTTGTATTTTTTCTTTTTTACTCTTTTGACACAAAGCGGTAAGATTTTGTAAGCCTGTGGAATCAATAAATGGAACTTTTCTCATACGAATAATTCTTACCTTAGGTTTTTTGCTTTTAATTTCACTGCTTATCTGATCAAACTTGTTTGCGATACCAAAGAAAAAAGGTCCGTCTATTTCATAAACTTCTATTTCCTTACTTAATTTTTCAACAATAGAATCGCTTTCAGGGTCTTCACTTCTTGTTATTTCATCCTGTATAACTTTTATATGGGATGTTTCCATAACCCGTTTAATAAATAATATTCCTGCAATAAGTATCCCAACTTCTATTGCAATAGTAAGATCAAAAAACATAGTTAGAAAAAAGGTAACAAAGAAAACTATTACATCACTTTTAGGATTTCTCATTAAACCCTTCACTACTCTTAACTGGAACATATTATATGCTATTAAAACCAATACTCCTGCCAAACATGCAAAAGGAATATTTGATGCAAGCGGCATAAGGAAAATATAAATCAAAAAAAGGAACAAAGCATGAAACATTCCAGCCACAGGAGTTTTTCCACCATTATTTATATTAGTCATTGTACGGGTAATTGCTCCTGTTGCAGGAATACCACCAAATATTGGAGAAACAATATTTGCTATACCCTGTCCTATCAATTCAGTATTTGAATTATGTTTTTTCCCTGTTACACCATCTGCAACCATTGCAGACAACAAACTTTCTATTGCTCCAAGCATAGCGATAGTAAAAGCCGGAGTAAGCAATTCTCTGAATGCTTTCATGTTTATTGGAGGAACTTCAGGAGCAGGTAAGGCTGTTCCACCACTCAATTCAGGATACACATTACCAATAGTATCAATATGTATATTATAATGTCGCAATACAACTGAAATAATAGAGCAAATGATAATAGCTATCAAAGAACCCGGAATAATTTTAGTTACTTTTTGCCAAAAAATGCCTGTTAAAACTGTAAAAACAGCAACTCCTGTTGCCCAAGGATTCATTGTTGTAATATGTTTAATGTAACAAATCCATTTATCTACAAATTCTGATGGAATAACAAGACGAGAACCGTCAAAATTTGTAAGTCCAAAGAAATCTTTTATTTGAGTAGAAAAAATCATAACTGCTATACCACTTGTAAAACCTACTATAATTGGGTATGGCATAAACTTTATTACATCTCCAAACTTTAAAAAACCCATAATTATTAAGAAGACTCCGGCAATACACGTTGCAATCATTAAACCGGATATACCATAATTAGCAAGAATTCCTGATACGATTACAATAAAAGCGCCTGTTGGTCCTCCTATTTGTACATTTGAACCTCCAAGAAAAGAAATTATAAAACCGGCAACAATAGCAGTTATCAAACCTTGTTGAGGACTAACACCACTTGCAATACCAAAAGCAATAGCAAGCGGAAGAGCTACAACGCCAACAATAATCCCTGCTGTTAAGTCTTTAATAAATAATTGTTTTGTATATTTACCACTATGGAAAATTTCAAAACTTTTAGGATAAAAAGTCGTTTTCCAATCACGAAATCTTTTTGGCAATTTATATTTGTTCATAAATGAAAAATATTTACGTTAAAACACAAGCAAAAATAAGTAAATTTTAACAAGTCTCCGTTCTTTTTAATGAGAGAAATGCGATTAATTTATGCAGTAATCAAAAAAAAATTTATATTTGCAAACTCTAAACATAACATTTTAACAGCAAAAGTTTATGAAACAACATCCTATAGCAATGTATTTAACCAAACTGTCTATTTTTTCGATAGTTATTTGTTTTATGTTTTTGTTCTTTATGTTATATACAAAAGGAATGTTAAGTCCAAACTTGCCTTATTATATTGTAATGTTTTGGGCATTGACAGCTGTTGGTTATTGCCTTATATATTTTATTCCAAAACGCAAAACAATGAATTTTGTCAATATAGTTATGATTGTTAAATTTGGAAAGATGATTATTTATATTGGCGTGCTTTCTATTGTTTATTTATCAAAAATAGAAACAGATAAAATGTTTGTTGTTTCATATCTTATTATATTTGTCTTGTATCTTATATTTGATACTATAACACTTTATTCGTTAGCAAAAAAAAGTAAATAAATCTAAATAATTAAATTATGAACAAAAAATCATTTCACATGTTAATTACTGCTATTCTTATTTTATGCAGTATAGTATTTGTAAGTTGCAAAGAAGAAATAGAAGATACTGATTTAATAATTGGTAAATGGCGTTTATATGATGTTGTAAGCAATCCAAAATCTTCTCCATGTGCATTACAATCTTATTGGGAATTTTCTAATTATGTTTTTAGAGCTAAAGACAGAATCTTTACAGATGTTGTAAGTAAAGTACAATCTTCTTCAACTGAAATAATAGAAGGAGATACTATTTATCACTATGTTTGTGATCCTGTTATAAATTACACTACTTATTACTATACAATTAAAACTGATACCTTAACTCTTGTTAATACAGCATTGCCGTCGGATATAAAAAAATACACAATTAAAATTAATTACGATACAATGCAACTAAAAGAAGTAGAAAGTGATAGAAGTTACAACTATTTACGCTGGAGAGAATAATTGTAAAATAGCATAAACAAGTTTTTATCTTTATTATTTATGATATTTTTACTACTTTTGCAACGTTTTTATAAGATAAAACGAACATATAATTTTTATTAACAATTTAAATTACAATAAAATGAAAGTAGCAGAGATAAAAAAAGATATTTATAGTGTCGGTGTGTCCGACTGGAACGTGAGAAACTTTCACGGATACCTCACTCAAAGAGGTTCAAGTTATAATTCGTACCTCATAATGGACGAAAAAATAACGTTAATAGACACGGTAAAAGCACCCTTTACCAAAGAATTTTTGGC
>JAISUE010000027.1 GCA_031272245.1 Bacteroidales bacterium
CTGAAAAAGAACTTGAATTTGCCGCATGGGCAGAGAATTTCAATTACAGAATTCCCGATTATCAGCAGACCCTGGACATTCCTACGGCTGCAATAACTATGTTGGGAAACCAATTAAAAACATATCACGATGCAGAGCTGAAGATTGAGCGTGGCGACACGTCAAAGGCTGCGATACTTCTGCGAAATGATGCACATAAAAAGTTGGAAGCAAATAATGAATGAAATAATAAATAAAAAAAAATTCAAATAAGATGAAAAAAATCTTTATGGTAGCGGTTATTGCAATCGCAATGTTTGCAAACCTTAATGCAAACGGACAAAGTGTCGGACAAACATTTTCAGTTAGTGGAGTTACCTACAAAATCACAAGTCTTTCGCCTAATGAGGTACAACTTGGTAGTGGTAACACTGATGCTTTTGCAACTAACCCACAGGGAAGTTACACAATTTTAGATTCTGTAACGGGCGGGACAAATAATTTAACCTATTCCGTTACATCAATAGGAGCATATGCTTTTTATAATTACAGCGGCTTAACTTCGATAACTATTTCTAATTCTGTTACGTCAATAGGAAATGGTGTTTTTTCTTATTGCAGCGGATTAACTTCAGTAACTATTCCTAATTCTGTTACGTCAATAGGGAATCAGGCTTTTTCTGGTTGCAGCGGATTAACAGGAACTTTAACTATTCCTAATTCGGTTACGTCAATAGGAAATTATGCTTTTTCTAGTTGCAGCGGATTAACATCAGTAACTTGGAATGCGGTTAATTGCACTTTGCCTACTACTTATTCCTACAGTCCTTTTTATAACAATACATCAATAACTAATGTAATTATTGGTGACAGTGTGCAAGTAATACCTAACTATCTTTTTTATGGTTGTAGCGGAATAACAGGCACACTAACTATTCCAAATTCTGTTACATCAATAGGAAATTCTGCTTTTTATAATTGCAGCGGTTTAACCTCGGTAACTTGGAATGCGGTTAATTGCACTTTGCCTACTTCATCCCCTAACAGTCCTTTTTATAACAATACATCAATAACCAATGTAACTATTGGAGACAGCGTGCAAGTAATACCTAACCATCTTTTTTCTGGTTGCAGTGGAATAACAGGAACACTAACCATTCCTAATTTGGTTACGTCAATAGGAAATGGTGTTTTTGCTTTTTGTAGTGGTTTAACCTCAGTAACTATTCCAAATTCAGTTACCTCAATAGGCAGTGCTGCTTTTTATAGTTGCAGCGGATTAACCTCGGTAACTATTCCTAATTCGGTTACGTCAATAGATTATTGGGCTTTTTATAATTGCAGCGGATTAACTTCAGTAACATGGAATGCAGTTAATTGTACTTTGCCTACTTCTTATTCAGATTCTCCTTTTTATAATAAAACATCAATAACCAATGTAACTATTGGAGACAGTGTGCAAGTAATACCTAACTATCTTTTTTATGGTTGTAGTGGAATAATAGGTACATTAACTATTCCTAATTCTGTTACATCAATAGGAAATTATGCTTTTCAAAATTGCAGCGGATTAACAGAAATTACAATTTTGGCAGTAACTCCACCATATCTTGGTAATACTTGTTTTGGTAATGTTCCAACTACTATTCTTGTTCATGTGCCTTGCGAAAGCGTTAGTGCTTATCAAAGTGCAACGGATTGTAGCTATTTCACAAATTATACAGGTTTTACTGACACAACCTTTATAAACGCTTCAATCTGTTACGGCGAGACATATACTCAAAATGGCTTTAATGAAAATACCGCAGGACAATACACTCGTACAGAACAAAATGTCAATGGTTGCGATTCAACAATTACTCTTAACCTGACCGTTTATCCACAAGTACAGACTAATACTATTAACGTCGCTATCTGTTATGGCGAAACTTACAACCTAAACGGTTTCAATGAAAACACAGCAGGACAATACACCCGTACAGAACAAAATGTCAATGGTTGCGACTCAACAATTACTTTGAATTTGGTAGTTAATCCTGTTTATAATGATACAATAAATGCGGAGATAACAGAAGGCGAGACTTACAACCTGAATGGCTTCAACGAAAGCACCGCAGGAACATACACTCAAACGTTGCAATCAGTAAATGGCTGTGACAGTATTGTTGTTCTTAATCTTTCTGTTACTAATAGTTTGAATGACATTGCAGAAACAGCAAGTATCAGTCTTTATCCAAACCCAGCAAGTGAAACAATAAACATTACTTGCGGCGAAAAGATAAACAGCATTGAAGTAGTTGATTTGTTAGGTAAAGTGGTTTATCAAGGCAAAGAAACAACGATTGACGTTTCTGCTTTTGCAAAAGGCAATTACTTTGTAAGAGTGCAAACAGATAACGGCACAATAACGAAGAAAGTTGTAGTACAGTAAAAACCACTGCGAAAAAGAAAAAAGGCGAGTTTTAATTCTCGCCCTTTTTGTATGTAAATAATTTGTATCTCTGAAACATGTAAAGTCATTCACTCATTTTGTACTATTAAAACGGAGGTTTTAATCTGATAAGAAATTTCAACGAAATTTAATATAAATTTGTGTACAAAACAGTTTTCATTTTGAAAATTATATATTGGTTTTTCAACATTGCAATGTTGAAAACTTTTTTTTTAGCGAAAATTTATTGCTTCATTAAGTAATACTTTTGCATTTAAGTTAAATTACAAAATAATAAAGTAATGAATGTTGCAAATAATTTATTTGAGTTTCTAAAAATACACAATAAAGCAGAGTTAATAGGTTTTGGAACTTTTGTTGTAGTTAAACATACGGCAGAGTTTGACTTGGATAATAATATGATATTTCCGCCAAAAAGAGTATTAACTTTTTCAAAAGATTTGAATGACGATATGTCTTTTGTGAATTTTATGTCAAAAAAAGAATTTATTTCTGAGCAAACTTCTTTAACTTGGATACGGCAATATTCGGATTCTTTAAATGAAAAACTTAAAACAACCGGAAATATAACTTTACCTTATCTTGGTAAGATTAGTGTAAGTGAAGAAGGTAATTATTCTTTTGAACCATTATCTGATTTGAATTTAATGGATGAAAGCTTTGGACTAGATAAAGTGCAAAATGTAAAAACTTTTGAAGTAACTAATGCTGAAACAGAAAAAAATGTAACAAACTGTGAAGTCAGTGAATCTTTATCGGTAGAAGAAGTTTTAAAAGTAAATGATAATACTAATAATGATAAATATGCCACAGAAAATAAGATTTATCAAAAGACTGTTATTGCTGAACTCATTTCAGAAAGTGGTGGAGATGTAGATGATATAGAAGAACTTGTAGATATTATTAGAGCGAAAGCAGATAAAATTTTAGAAGTCTCACAAAAAATGAAACAAAAGGAGGGTGAAATATCTGAAAATTCAAATGGCAAGAAAAAAACAGGTTGGAAATGGTTATTTATATTATTGTTAGTCCTTTTTATAGGTTCTTTTGCTACAATAGGTTCTTATTATATGGGTTGGCTGCAAAAGTATAAATGGGCAAAACCAATATCAAATACACTTGCTTCTTATATGATGACCAAAGATGAAGTAAATAAAAAATATGATGTTCCAAAACCTGTCACAACAAAAGTAGAACCTACTGTTGATACGGCATTTACTAATGCTACTTTGGAACATATTGCTACTACTCTTGACGAGCAACAAAAGAAATTTGCGAAACAACCTGCAAAAAAATGTTATGTAAAACCTAAAAAAGATACGGTTAAACCAAAAAAGAAAGAAGATACTTGTGAATATACAGGCGCTGTACAAATACATACTACAAATTTATTAGGTTATGATGTTATAACCAGTACAAGTTATGAAAAAATAAGAGCAGAAAACAATGCAAGAAAAGGTAAAAGTCTTGGATACGACTCTTATATTATTACTAAAAATCGCCTTGAAACGCCTATATATTATGTTTCTTATGGTTCGAGACATACTCTTTTGGAAGCAAAAGACCTTATGCAATCAATGATTGATAGTCTTGGAGGAGATTATTACATCATTGCCAGAGGAGAAACAAAACAATAATTAATCAATTTTATCGTCCTCTGCAATTACAGGGACGATTTTTTCTTATTTTTGTTTGAGGAAACAATGATATTATCTGTTGTTGCTCTTTTTTATTCATTTCTATTGCACGCAAATCCAAATATTTTAATTTTAAATCAGCAAAACACGTATCAAAAACATAAATTGGATTATCCCAAATAATTAAAGTGTCAAGCGGAAGTCTGGTAAGAGAACAGGGTAAAAAAGAAATATAATTTGAAGACAGATCAAGATAATGCAATTTCTTTAACAGAGATAAAGAATCTGATATATTTTCAATTTTATTCCTTGATAAGGATAAACTTTCAAGATTGATAAAAAGATAAATTTCATTAGGAATACTTTTTAAATGTTGCCTGTTTAAAATTAAAACCTTTACACTGTCCGGTGTTTTAATAGCATCTTCAATAGAATAAAAAGTTTTGCCCTGAGAAAATGCAGTGTTATAAATTAAAAGGGTTGTCAGAATTAAGTTTAAAAATTTGTTTGGCATACTCACAATCATTTTTTATTTGTTGTATTAGGTCTTCAACACTTGCAAAACGTTGTTGTTCTCTAATGAAATCAACTAATTGCACTTCTATATTTTTATTATATATATCAGTATTAAAATTAAAAATATGAACTTCAATGGTTAGATCATTTAAATCAAAAGTTTTTCTCTCACCAATAAACATTACTCCTTCTAAAATTCGTTTATTTATTACAACATGTACTGCATAAACACCGCATTTAGGTATCAATTTTAAAGCATCTACTTTCAAGTTTGCTGTAGGAAATCCTAATCCTCTTCCTTTTTTATAGCCTTTTATTACTTTACCGCTTAGAGTATAAAAATAATTTAACATGATGTTTGCAAGTTTAATGTTCCCTTCTTTGAGAGCATTACGTATTTGCGTTGAACTTACTTCCAAACCGTTGTAAAAAACACATGCATCTGTCTTTTTAATAGCCATAGATTGATATTTACCGTTATGCAAAATATTTGCAAGATCGCTGTCTTTTTTGTTCCCAAAAGAGTTGTCATAACCCATTAAAAGCAAGTATGGATTAAGTTTTTCTATAATAAAATCAAGAAAAATAGCAGGTGATAATTTAGAAATTCTTTCAGAAAAATCTATGGTATAAACATTTTTAATGCCGAAATGGCTTAAACTTTTCATTCTTTCTTCATAAGTTTGAAGCAATAAAACAGGTTTGCAGTTGAGATTGTAATCTAATACAAAACGTGGATGATTGGAAAATGTTACTACTGCGGCTAAAGTATTGTACGCTTTAGCCTTTTCTAACAGTATGCTCAATAATTTTTGATGTCCGCTATGTACTCCGTCAAACATTCCTACGCTGATAACAGGTTGGATATTTAATTTTTTAATCTCTTCTATTGGTGTTATTTTCAATTTTATTAGTTTTTATAAACCCGGTTCTTTTTATTTCGCATTAAAATAAATATTCCAATAAATAATGAAATATATTGTTTGCAAAAATATAAATTTTTGTCCATTAAGTCTAATTTTGAAAGATGGTTTGCAGATTATTATGCTCACAATAATCAATATAAAGTAAAAACTCTTGTTGAAAATGGAGTAAATTTAGTTGGATGCTTTAATAATGGAATTTATTTTTCCAATTAGGTCTGTTGTCAAGAATATATTGAATTGTATAGAACTTATGTAAATAAAAATGGGAAATTTAAATTCATTAACTATTATTTCAATTTCTTCCAACGCGGTTTCAGCCATAACAATCCCCGTCATTATTTTTCCCATCCTCGTTTCAACCATAATAACCCTTGTTATAACCTTTCCAATCCTCGTCATTGCGAGCGAAAGCAAAGCAATCCAAACAGAAACCTTTGTTTTCATTTTTAAAATCTTGATTACAACATTTTAAACCTTGATTATTGAACCGAAAACCTTGATTTAAAATATTTAAATCCACGTTTCAATCCTTCCAACCAAAATTTTTACCCTCAAAAAAACCTTAAATCGAGAATTAAAATATTTAAATCCTCGTTCAAAATATTTAAATCGTGAATTTAAATATTTAAATCGCCGTTCAAAACATTTAAATCCTGAATTAAAATATTTAAATCGCCGTTCAAAATATTTAAATCGAGAATTTAAGACTTTCTTAAGACCCGAAACAAAGGTTGCAGAAGTTGAAACAAAGGTTTTTAATCCGTTGAAAATGATTGCATTGGCGGAAACAGGAATTGGAAAAACCGAAACAAAGATTGCTGTTATTAAAACAAAGATTGAGGAAACGGAAACAAAGGTTATTGGATTTGCAACGTGGATTGCAGAAAATGAAACAAGGGTTTATGATTTTGAAACAATGGTTATTTGATTTGAAACAATGATTTCTCTTTGGGTTGCTTCGTTTCCGCTCGCAATGACGAGGGTTTTGGATGCAAAAGAACAAAAATAGACTTTTTTAATTGCAATAAATAACAGTTAAACGTGTAATACGTGCGTGAAAAAAAAGGATGTACTTTTGGATTTTTCGCATATAAAAAAATTTGAGTTGAAGAATTTCCAGTTATGAAATATTTAGAACGTTCGTTGATTGATGTTCATCAATATATAATAATGTAAAGTAAGATTTTTGTATTTTTGCCAGCCAAAAAACAAAAGTGTCTATCTTCACCGATACTTTGATTAACAAAAAAGAAAATGGATTCTATAAAAAAAATATTCAAAACAGGTTTCGGACCTTCAAGTTCCCACACTATGGGACCTGCAAACGCAGCAACAGATTTTTTAACCGATTGCCCTAATGCCGACCATTACAAAGTAATTCTTTACGGTTCGCTCGCAGCAACAGGAAAAGGACATTTATCAGACAAAATACTTAGAAAACAATTTATAGACAAAAATTTAATAATAGAATGGCAACCAACAGTTTTTTTGCCTGAACATCCAAACGGTATGGAGTTTTTTGCATACGATGCAAACAACAATACTCTGCTTTCTCAGAAATATTTTAGCATTGGAGGTGGCGACATCTCAAAAGACGGCACACATTCAGCAGACAAAGAAGTGTATCCATTAAAAACAATGACAGAAATCATGCAATATCTTAAAACTAAACGACTTTGGGAATATGTTGCCGAAAACGAAGATACAGATATTTGGGAATACCTTGCTCAAATTTGGAAAACTATGCAGGAAAGTATTCATAATGGTTTAGACCACGAAGCTACACTGCCCGGAATCTTAAATTTACCAAGAAGAGCTTCTTCTGTATATAGCAAACTTCACGGTATGAATAAAACTTTACGAGATAGATATTTAGCAATGGCGTTTGCTTTTGCCGTTGCAGAAGAAAATGCTTCAGGCAGCAAAATAGTAACAGCGCCTACGTGCGGTTCATGTGGAATTTTACCTTCTGTTCTTTTCTCTCACACGCTTTCTTACGATGTTACCGAAAAACGACTGCTTCACGCATTAGCTACAGCAGGTTTAATCGGAAATGTTATAAAATACAATGCTTCTTTAAGCGGAGCAGAAGTTGGCTGTCAAGGAGAAGTTGGTTCTGCATGTTCAATGGCTGCCGCTGCATTATGTCAATTGCTTGGTGGGTCTAATCAACAAATAGAATATGCTGCCGAAATGGGATTAGAACATCATTTGGGTTTAACCTGCGATCCTGTTTGCGGTTTAGTACAGATACCTTGTATAGAACGGAATGCTTTTGCAGCTCTTCGTGCAATGGATGCCGGATATTACGCAACTTTTACTGACGGTACACATATAATAAGTCTTGACAAAGCTATTCACGTTATGAAAACAACAGGTATGGATCTGCCTTCACTGTACAAGGAAACATCATTAGGTGGTTTAGCACTGAATGATTAAACAAACAACATAGCAAAATTGTACGTAAGAAAAGCAAGTATCCAAGCCGTAATTGTTGTATAAAAAGCAAGGAACACAGCCCATCTCCATTTACTTTCTTTACCTACCACAACAAAAACAGACATACAGGGAAAATAAATAGCAATGAAAACTAACAGACTTATAACTGTTGGAGTTGTAAATGGAAGATGAATTCCAACAGAATTAGAGTCATTGTTTTGAGGAATATAGTCGTCTGACTGATTAAGATTGTCATTGTAAAGAACAGACATTGTACTTACAACTATTTCTTTTGCGTTTATTCCTGTCAGAACTGCTACCGATGTTTTCCAATCAAAACCTAAAGGTGCAAGTACAGGTTCTATGGTTTTTCCTATTTTAGCAATGTAACTTTCTTCTATTTTGTGCGTGTTTTGTTGAGGAAAATACATCAAAGACCATACAATTATAGATGCTAAAAGAATAATTCCTCCCATTTTCTTTAAATATTGAGCAGCTTTTGTCCATAGATTATGCAAAACAGAACGTATTGTAGGAACACGATATGGCGGTTGTTCCATTACAAATGGACTTTCTTTCTTACGAAATATTGTTTTGTTGAACACAATAGCAAAAATTGCCGATAGAACAACTCCCAAAAGATACAGGAGACAGATTATAAGCACGCTGTTATCGGGGAAAAACGTACCAACAAGTAATATATAAACCGGCATACGTGCGGAACAGGACATAAATGGAAGTATCATCATTGTAAGTAATCTGTCTTTTCTACTGTCTAATGTTCTCGTAGCCATAATGGCAGGCACGTTACACCCAAAACCCATAATCATTGGTACAAAACTTTTGCCATGCAATCCTATTTTGTGCATCAGTCTGTCCATTAAAAAAGCAACGCGAGACATGTAACCTGTTTGTTCCATAAGACTTACAAAAAGAAACAGAATCAGTATGTTCGGCAAAAAGACTACAACTCCCCCCACTCCGGAAATAATTCCCTGAGTCAGTAAATCGGTAAACCAACCCTGAGGCATAACGCTTTCAAGATATGTTGAAAAAGCTCCAATAGCAACTTCCAGCCAATCCATTGGATATTGTCCTACTTTAAAAGTACAAAAAAACATCAGCCATATAATAAATGCAAAGATTGGATAGGCTAACCACGAATTTAAAAATATGTTATCTAATTTCTGCGTAAGAGTTTTTGGTTTCCGTACAGGATATGCATTATCTTTAACTCTGTATTTAGGATTTTCATGAAATGTTTCCTTCAATGCACCAGCAATAAAACCATAACGGGCATCGGTTATAACAGTCTGACTGTCGGAGTTACTGAAATGTTCTATTTTTTTTATGCTTTGTTCTGCAACTTCGTGTAAATCATCGTGATCTTCCCAAGTTTCAAGTTCGTCAATAACACGTTTATCTTTTTCCAAAAGACGTATTGCAAGATACCGAGCAGCAGCAGTTTCCTTATATGACGCACTTGCATGTATTTTTTTTGCCAATATATCAAGCGCCTGTTCTATTGGTTCTCCATAATTTATATGTACATGACGAACCATTTCGTTTTTCTGATTTACAATATCTATAGCTGTATCTAAAAGTTCAGTAATACCGCTTTTTTTACTTGCTATTGTTGGCACAACAGGCACACCTATCATTGAACCGAAAGTATGATAATCAAAGACATCTCCACGTTGTGTCAAATCATCATACATATTAAGAGAGATAAGTATCCGCACATCCATATCAATAAGTTGTGTTGTCAGAAAAAGATTACGTTCCAAATTAGCCGCATCCAACACATTTATAACCAAATCAGGGACTTTTGAAGTAATGTAGTCTGCAACTATATCTTCATCTTTACTATATGCATCAAGCGAATATGTACCCGGAAGGTCTGTTAAATGAAATGTATATTCTTTATATTGAAATGTCGCCTGCTTTATATCAATGGTAATTCCAGTATAATTTCCTACTTTCTCCTTATAACCTGACAAAGCATTGAAAAGTGATGTTTTTCCAACATTAGGATTACCCACAAGCACTATTTCTATATCCTGTTTATTTAATTTTGATTGATTGACCTTACATTCTATTTCCTGAGTAGTTGTTCCAAAATAACTTGAAGTGCGTTTTACCTTCTGCAAATTCTCATCAGGTACATTTGAACACTGTTCCACTTCTATCAATGCTGCATCTGCACGTCTTATGCTTACTTCAGAACCAAGAATACGGTAATTAACAGGGTCATGTAAAGGAGCTGACATCATAACTTCTACAACTGCACCACGTACAAAACCCATTTCGGACAATCTTCTAACAAATCTGTCGCGACCTTTTATCTTTAAGATTATTGCTCTTTGTCCTTGATGTAATTGATTGAGTGTTTGTGCCATTGAAATATGTTATTAAAATTGCAGTTGCAAAAGTAGATATATTAAATACGTGATACAATACCTTTATATAGTGATTTCTTTTTAATAAACCTCAACTTTCATATCTATAAACCGCAACCGATTGGCATAATTCTCCAATTCCTCATGTTCAATCTTTACAAGATTTACATTTGGAGTTTCTCTGTCTATGCCATAAAGCATAATTTGTTTGGGTTTTATTTGTCTCAATATCTTCATATAGGCAGCAAATTCTTCAGTAGTTGTATTGTCTATTCCATCTTCCGGATTAGTTGACCGCAGAAGAAGTGTCTGAATAATAGAACCCTGTCCAAATCGTATTAAGTTATTAACCATTTTATCAAAATTGCAAACTGCCGGATCATTTATCTTTTTATATTGTTCCGCTGTTCCTGAATCTAATTTCAATATCAAATTATCCAAATGTCGTTTAGCATTCTGTACCTCTTCTCTTCCGACACGCGTTGCATTTGTCAAAAGAGAAATTTTTGCAAGCGGAATGTATTGAAAACGAAATAGTGAAACCATGTGTGCAATTTCTGCAAAATCAGGATGGAGAGTTGGTTCTCCATTGCCACTAAATGTTATTGAATTTATTTTTTTTAATTGTTCAGGTGGAGTCTTTTCTGCAAACTTTTCCAAAGCAGTAACTATTTGATTTATGGAGGGCAAACTAACATTTTTAGGTAAATCTCCTTGATTGAAACCGCATTCGCAATAACAGCAGTTAAAATTGCACACTTTATATTTGGCAGGCATTAGATTGATACCGAGACTCGTACCAAGTCTTCTTGAATGTATGGGACCAAAAACAATATCGTTAAATAGCATATCTTATTGTTAAAATTTTCAATTTGCAAAAGTAGTAAAATTTTCTAATCTGTAATTCATCAACAATAGTAACTTTATTGTATATTTACTAATCAGCATATTATTATTCCAAGATAATTTATATGTTATAATAATCTTATAACTTACTAAAAACAACTTTCTTAAATCATTGTATTACAATCGTTTCAAATCTTTTGACTAAAAAAAATAAAATCGCTGTTTTTCATACATAAAATCTTGATTTTTATAATGAAAAATAAAGTTTTTTTAGACTATTATTCAAATATCCATTTATATCTTTTTATTTCTCTAAAATAAATTAAATTTTTGCTAATTTTTTAAGATAAAAGTCTAAATTATCTATGTAAAAAGACAAAACCTATCAAATATTTACATACTGTTAATCAATAATTTAACATCAAAATATTCATTTTTTCATTTTTTTATTTGGTTAATAAGAAAATAATTTGTAATTTTGCAATCTCAAAACAAGGAAACTTGTTAAAAATAATAAGATGCGGGGTGGAGCAGAGGTAGCTCGTCGGGCTCATAACCCGAAGGTCGTAGGTTCGAATCCTGCCCCCGCTACAAAATTTAAATTTTTCATATGTTTTAAGTTTTAAATTGATACATTTTGACGATTGATTGGCAACAATTAATCGTTTTTTTTTATTCTTAATATAGAGAAAAACAAAAATACAATAGCAATAATGAATCAAATAGTTCTTGGATTAGGCAGTAATTTAGGTGATAGAGCGGCTAATTTAAGCAATGCTTGCAATTTATTAGAAAAATATTTAGGAAAAATTATTAAAAAATCATCTATTATTGAAACAGTAGCATGGGGTTTTGAAAGTGAAAATAAGTTTTTTAATTCAGTAATTGTTATAGAAACACTACACAATCCTTTCAAAGCATTGGAAATTTGTCTTGATATTGAAAAACAATTAGGTAGACTTAGAATTAACTCCAAAACAAAAGAGTATCACTCACGTACAATAGATATTGACATTCTTTTTTACAATGATTTAATCATAGAAGATTTAAATTTGCAAATTCCTCATCCATTAATCTGTCATAGAAACTTTGTTTTACTGCCATTAAAAGAAATTTTACCGGATTTTTTGCATCCACAAATCAACAAAAAGATTAAGGACATTTGAGTAACAGATATTATTTGTTTTGCAAATAATATAGATTAAAAAATCAGAGTAAAGCGCTTGTTACGTAAATGAAGATTTTTTATATGTTTAATTAAAATTTTGCGCCTACTCTGATAACTTTTTTATTGAAATTTTAATATTAAGAATTCAAATCAGATTGCAAAAGTACAAAAAAATTGAACAAACATCCAAAAATTTAATCTTTTTTTATTGTAAATGTTTCCCACTTAACAATAAACTATCATAAATATAAAATCAGAGAAAATGCCTTTTTTATAATAACTCAAATCTTTTTCTTACTTTTGCAAAGCAAACTTAAATTTAGTAAAGAAATGAGAAAACTGATTGGTATTTTTAGAAACGGAAACAGGTATTACAGTCTTTGCAGCGTTGAAACGGAAATGTTCGTTAAAGATTCACAAATGCAGTTAGTTGATAATATTTTGACAAAATCACAGGACTTGATTGTAACACCAAATTTTTCGGAAAACAATTATGAAAATTCGTATCGTATAAGTCTGTTAGCAGGTTTGCGATTCTGCTTTTAAGTTTAATATATTGAACAAACAAAAATATAAATGAAACATATAATAAAATTCTTTTTAAGAAACATACCGCGAAAATACTTGCAAAGGATAGTTAAAATGGCTGTCACAATGATAAAACCTCTCTATCTGGGAAATAAAGTAAAGTGTCCTGTGTGTGGAAAACATTATCGCAAATTTCTTCCTTATGGTTATGTGAATGCTCGTCCTAATGCTTTGTGTCCAAATTGTCTGTCGCTGGAAAGACACAGGTTATTGTGGATGTATTTTCAGCAAACGGACATATTGAAAAGCAATAAATCGTTTCTTCATATAGCCCCTGAAATATGTTTTATAAATCGATTGAAGAAAACCAATCTTTATTACAAAACTGCCGATTTGGAATCCCCGTGGGCAGACCTGCATTTCAACATTGAGAACATTCCGTTGGCAGACGAAAGTTTTGACTTTATTATGGCAAATCATATTCTTGAACATGTAGAACACCTTGATAAAGCCCTTAGCGAGTTATATCGTATTCTAAAACCGCATGGGCAAGCGATACTTCTCTCCCCTGTCAATCGCAATCTGCCACATACTTACGAAGATGCCTCAATAACCAATCCGCTTGAACGAGAAAAAGCCTTCGGACAAAAAGATCACGTAAGAATGTTTGGACTTGATTATGCACAAGTGCTGGCTCAATCCGGGTTTTCGGTTGAGGAGAACAGTGAATTCATAAATCAATTTTCTAAAAAAGAAATTTATAAATTCGGATTCGGAGAGATAAATAAACTCGGTATAGAACAGCATATATTTATTGGACATAAAAAATGAAAATAACACTCATAGGAACAGCATATCCTTTTCGTGGGGGATTGGCGTCTTTTAATGAAAGGCTTATGGAAGAGTTTAGTAAAGAAGGAAATTCTACCGAAATAAACACTTTTACATTACAATATCCAGCAATATTCTTCCCTGGCAAAACACAATATGCTAATTCAGATAACAATTCTAAAATACAAATTTACAGAAACATCAATTCAATAAATCCATTTAACTGGCTAAAAGTTGGAAAAAAATTGAAATGTAGTAAACCTGATATAATAATAATAAAATATTGGATGTCATTTTTTGCACCATGCTTTGGAACAATAGCACGAATTGCAAAAAAAAATAATAAAACAAAAATCATAGTAATCCTTGACAACGTAATACCTCACGAACCTCGTTTCTTTGATAAAGTCTTCACAAAATATTTTGTACGAGGTGCTGATGCTTTTATTGCTATGAGTAATAAAGTTTTAAATGACTTAAAAACATTTGATAACAAAAAACCAAAAATACTTACACCTCACCCATTATTCGATAACTTTGGAGAAAAAATTGAGAAACAACAAGCAGTGAATTTTCTACATAATCAATATGAAAGTATTCCAACCGAAAAACAAATGATTAGACTTTTATTTTTTGGTTTAATTCGTGCATACAAAGGATTGGACTTATTGATTGAGGCATTAGCACGCAAAGATTTACAAACTTTTCCTTTACATTTAGTTGTTGCAGGTGAATTTTATGAAGATAGCAAACCATATTTTGAAAAAGTAAAAAAACTTGGACTTGAGCAACGAATAACATTTATAAACAAGTTTATAGATGATATTTATGTTAAGAATTATTTCTGCAGTTCTGATTTATTAGTATTGCCTTACAAAGACGCAACGCAAAGCGGAGTTACACAAATTGCATATCATTTTGATTTACCAATGATTGTTACAGATGTTGGAGGATTAGCAGAAATAGTGCCTGATGGAGTAAGTGGTTATGTTTGTAAAAAAGCAAACAAGGATTGCTTGGCAGATACTATTTTGAAATATTGTACAGAAAAACCTGATTTTACACACACACTTGCCTGCGAAAAAAGCAAATATTCATGGAATATTATGACAAAAAAGATAAAAGAACTTTATTATAATATTGAAACAAATAAAAAAAATTGCAATTAATTTCTGAATTCATTTACCATATCTAAATATTTCTCACTTTCCTTTCCTAAACAAAATAACAAATCCAAACATGATAGATTTTGTGTAAAACCTAATTTATCAGAAAAGCATTGATAATAGGTTGGGAAATAGCCATTTTCTTTTCCTTGTTGTTGCACTTTAAACATTGTACGATAATCTTTTTCATATTCTCGTTTGTAAATATCAGTTTGAAAAATTTCTGTTTCTATTCTAAAATGTTTTTTACAAAAAAACAAAATATCATTATTCAAATCAAGTAATTTAAGATAGTTACCTGAAAAAAAAGTTTTCACTTCAGAAGCATAATATTCAAAAAACGGACTTTTATTATATGCAGAACAAATCGTCCTCCAATGTTTTACATTCCAATTTTCCGAATAACAAATTTCTATATCTTTTGTTTGTTGTGATAATGAATTATAACTGCGTTTCAATGGAATCATTAAAGGTAAAATTCCATTTGCAGACAAAACATAAGTACGATTACGATAAGTTTGTTTTTCAAATGTTTCAAATCTTTCTATTCCAATAGATTTATAACGTTTTACTTCCGCAAGATAAGATATAGGCGGGAAAAAAGCTGTAGAAAATATAGCAATATTATTTACCAAAATTGACAGAAATAAGTTTATCTTCTACAAAGAAGAAATCTATTGAATAATCTTCAAATGATATTCTTTTTTCTCCCCATTCTTCGTTATCCATTGTTGGATTAGTTATGTTATTGCTAACCATCAGATTGATGATCTCTTTTGAACTCTTTCCAATAATTTTTTCTCCAAAAAGAGTAACTTCGTCATTATTTATATCAATGCACGTAAGTGTTTCTTTATCATCTATTTGAGAAAAAGGTTCTACCCCCTCCCATGGTTTATCGGTATGATCATTATAAATCATTTCATAATCAAAAAACAATGAAAAACCTTTGTTTTCATAATGTAAAAGTGTGGTTTTCATTTCCAAATCTTCACCAATAGTTTCAACCGACGATGGCTTTCCAAACAAATCTATTGCTTCATCAATAGTTGAGCCGAATTTCAGATTACCAAGACCTTGATTTAATTCAATATACATTTCTATATTCATAACTTTATTTTTATTTGAGTTTCAGTTTGCAATAATAATAAATTTATTGCAATGATTATTTTAACAAAATACATTATTTACAATATCATAATCTTTATTAAAATAATAACACCTATATTTTATATTGAATACATCTCTCATAAAACAAAGATTTATTGCATAAAAATCAAGATATTACTAACTAAAACAGTTATTCTGTTTTTCAAAAGTAAGATTTTATTATTTATTCTATTGTAAAAATTAAGATTTATTAAATTAACGAACAAATTTATAAGTGATTGTGCCTCGCTGTTCTTCGACTGCGTCGACTACGTCGGCTTTTGATGAGAATTTGGAAGTACGGGCTGCATTTTCGCACTGTTTAAGAATGGTTGAATTGGAAATGGTTGTGCCTTTTGCTCCCGCTTCTGCCCGCAAAACATTTCCATTTCTATCAACAATGATTGTAACTACTACATCGCCTACTTCATCTGTTAAAGATGAAGGTTTGGGTAAGGCTTTAGCATTTCTGCCTGCGAGTGAAAACGATGTGCCACTGCCTGTAAGATCTGTACCACTGCCTCCGCCTCCGTTGTTACCTGCTCCCGTGCCGCTGCCTTGTCCGGTCCCCTGTCCGGAACCGCCTCCTGTTTTCACCTTGCCTTTTTGGAACAATGCGTTAGGGTCAATGGTTTGTACAGGTTCGGTTACGGGAGTAGAAGGTTGTGTCGCAGTGTTTTCAGGTCTGGCTGTAACAGGTGAAGGTTCTGTGTTTTGCGTTACGTAATTATGGTCATCATTTTGAGGTAATGCCGTAGCATTTTCAGCATCACTGCCTCCCAAATCCCCTGCCATAGCGTTACCTGCGTCGGTTAAAGAGCCGTAATCCATCTCCACACCTATTTCAGGCGGTGGCGGTTCGGGATAAGAAAGCCCCAGCAAAAGCAAAACGAC
>JAISUE010000031.1 GCA_031272245.1 Bacteroidales bacterium
ATTGTGTATTGTGTATTGTGTATTGTGTATTGTGTATTGTGTATTGTGTATTGTGTATTGTGTATTGTGTATTGTGTATTGTGTATTGTGTATTGTGTATTGTGTATTGTGTATTGTGCGGCGTGTCGCCGAGAAAATGTTGGCTGACGCATAGCAAATTTGATAACACACTGCAAGCAGGGATTGACTCTCTCAATCCTTCCCTGCCCTTGCGGCTACTGATTTTAGAAATGTTATTACTATACATTTTATCTTATTTTGAGGCGACAAAAGTACAAATTATTTTTTCAATATCTACAATTTCTAATTAAAATTAATTATTTTAAGTATATTTTTCAAAAACTACAAATCAACTTTGCTTTCAAAAAAATGTTTTATTTTTGCAACCGTAAATAAAATACGTGCAGTAATGAAAATAGCAATATTAGGAAGCGGAAGCTGGGCTACAGCTATTGTTAAAATAGCATGCGAAAGCCATAACGAAGTTTTTTGGTGGGTAAGAGAAAAAGAAATAGAAATCTCGGTTAAAAAATATGGATACAATCCTTTATTTTTAAGTTCATGTGAATTAGATAGCAAAAAAATAATAATCAGCACAAATATAAAAGACATTATAAGTAAGGCAAAAAATCTTGTTTTTGTTATTCCTGCAGCTTTTCTCGTTGAAAGTCTTAAAACTATTTCAAAAGAAGACTTAAAAGGCAAAAATATTATTTCTGCAATAAAAGGTATAATTCCTCAAACAAACCAGATAGTAGCAGAATTTATGAATAGTGAATTTGGAATAAGTTTAGAACATCAAGCTGTAATAAGCGGTCCATCTCACGCAGAAGAAATAGCATCTCAAAGACTTACTTATCTAACTTGTGGTTCTACAAATGAAACTCTGGCTAAACATTTTGCCACAAACTTTGCATGCCGTTATGTTAAAACCATGACAAGCGATGATATTAAAGGAATAGAATATGGAGGAGTACTTAAAAATATCTACGCATTAGCTGCCGGTATTTGTAAAGGTTTGGGATATGGAGATAATTTCATTGCTGTACTTGTTACACATGCTATTATAGAAATGGAAAATTTTCTTAACATGACTGCAGCAAACAACAATAGAAATATAAATCGCAGTGTATATCTCGGAGACTTATTAGTTACTGCCTATTCTCAATATAGTCGTAACAGAACCTTTGGACAAATGCTTGGACAAGGTTATTCTATTGCCTCAGCACAATTAGAAATGAATATGGTTGCTGAAGGTTATTATGCTTCACGCAGTATTCAAGTGATAAATGAAAAAGTTAAAGCAAAAATACCAATAGCAGATGCTATATATCGCATACTCTATAAAGGAACATCTCCAAATATGGAAATGAAACAGTTAAGTGAAAGTTTTTAAATACCATAATTTATATTATAATCATGAAATTCATATTAAAAAATATTTTTTTTACTTTGTCCATAGCTCTTTTATTTTTTTCATGTCAAGAGGAAATAGATATAAATCTCAACGATGTTGAATCAAAAATAGTGATTGCTGCTGAAATAACTGACTCATTATCACCTAATATAGTAAAAATTTCTCATACAATTAACTTTGATGAACCTAATAATTTCAATGGCATTGCTAATGCAACAGTAATTTTAAGTGATGATAATAGTAATTCAGAACTACTAACTATGGATTCTACAGGTTATTATTGTGTAAAATCTTTACAAGTAATACCGGAACATACATATTATCTTTCTGTCTCTGTAAACGAACAAACTTACTCTGCTAAATGTAAAATGCCAACTCCTGCCGAAATAGACACTCTTATTATGAGAAATTATGAATATGGGAATCTAAATATGCGTACTCCTGAATTAAGTTTTAAAGACAAATTGGGAGAAAAAAACTTTTACAGAATCAAATGTTTTGTAAATAACGAACTGAAATATACATCAAGACCTACTGATGAAGATAATGACGGTAAAATATTAACGACTACAATATTTGTTGATAATCCACTTGATGAAACGAATACACTTAAAGCAGGAGACACTATAAGAATAGAATTATACACAATAACTGAAGAGGTATGGGATTATTTTCGCACAATTCATAACACTTCTTCCTCTTCTCCTGCCAATCCTCTTTCAAATATAAAAAACGCTTTAGGAGTTTTCAATGTTTGCGGAGTAAGAACGAGAGAGATAATAGTTGAATAATAGTACTTATGATTAAAAAACTTATTATAATTATTTTAATTACATTGTGTATTATTTGTGCAGCAATAATATATCTGTCAAATGTAAACAATAACCAAAAAGTAGATTTATATCTATATGACAATACTTCATATAACGATTTATGCAAAGAAATTCAAGATAAAGGAATTGTTAAAAATCTTACTCTCTTTAATCTGTACGCTAAAGCATTAGATTATAAGGATAACATTAAGTCCGGACATTATTCCATAGAACCAAAAACAAGATTGATAAATTTTGTTTATAATCTTATAAAAGGACGACAACAACCTATAAAGTTAATTGTTGGCAAAAGTCGTTTAGTAGAGGATTTTGTTCAAAAGATTTCAGAAAATTTTATGTTTAGCAGTGATAATCTTTTATCAGAGTTAAAAAATGAGAATATTGACGATTCTATTTTCTTTTTTACAATACCTAACACGTATGAATGTTATTGGACAATAAGTCCAAAAGATTTCATTTTAAGAATGAGAAAAGAATCAGATAAATTTTGGAAAAATAAAAAAAATGATATTGAACGTATAGGCTTGTCGCAATATCAAGTTATTATACTTGCAAGTATAATTGAAGAAGAAACAAATAAAAATGAAGAAAAACCAACAATAGCAGGAGTTTATATTAACAGATTAAACAAAAATATGCTATTACAGGCTGACCCAACCATAAAATATGCAATTAAAAATTTTGAATTAAAACGAATAAAAGGTGACATGTTAAATACTTTATCACCATATAACACTTATAAATTTAAGGGATTACCACCTTTTCCTATATGTTTGCCTTCTATTTCGTCTATAAACGCAGTATTAAATTACGAAAAACACGATTTTCTTTTTTTCTGTGCAAAAGAAGATTTTTCAGGTTATCATAATTTTGCTGTAACAGTTGCAGAACATCTTGAAAACAGTCGTAAATATCATAAAATTTTAGGAGAAAAGGGCATAAAATAGTGGTTGTAATAATAGTTTTTAAGATAAAATTTTGGTAATTCAAAAAAAAGTTGTACTTTTGCAGCCTCAAAGGAACTAAAATTTGGCGTCATAGCTCAGTTGGTAGAGCAGAGGACTGAAAATCCTTGTGTCACTGGTTCAAATCCAGTTGATGCCACAAAAAATGCTAACTTCTTGTAGTAAAGAAGTTAGCATTTTTTTTACATACACAACTTAAAAATATAGATATAAAGAACGAAAAGTACAAAAGCAGGAAAATTGAGTTTAATATTACATTTCACCAATATTAACACTAACTAAATATTATCAATAATGTTTTTTTAATAATTGGAAAATTGGCAACCTTTCTCCCTCACCTTGCAAACAAAATTTGAAATTTTACAATCGTTAAACAAGGTAAAAAGACACCTTAAATTGTCTTGAACCTTTTATAAAATATAAGTGAATATTACCCCATACCGCATTATCAAAAACAGTGTTTTTAAATAATATCAAACTTTTTACTATTTTTGCCACCTTAAAATAATAACAAACGATGCCTGAAAGTAATAAAAAAGACCCAACAGTACTCTTTAGTGGTAGAGCTACTGTAATTCTGGCTAAAGAAATAGCCAATCTTTATGGAAAGTCATTAGGAAATTCAACCGTTTTTCAATATGCAGACGGCGAATTTCAACCTTGTTTTGAACAAAATATACGCGGTTGCGATGTGTTCATAATACAATCCACTTTTGCTCCTTCTGATAATTTAATGGAATTAATGATGTTAGCTGATGCTGCAAAACGTGCTTCTGCAAAAAGAATTATTGCGGTAATACCTTATTTTGGTTTTGCTCGTCAAGATAGAAAAGATAAACCTCGTGTTCCGATTGCTGCTAAACTTGTCGCTGATTTACTACAAACAGCTGGCGTAAGTCGTATTATAACTATGGATTTGCATGCGGATCAAATACAGGGCTTTTTTAATATTCCTGTTGATCACCTGTTTGCGTCTTCCATTTTCATTCCTTTTTTAAGAGAAACCGAAGATATAGATAGTATTCTTTTTGCTTCACCGGATGTTGGAGGTACAAAAAGAGCAAGTCAATATGCAAAAACACTTGGTACAGGTTTTGTAATGTGCTACAAACAACGTACAAAACCTAATGAAATAGGCACAATGCAGTTGATTGGAGATGTTAATGATAAACATGTTATCCTTGTTGACGATATTGTAGATACAGGATCAACTCTTTGTAAAGCAGCAGAGTTAATAATAGAATCCGGTGCAAAAAGTGTTCGTTCAATGATTACTCATCCCGTATTAAGCGGTGAAGCTATTGACAGGATAGAAGCGTCAGTTATGAATAAATTATTGGTTACCGATACAATTCCATTAAAAAGGCAGAGCGATAAAATAAGTGTTTTATCAACAGCTCCTATCTTTGCAGAAGCTATTCACCGAGTAGAGAACTATGAATCCATAGCCGACTTCTATGAAATAGCGGTAAGCAGGAAGGGCATAGCAACAAAATTTCACTAATAAGAGATAACTGAATAAATTATCTATCTTTTTTGTTACGATGAATTCTGTACGTTGAATAAATTACACACAATCCAATGAGAAAAGCTGTTGCCGTACCTGAATTCATTGTAACATCAGGATTGTCGCCTGTTCCTTGTCCCGGACGATTGGTTGGTATTGGTTGAGCATTTGTTATTCCATATAATAAGATGTTCATAACCAATGTTAAAATTGTTTTCTTCATTTGTTTTCCTCCATTTACGTTTTGTTTTCATTAAATATCTATTTGCAAAGATACAAAGAAAACTCATTCAAACCAAGTATTTATATGATATTCAATTAAAATAAATGCTTTTGTATAATAAATATAAATAACTAATTAAAATGTCTTTCCAACTTTACATCGTCTTTATATCGTCTTTACATCGCCTTTACATTTCAAATTATACCTTAAAATATCCCCCAAATTCTTTATTTAATATTTAAAACACTGTAAAATCATACGACATCGGCAATGTTTCTTGTTGTAAAACTATTTCATAACTGATTAACTATTATTTCAATTTCATTAACTACTATTTAATCAGCTCTACTATTTTCAACATATTATCAACATTTGTTTTATTAAGTTTAAATGTCTTTAATTTCTAATGTAAATCTTTTGATTCTTAATGCAAATCTTTTGATTCCTAATGCAAATGTCTTTAATTTCTAATTCAAATGTTTTTCAAATACAAAAAAAATATTTTTCTCTTAAAATATTTTGAACCTTATTTTTTTGCAAATTGCGACATAATAGACAAAAATACAACTTATTGTTTCCGTCTGTACAATATTGGTTACAAAAGTTAAATCCATAGAAGAAAAATATTTTGAAAATGCTTCAAAGACTTTTGTCAGGGCAGAAACAAAAGTTGATAAGGCGTTGAAAATAATTGGTTTGATTGCAAAAAGCATTTTACGGCAAAAACAAGGCGGCAGAAGTACTAATTATGAATTGAATGATTAAAATAAAACTTTTTGTATATTTGCAACCTGAAATCTTAATAAAAAAGAATAAAAATAAGATGAACACAACGTTGCTTAAACTTAACAATATCAAGCCTCCTTGCGATATTTTATGGGGGGGGGGGGGGGTAAAACTCTTCCAAGTCGAGATAATGCTTTAAATGGCGCTGTAACGCTTTTTACGGGTATATTTTATGGCGTTTGTCGGCAAGCAACAAATTTTATTCTGCAAAATACCATTTTCTTATTTATCACAACCAAATTTAACCTTCTAAAAAATCTTTTTAGAGGGCATTTTTATATTGTTTCCATTCCTGCAACTAAAGTTTTGAAGTTTGCAACCAATGTTTCA
>JAISUE010000037.1 GCA_031272245.1 Bacteroidales bacterium
AAATATAAATATAAGGTGTTTTCTCCCGGCGGACAATTGTATGCAGTAAAATCAGAATAACTTATAAATCCTGCAATACCTCTTATTGAAATAATAGAATCTATATAATATTGTTGTGCGGCATACTTTATAGGATCAATAATAGCAGAATTGTCTCTATTGTGCAGGAGTAAACCAAGTGTATCTAATGACTTAACACATTCCGGTATAATATAATAATCTCGATGTGTTGCTGTTAAATGATATTGACCTGTTGCAGTTAAAGAACAGATTATTGTTGCAAATATAAAACTTAATTTTTTCATAAATAAATAAACTTAAAGATTAATCACAAACGGTTGGTTTTTGGATAATAGAAAAACTTACTTGTGGGGATACTTGATTTATGCTTGTCTGATACCTTATTTTAACAGGGACATGTTTTGATATAATTGCAGGGTATGATATGGTTTGTTCTAAAACAGGATTATTACAAGTGTTCAGAAAACCGTTTCTTTCGCCATACCAGATAACGTATTCATTATTTGATTGGTCTACTCCGACAGCAGCGAAACGATGTGTTGCCGGTTCTAAATTTGTTATTCCATTTAATAAATAATTTGGGTAGGTTGGATAATAAATATTAACATTTACAGGATTAGGAAAAGATACATCCCAATCAACAATGGCATAAGTAGCTATGGGAACTGATGCGGAAGGAGTATTTTCAACGAACAGTATGTGTTGGTCGGCAGAATCGTAATCAATATCCCTTATTATAATATTTTGTTCTCTATAACCGTCAATATATTGTGATTGTAAAATATTCATATTTGGAGATGCAGGTACATCCACTACGAAACATAAAGTTTTTGATAGTTGTGTATTTGTGGATGTTGTAACTACCGCTAAATAATCGTTATCTATAGATTGAGCATGAAATTTATCTAAATTTTTTTCTTTTGTAACGTAAGTATTTTCGATTGTTGAAGTTATATTATTTCTGTCGTATCTGCGAACAATAAAATTTGCAGACTTGTCTTTTCTGCCGACTGTTACAGCATATTGAGAATTTATTTCCAAATCGTCCATAATTTCTGTTGAATCTAAAGAATAGTAAATATATCATAAGTTGTTTGTCCATCGCTACATAAAAAGAAAGACTGTTGAGCAGTTGTACTGTCTATACCTATTGCAACTATTTGAATAGCCTTATCTGTACTTCTGCGATAAACTTCTATCTTATCAACAGATTTAGATTCAAAGACATTAAATGGATAAAAAAAATGATTACCACTTGTAAAAATGTCAAGACCTGCTTTGGCAATAAATCCCATTTGACTTATTGTTAATTGTCCGCAGAAATAAATAGTATCCTCAAATACTACTAAGTCTCTGATTTCAATGTATTGACCTATTTGAGCCACCTCAACGGTTGTCCCCATAAAAGGTTCTCTATGAAATTCATATTTTGCATCAACTTGATTTAGCGAAAAAGAAATGCTGACTTTAGAATTTTCTATAATTATTTTCTGCGTAAAAGGAACATGCTGTATTCCTTGTATTTGATCTATTACGCTTTGTACAGGCGTTTGAGCCATTACGATTACTTGAAGTGCTATTGCAAGCACAGAGAAAAAAAATTTTTTCATAATACTTTATTATTTCATGATACTTTATTATTTATTTAGGTTTAAGACAAATTAAGATGTCTTTTTACCGTGTTTTTCGGTTGCAAATATAAATCTTTATTTTGAAAAAATGCAAAAAAATAGAAAAAATATTTGTTTTTTTATTTTAAAAGTCAAGATTTTATGATGAGAAACAGCGTTATTTTTCAAAAAAATCAAGTATTTTTGCACAATGAAACTTTTAATTCTAACACAATATTATCCGCCGGAAACCGGAGCACCGCAAGTACGTTTGAGTGAACTTGCTCAGCGATTGCAACAAAAAGGTGTATATGTGAGTGTTTTAACTGCCATGCCTAATTATCCTCAAATGATAATTCACAAACAGTATAAAGGCAAATGTTTTTGTAAAGAGCAAATAAATAAAGTAAATGTTTATCGTTCATGGATTTATGTTCCGCAATCAAAAGCAATGATAAAAAGATTACTGAATTATTTTTCATTTGTATTATCTTCGTTTTGGTATGGAATTTTTAAGATAAAAGGTAAATATGACATTCTTTTTGTAGAATCTCCTCCCTTGTTTTTGGGCATAACTGCATATTTATTAGCAAAATTTAAGCGAGCAAAACTTGTATTCAATGTTTCCGATCTTTGGCCCGAAAGCGCTGAAAGGTTGGGTTTGATAACGAACAGGTCATTGTTGAAAATGGCTACATGGTTAGAAGAGTTTTGTTATAAGAAATCATTTTTAATAACAGGACAAACTCAAGGAATAGTAAATAACATCAAAAATCGTTTTCCTTTTAAGAGAGTTCACTGGTTAAAAAATGGTATAGATGTCGGTTATTATGAGAAAGATGAGAAGTTTGTTAAAGGATTATGGAGAGTAGAAAATAAATTTGCAGAAGACGACTTTATTTTGTTTTATGGAGGTATCATTGGTTACGCTCAAGGACTTGATGTTATTTTGTATGCAGCAGAAAAATTGAAAAATTATAACAATATAAAGTTTGTTGTTCTTGGCTCCGGACCTGAAAAGCAAAGACTTGTGGATATGAAAAATAATTTGGATTTGGTAAATGTTTATTTTTTTGATGCAGTAGAGAAGAAAAAGATGAGACAGATTATTGAAGATATAGATGCAAGTATAATTCCCCTTAAACGTTTAGAGTTGTTTAAGGGGGCAATTCCTTCTAAAATTTTTGAATCTCTTGCTTTACGGAAACCTGTTTTGCTTGGAGTAGAGGGTGAAGCAAAAGAATTGTTTATAGATAATGGTGATTGTGGTTTGGCTTTTGAGCCGGAAAACAGTGAAAATCTTTGCAAACAGATTTTATATCTTTATAGCAATAAAGAAGATGCGGAAAAAATGGGAGAAAACGGATTAAAATATGTAAGCCAAAACTTTTCTTTATCCAAAATAACCGAAGATTTTTATATGGAATTACAAAAAAACAGGGATATATAAATTACATCCCTGTTAAAAGTTCATTTGTTTGTTATTTTAATAGAAAATTATTTTTTGTGTTTTTGTGGTTGTAGTTTGCTTATATCTAATCTGTTTTTAATTTTGCCGCTAAATGATAACCAAAGTATTACTATTCCTTCTAAAATGAAAGGAATACTCAAAATTTGACCCATATTCAGTATCATTTCTTTTTCCCAAATTTCTTGCGGTTCTTTAACAAATTCTATCAAAAATCTTGTAAGAAAGAGTACTATAAGGAATATTCCAAATATTACTCCGGTTTTTGCTTTATCATTATTCTTATTTTTACAAACTCCTTTACGATAAATAATCCACAAAAGAATAAAAAGGAATAAATAAGCAATAGCTTCGTAAATCTGCGTAGGGTGTTTAGGTAAATATTCTCCTTCTTTTACAAAAATAAATCCCCAAGGTAATGTTGTAGGATTACCATATATTTCACTGTTGAAAAGGTTTCCTGTACGGATAAAAAGTCCTGCCAAAGCAACAACCATAACTAATCTGTCCAATGACCACAAAGCAGGTAATTTTGTTTTCTTACTGTGTAGCCATATAGCAATTTGTATTCCTATTGCTGCTCCATGTGATGCTAAACCTCTATATCCTGTGAATTTCCAGCCATTTTCTGTGATGGATACAGGTAAAATCATTTCTAACGGGTGAGATAAATAGTATGCAGGTTCATAAAATAGGCAGTGTCCGAGCCTTGCTCCAATGAAAGTTCCCAAAAATACATATACGGCGAGAGAATCTAAATAAGTTGTTGGCACAAGTTCATTTTTAAAAGCTTTCTTTAAGAATAGGAAACCTACTACGAATGCAGTTGCAAATAACAATCCGTACCAATTTATATCTAAACTGCCGATAGAAAATATGCGTGGAGATACGTTCCAAATAATATAAGCTAAGAGATTTATCATTTTGTGATAACAATTTTGCGTGCAGTTGTATTACCATTTATTCCAAACATAGCCCAATAAATTCCTGTGTGAAAATTTTGAGTGTTTAATTCAAATTCAGTTGTTCCCTCTTTTAGAATATCCGAATATAGAACTTGTCCTTTAACGCTTACTATTTTCACTACAATATCTTCTTTTAATCCCCCTGTTATCTGTAATTTTGCGACATCTTGTGCAGGGTTTGGATAAAACTCTCCTATATTCATATCACTGACAGATGCAATATTAGTAAGTGAAACATAAACAGGATCTTCATTTATTCCATCTACCCAGTAACCATATACACATTTATAATAACCTTTTGGAGCAGTGATAGGTTTTGTCATTGTTTTACCGTTGTTGGATGTTGCTTCAATGTAGTATTCTAAAGTATCAATAGCATTATTGTTAATCAATATTGTATTAAGATTAAGAGTGTATAGATTATTGCCTTGACTGTTTAAATTAATACTGTTCCATGATGATTCTCCACTGTTACGATAATAAAAAATTGCTGTATCAATACCACTTTTGTTTTGTATAATTGCACTTATTGTTGGGATACCGAAAGAGGCAGTGTTCCACCAACGCAAAGGATTATGGTAAATTCTTAATGGATTTTCTGTAGGAATTTGTTTTGTTATGCAATGAATAGCTCCTCCGAATCCATCAAAAGACCTTACATCTATTTCTTTAAATTCATAGCCGGGATAACGGTCTTTCATTATTTCTATTGCAGCAGAATCACCTTGTTCATAACCGCTTGTGCCGGTATGAAAAACAGGTTGAATTATAGCTTCATTTACAAAAGTATGATTAGAATAAGATCTTGTATATGTATTATTATATTGTGCTTGTGAAGTGTACCAGCTTCCGTTATCTTTTGTTGGAAGAGGAATACGAGTGTTATAATAAAAACTGTTATGCATTGATAAAAGTTTTGTTATGCTGTCCATGTTGCTTTCTACTTTCTTTGGATCAGAAAGATTTGCCATAACGTCAGGATGTTTAGTAGATACAAAAGTATTTTCGTCCCACATATCCATATATAAATCTACGTGTCCAGTGCCTCCGTCATATAGAAGCGATGGAAAAACAAGACAACGTGTAAGATTAAGCAGATGAGTAAGACTGTCTTTAACTTGTTGTTGAGTTAATGGTGTTTTATATTCTACATTATAATCATAAGGATTTGCTGTATCTTGTACATACAAACCATAATAATCCTGATTATTTGAATATACAGCAGAAGAAGTAAATAATGTTCCTGCTCCATCAAGCAGAATGTTTCCTCCTTCATATTCTATTGTGTTGGTATAAACAGGAAATCCTGCCTGTTCTCCAATGAATATCGCTATTTTGTCGTCCAAAGGTCTGCCTCCATAATATTCAAAGTCCATAAAAGCAATGCTGTCTTCATCGCCGTAGTAGAATGCTACTGGTCCGCAATCACGATACCAAAAGGAATTACCCGGATTAATAAAAAATCTGTAATTTGTTAAAGGAGTACCGCATGAAGTCATATAATTTTTTATCAAATTTGAATCTGCGGCATCCCAAATGTTAATCCACACTTGAGTATATTGTTGAATACCGTCTGCAAGTTGTGCAAAAATTTTTGCATACGGGCTGTTGCTTGCTACATCAGGTACAGAATATATATCAACTAAATCGTAGCTTGAACTGGTGTAGTCAAATCCTTTGCCGTCAAAGACAGGTTCTGCGTAATTATTTCCATTAACGGTGTATGAATCATACATCCACGACATCAATATAGCTTGAACTTCTTCCCATTCCCCAGGAAAAATCATATCATCAGGCACAGATAACGCTGCTTTTTGTTGATTATCTTTCTTGATCTCTTTTTGATTTTTTTGAAAATGTTTAGCATCCACTTTTTGAGTAGGAACTTTTGCATGATATTTTTTAAAGTTTTCTACAAACTCTTTTTCTGTCATTGCTTCCAATTTCTTTAATGCTTCGGTACGCTTTTGTTGAATTAAATTTGTATTATCTTTGTTGTTTTGTCCATTTACACTGATGGAAAAACATACTATTAAGAAAGATAACAAGATTTGTTTTTTCATTATAATTGAATTTTAAAAATTAGATTACAAAAGTACATTTTATTTTTATAATTACTTTATTATTTTCTATCTTTTACTTAAATCATCGTAAAGTGTTTGTAATATTGCTTTCCCTTTTTTTATTAGAGTTGAATCGTGATTTATAAGAGATTTGTTTTGATTGTTATCATAAACAGAAAAACCTGTGGAATCAATAAAACCAAAGCCATTATTGTAAGTATATATTGCATATTCAGGACTATTGTTGTCAAAAATATCTTTGCTAAAAATGAATTCCGTATAAGATAATCCTAATTGTGAAAGCAAAGTAGCTGCAATATCACTTTGATTGCAAATATTTTTTACTAAAAGAGGTTGTTTTATTGTGCCTCCCGCCCAAATCATAGGAATATGAAAACGTAATGGTGAATGAGCAATAATGTTTTTAGGATATATAACACCGTGATCTGCAACAAAAATTACTAATAAATTTTCCCATAAATCTGTTTTTTTCAATTTGTTTATGAAGTTTCCAATACAACTGTCGGTATAAGCTATGGAATTTTCAAAAGGGTCAGTAAAATGTTTATAAGGCACATCAAAAGGTTCGTGGCTACTTAAAGTTAAAAATGTAGTTTGCCAATGTTTATTTTTATCCATTTTTAATAAATCATTGTAAAGTCTGTTGAATGTTAATCCGTCATTTACTCCCCATTTGCTTAATTTATTATTTAATGGAAAATCTTTATCTGATATAATTGTTTCATAACCTGAAGAATAAAAATAACCTTGCATATTTGTAAAGTTTATATCACCGCCATAAAGTATAGAATTAGTATAACCTTTTTCTTTTAATGTTTTGGCAATGGAAGGTAAAGTTTGGCTTTTTGCAGGATATTTCATTATTGAAGTTGTAGGTAGCCCAAGATAACCATTGAGGATAGATACCAAACCTCTGTCGGTACGAAATGAATTAGCATAACAATTTGTGAAAAGTATGCCTTCACGAGATAAATTATTAAGATTTGGAGTTATATCTTTTTGGTCATATACAGATTTACCGCCAACACATTCTACTACATTTGCCGTAAAACTTTCTAAAACTATGATCAGTATATTTGGAGTTTTTGTATTTAATACATATAATGGATGAGCAGAATGTTGATATTGAGTAGTAGAAGTAAAGATTTCCGCACGTTGTTTTTCCGTAAAAAAATTAAATTCTTTATCAAAATTTTCGTCATTAATCAAAGAATACATAACATTAAATAAAGGATTTATTGCCGAATGATTTAGTTTTTGATTGTTACTGTAATAAACCATTCCAACATTAGCGGTAGCGGTAGTAATACCACCTCTAATTGCAATAAACAAAACAGGCATTAAAAGAATAAAAATAAAAGTTTCCAATCCTTTTTTCAGGTATTGTTTAGGAGTGAATACGATTTTTATTTTTTGTAATAATAGCATATAAATAAATATGATTACGGTTAAATAAGGAATAAATACAATTAGTGTTCTGCCAACATCTGTCCATGTTATACTACTTGCAGCATCTTTTGGAAACTGAAGATAAAAAATGGCAGTGGCATCAAGCCTGAAATCCCAGTAACTGTAAAGAGTATTATCAATAGCAAAAAGTAATGCTATAAATACAGAAAGTATTATACAGTAAATTTTCAATATTTTTTTTACATTAAATATTTTAATCCACACAGCAATAATGATTATCAAAAGAGGTACAGCAGAAAGGTAGGCGGAAGTTGTTATATCGAGGGATAATCCATGCCAAATAACTTCGAAATAATCTGAAAAATTTGCTTCTTTGAAGCAATGGCAAAGCATAAATACAGGTTTTTGAATAGTGAAAACCAGGATCCAATAAACAAAAATCATTAGTAAGAGGAGAAATTTTTTTTTCATTATTCAGTTTTTGGGGATTATTAACATTAGTATTGAGACATTTATTTTGTAGAACAACCGGATTTAAAGCAAATTCTTAATAAACGTATCCAAACAAATAACAGCAATGGAAATACAATAACTATTAGTTTATTATAATCAAATGCTGTTTTGAAATCAAAGTGTAAAACGGATAAAACGGCACGAGTTATTCCACAACCAAAACATTTAATTCCAAAAATATTACGAAAGAGGCATAAGGAATGTTGTTCATTAAGCCATTCGACAGGAATTAACCAAAGGAAAAAAGGCAATAACAAAAAGGTGAAAAAAAGTATTCTCCGCCTTGTTTTTGCACACATAGTATTAGAAAATTTGTATTAGCCTGTTAAATTTTTGATAATTGTACTTGCGCGTGCGTTCTTTTGCAGTGCAAATATCTATTAACCACCATATACCACAGCCATAACAGGTGATAATTTTAAGTACCCCAAGTGCAATATCGTCTAACCAAAAACGTTCCCAACCCAATAAAGCTGCAATCAGTAACATAAGGTTAGGTTTTTCAAAAGATGCTCCCTGTAAAACAAAAAATTTATCATCTGAAATTTTTTCTAATCTTTCTTTTATTTGCATCAAATCTGAAGGATTGAAGCAGTCAGCGTTCATAGACAGCCATAAGTTAATTTTATCATTATCCATAACTAATGTATTTAAATATTTTAAGATTGCAAATGTAAGTAAAAAAAATTGAACATAGTTTGCAGAATATTATAACAACAGTTTTTTCATGCAATATATTTTTTCATAAGGTGTGAACAGTTATTTTAAGTCCGTTTGTGTAAAATGATTATTTTTGCCATCTTTAATAGAAAATGCCATAGGTAATGAAAAATATTTGTAAATATAAATATGTCGTATTTTTTCTTGCATTTTTGTTTTCAATTTCTTGTTTTTCTCAGGAAAAAGCAAAGAAAATGTTTAATAAATCGCTACAATATATGCGAGATAATAAAGATAAGAAAGCCGAACAACAACTGCATAAATTATTAGATGAATATCCTAATTATTCGGATGCGTATCAGGCATTGGCAGAAATTTATTATGCACGTGAAGATACGTCAAATGCACGTAAAAATTATGAAAAATATATTGTGGATGAAGAAAATAATGATGTATCAGCACGTGTGCGTTTGGCTAAATTGTATTTTGCTTCTCATAATTGGGATAAAGTAAAAGAACAGACAGAAATAATACTTTCAAAACTCAATGATGACAAACTGAAAAATAAAATAAAACAAAGGGAAAAACTTTCTAAAGAAATGAAATTTATAATAGATAATTTGGAATTTCAAAAAGATTGTCTTGAGCATCCCAAACCTTTTTCGCCTTTAAATATGGGTTCTGCAATTAACTCTGTTGCAAGTGAGTATTTACCTACAATGACTGCCGATGAAAATACACTTTTAATAACCGTACTTGATAGTATTTCAGATAATCAGCAAGAAGATTTTTATATTTCAACGTTTGAAAATGGAGAATGGAAACCCAAAATAAAAATTCCTTATCCATTGAATACAGAAGATAATGAAGGTGCGGGCTGTATTTCGCCAGATGGAAAATACATTTATTTTACTAAATGTAATTCACCTGATGGATTGGGTTCGTGTGATATTTATGTTTCTCGAAGAATAGGTAATAAATGGACATATCCGAAAAACTTGGGTTCAAATGTTAATTCTAAATATTGGGATACACAACCTTCTATTGCATCAGATGGCAGAACGCTTTATTTTGTTTCTAATCGTCCGGGCGGTTATGGCGGCAGTGATATTTATGTTACATACAGAAAAAAAAACGAAACATGGACAAAAGCAAAAAATATTGGCAGTGTGATAAATACTGATGGTGATGAATGTTCTCCTTTTATTCATCCGAGTAATACGATTCTTTATTTTTCTTCTAATGCTCATTTGACAATGGGAGGTTTGGATATTTTGTTTTCCAAAATTGATAATGGAAAATTTTCTACACCTGAAAATATAGGTTGTCCAATAAATACAGCAGGAGATGAATTTGGTTTAATAGTAACTCCTTCAGGCAAACAGGCAATATATTCTTCTGATATGTATGGCGGTTATGGAAAAAAAGATTTATATGTTTTTGATCTTTATCCTGAAGCACAGCCGGTTTCTGTTACATATCTTAAAGGCAAAATTTTGTCTAAATCAACAAATCAACCTGTTGAAGCAGATATACAGATAATAGACATTAAAACAAATTTACTTATTGCACAAACAACATCAGATGCAACAACAGGAGAATATCTGCTTTCTTTACCGCTTGGAGCAGATTATGCGTTAAGTGTTATGGCAAAAGATTTTATGCTGTATTCTGAAAACATAACTTTATCAGTCAATAATAATGAATTAAAAGCACAGGAATATCAACAGACGTACGATATTTACCTTTTACCTGTGATTACGGGAGCAAATGTTGTGCTGAATAATGTATTTTTTGATGTGGATAGTTATAATTTATTGCCTGAATCTTATGCAGAATTGGGAATACTGATGGAGGTTCTTTCTGCAAATCCTAAAATAAAAATAGAAATATCCGGTCATACCGACAATACTGGCAGCAAGGAATACAATCAAATTCTATCTGAACGCAGAGCTAAATCAATAGTGGATTATTTAATATCTCAAGGGGTATCGTCCATGCAACTTGCTTTTAAGGGTTATGGACAGGATAAGCCAATTGCAACTAATGATACTGCGGAAGGAAGAGCAAAAAATCGCAGAACGGAATTTAAGATAATAGAAAAATAGGATTGTTCGTAAAAAAATGTATTTTTGCTTTCATAAATTAAATTATAATTCAAGGAATAACAAATGAAAAACAATATTTTTATTATTGCACTTTTAATGTTTTGCAGTGCAACCGCTCAAACTTATACTTCTTTTCCTGTGGAAAAAAGTATTGAAAATTTCAGTAAGAACAGCATTTACTATAATGTGTCTGAAACAGAACTGCTGTTTGAAATAACCATTGAAAAAAATATTCGTCATAAAGGAATTTTTGCTAATTCAGCATATCTTTTAGGATTGACAAATGTTCCAATGGCAGATGATACTTTATATTCCATCAAAAATATAAATTTAAAAAGTCAAATGATAGCTGGGAAATTTTATGTTTTGCAAACAGACGGAGCTGTGAATGTGGAAAAAAATATGGTGGGAGGATTGAAACGAATTTCTGTCGGTAAAAATAACAAAGCAGTTAATGATAACAGTAAAGAACGTAAATTTTCAAAACATGAAAAAATAAAGTTTTCTGATGATACGACTAAATTTTCCATGCAATCAATACCTATTTATGAGAAATACTTTATGTCTAAAGGTATGTTGGACGCAACGGCTTCTTTAACGCCAGAGAACGCAGTTGAACGAATAAAAACATTGAGAGAAGAACAAATAAAAATACTTTCTGACGGATTAGACGGAACATATTTGAATACAACCATAGATTTCATGTATAAACAGTTAGATGAAATAATAAATGGATATGTGGCAATGTTCGCAGGAACGGAACAGAAAACAGAGGAAAAGGTTTTAATTCGTTTGAGTCCTAAAAAACCTATTATTATGGAAGAGGATTTGATTTTGCCGTTATGCACTTTTTCTCCAACAGTAGGTGTGGTCAAAATTACTAATCCAGAAAGTGGAAATGTGCAAATAGATTATAGTACTATTGTTGCAAAATTTCACTCTTATAATACGACAAAGCCATTGGTTGAAAATCTTAAAAAACAGAAAAATGATGCTGAATTGCAGAAAAAAATATCTAAAGATGGAGTAGGCGTTTATTATGCAATACCTGAAAAAGTTGCAGTAAGTATAGAATTTGGCAATATCAATATTGAAAAAGTGATAGATATTATTCAGTTTGGAGTAACAACATTTACTGTTTCTCACAAACAAAATATTGAGTTTGATATTCATACAGGAGAACTTATAAGCGCAAGTAACTAACAAAAATACATTATTATGTTTGAAATAACAAATAAAGAACAGCTTACAGATACAATTTATTTGATAGAAGTACGCAGTCCATGGATTGTGCGTGCAGCAAAACCTGGTCAGTTTGTGATAGTGATTGCTGACGAAAAAGGTGAGAGAATACCTCTTACAATATGTGATTATAATACGGAAAAACAAACTGTAACTCTCGTAATTCAGGCAGTTGGAAAATCAACAAACAGTATTGTTTCATTGAAAAAAGGCGATTGTTTGAAAGATATTGTTGGACCTCTTGGAAAAGAATCGGAGTTGTTACATATCAATAAAAAAGATTTGCCAACAAAAAAGGTGTTATTTGTTGCGGGAGGAGTAGGTGCTGCGCCAGTATATCCACAGGTTAAATGGGCAAGAGAAAATGATTTGAAAGCAGATGTTATCATCGGAACTAAATGTAAAGACACACTTATACTTGAAGATAAATTTAAATCTGTTGCAGATAACTTATATATATATACGGATGACGGTAGTTACGGAAAGCATGGTTTGGTAACTGACGGAATAAAGTTTTTGATTGAAGAACAAAAAGAACATTATGATGAGGTAATAGCCATAGGTCCTATGATTATGATGAAGTTTGTTGCTTTGATGACTAAAAAATATGGGATAAAAACTATTGCAAGTTTGAACACTTTAATGGTTGATGGAACAGGAATGTGTGGAGCATGTCGTGTAAGCGTGGGCGAGAAAACAAAATTCACATGCGTAGATGGACCAGAATTTGACGCTCATATTATAGATTGGGACGAAGCCATTATCCGTCAAACAATGTATCGCAATTACGAAATAGCTACGGATACTGAGAAACATAAATGTCACTTGACAGCAGATGTTGAGCAGTCCTTGTCAATGCAATCGGAAAACGAATTAAAAATAAGGAAGACCAGAGTGCCAGTCAGGGAACAAAAAGCGGAAAATCGTGTTCATAATTTTGCTGAAGTTTGCTATGGTTATAATGAAGAGGAAGCAGTTAATGAAGCCAGTCGTTGTCTTAATTGCAAAAAGCCGCTATGCGTGAAAAATTGTCCTGTGGTTATTGACATTCCTGCCTTTATTAATAAGGTAAAGGAAAAAGATTTTGCTGCATCGTTTGAAATTTTGAGTCAAAGTACATCTCTTCCTGCTGTTTGTGGCAGGGTTTGTCCGCAGGAAACTCAATGTGAGGGCAGCTGTATTATTGGTAAAAAAGGTGACTCTGTGGCTATTGGCAAATTGGAACGCTTTGTTGCTGATTGGGCAAGAAATAATTATAAATTTCAAAAGATGAATTATCTCAAAACCAACGCTAAAAAAGTTGCTGTTGTAGGTGCAGGTCCTAGTGGATTAACTTGTGCAGGAGAGCTTGCAAAGCTTGGATACTATGTTACCATTTTTGAAGCTTTGCACGAGGCTGGAGGAGTTTTGGTTTACGGGATTCCCGAATTTCGTTTGCCTAAAGAAAGTGTTGTGAAAACTGAGGTAGAAAATGTTAAACGTCTTGGTGTAAAGATAATAAATGATGTGGTAATTGGCAGGAGTATAACGATAGATGAATTATTTGAAGTTGAAGGATTTGAGGCTGTTTATATAGCTTCAGGTGCTGGGTTGCCAAAATTTATGAATATAAAAGGTATCAATTTGAATGGGGTGCTTTCGGCTAACGAAATTCTAACGCGTTCCAATCTGATGAAGGCATATCAGGCAGGTTATGCAACCCCTGTTTACTTTGGTACTAAAACAGTTATCGTTGGAGGTGGTAATGTTGCAATGGATGCTGCACGTACAGCCAAACGTCTTGGAGCGGATACTCACGTGGTATATCGGCGTTCTCAAGTTGAAATGCCTGCGAGAGTTGAGGAAGTTCATCACGCCATAGAGGAGGGGATAGTTTTCCATTTTATGACTAATCCAACAGAAATAATTGGCGATAAAAATGGCTGGGTTAAGGCTATTCGTTGTATAAAGATGGAGCTTGGAGAGCCTGACGAAAGTGGTCGCTGTCGTCCCATTGAAATAAAGGATAGTGAATACGAAATAGAGACTGATTGCGTGATAATGTCACTTGGAACGATGCCAAATAAACTTATTGCTGATACAACTTACGGTCTTGATGTTCAGACATGGGGAGGAATTATTGCGGACAACAGCGGTGCTACCTCACGAGAAGGAATTTTTGCAGGGGGAGACGCTGTAATTGGAGCAGCAACCGTTATTCTTGCAATGGGAGCAGGTAAAACTGCTGCGAAAAGTATTGATGAATATTTGCAACGAAAATAAAATATTTTTTTACTTTTGCAGCACAAAACAGTTTTAAAATATGACACAATGTTCTACAATTACGAAAAATATTAATGTACTATGCTTTAAGTGTAGTACAATTTTTTGTGGCACTTTTTCCAGAAATACACATTTTATATACAACAAATCAAAAACTATATTTGCAATCCAGAAAATTATAACTAAAAATCAGCGATCTACCTCCCCCGCTGTGTCATAGATTTATAAAAATGATAATAATATAAACACAAATAATAAACTTATTACCTTTGCAACTTATTTTAAGATATAAAATTATAATTTCATATCAAGTCAAAAAATATATTTATGAACTGATTTAGAAAATAAACGAAAATAAAGAGAAAATGAAACACATTTTAATTACTGGTGGAGCAGGATTTATTGGCTCTAATTTGGCAATAAAACTTTTGAATAAAGGATATAAAGTTAGGGTTTTGGATATATTATTGCCACAAATTCACGGAGAAAATCCTGATAAAACTTCACCACTTTACAATTTAATAAAAAAATCTAGTGTGGATTTCATAAAAGGTTCTGTTACCGATCGTAAAGTGTTTGAGGAAGCTCTCAAAGATATTGATTGCGTTGTGCATCTTGCTGCAGAAACCGGTACGGGACAAAGTATGTACGAAATAGAACGATACGCTAACGTGAATATAATGGGGACAGCCATTTTACTTGACATTCTCACTAATAAACAACATTCTGTAAAAAAAGTTGTTGTTGCTTCTTCACGTGCTATTTATGGGGAAGGCAGATATTTTTGTAACATTTGCAATAGAGACGTTTATCCTTTTGCACGCACAGACTACAATATGCAAAAAGGCGATTTTGAATGTAAATGTCCATTTTGTAATTGCGAAGTTGAACTCCTTGCTACCAATGAAACCAGCAAGATACATCCGGCTTCTATTTATGGGATAACAAAACAGAATCAAGAACAAATGACTCTTATCGCCTGCAAATCTGTTGGTATTGCGGCTGTAATTTTTCGTTATCAAAACGTTTATGGTCCCGGTCAGTCCCTCACAAATCCTTACACGGGCATTTTGTCTATTTTTTCTACTCAAATACGTAATGGAAACAATATCAATATATTTGAAGATGGCAACGAAACTCGAGATTTTGTCTTCATTGATGATGTTGTTGATGCAACTATTCTTGGAATTGAAAAAGAAACTGCAAATGATGAGATTTTTAATATTGGAACAGGCGTTGCAACAAATGTTGTTGATGTTGCTAAAGAATTGATAGCCAACTATAATTCCAATGTTGAAATAAAAATAACGGGCAACTACCGACTTGGAGATATTCGCCACAATTATGCTGATATAAGCAAAGCAAAACGATTATTAGGTTTTGTTTCAAAAATTTCTTTTACCAACGGAATAAAGATTTTCTGCGATTGGGTCAAAACACAGGACACAAAGGAAGACAATTATTCCAAATCAATAGAAGAAATGAAAGCCAAAGGTTTATATCGTTAAAATTATATTTTTAAGAATTTCAAAAATACAACAAACTATACTCTAAAATAGTTGTGAGATATTATGATATTTATTAACTTGTAATTTACAATATTGATTCATATTCAATATACAATAACTATTCTTAAAATATGTTTTCTGATAAAATTTTTATTATGAAGCATATTCAAAAAAAATGTTGTATTTTTGCAACTATAATTGTTAAAAATTGACGTCAACAGAATAATATGTAAGAAAAAAATTAAATGAATATACTTGGTTTATATATGACATACATCATAGACAATAAGACATTTGATAATATCTGCGAGATTTCACAATATAATACTGAATACTTTAAAATTTTTTTATTGAAATCTTTAATATTATTTTTGTTGGTAACTATTATATATATATGTTTTCGTGACGTTGAGGTCATTCTCATAAGAGACTACCTCAACTTTTTTTTGAAATATCAAATACATTAAAATTAAAATAAAACCGTAAAAACAAACCTTAAATAAAAAAATATATGAAATACTTAAAATGGAAATATGCATTCATATTACTTGCTGCCATTGCATTAGTGACAATGTTGGTTATGAGCCAAAATGCTGCAATTTCTGGAGATGAATTTTGGCACACAGTTCATTCGGAAGATATTATGAAGTATTATAAAGATGGTGACAAAACCGCCTCTGATGTGATGTTGTCAAAAAATATGGCGTATTACGGACAAAGCCCAGATACTTTCGCAGCCATTATTTATAAGGCATTTGGAATAGAAGATATAATGGCAGTGCGTCATTTTATCAACGCTTTTTGTGGATGGGTGGCGATTTTATTTGTTGCTTTGCTCGCTAAAAAAATTGCGGGTAAATATTCTGAAAGTAGTGATAAAAAATATGTTGCTGCTTTGTTGGCAATGATTCTTATGTTGCTTTCTCCACGATTTATGGGACACAGTCTTAATAATTTAAAGGACGTACCTTTTGCTGCGGGTGCCATTTTAAGTCTTTACTATATTTTAATGTTTTTAGACGATTTGCCAAAAATACGATGGAGTACCGTTATAAAACTGACTCTTGCATTAGCTTTTGCATCAAGTGTGAGAATAGGTGGATTGCTGTTCATTGCTTTTTTTGGTCTTTTTGCTGTGGTTTATTACGTGTGGAAACGTAAAGAATTGAAACACTGTTTTGGAAAAACTTTGTTGTGGTCTCTTGGAATAGTGGTCGCAAGTTATATTATTATGGTCTTTACATGGCCTTATGCTTTGGAAAAACCTGTCGCAAATCCCAAAGAGGCTTTTTTTGCGATGAGTAAATATGCTGTAACCTTACGACAAGTTTTTGATGGAAAAATGATTTGGTCTGATGTTTTGCCATTGTATTATACTCCTAAATTCATACTTATGACAATTCCATCTGCGGTTATTGTTGGTATAATTGTAAACCTTGTTTTGCTCAGAAAAAATAAGAAACAGTGGTTTTATCATTGTGCTGTATTGTTTGCTTTTATTTTTCCTGTATTCTGGATTGCGATAACAGGTTCTAATGTTTATGGCGGATGGCGACATTCTATGTTTGTGTATCCTCCGATGGTTGTTTGTGCTGCACTTGGATTTTATTCGTTGATAGAAATAATTAAGAACAAATATGGAAAATATGCTGTAGGTTTGGGTTTTGCTCTTTTGTGCATTCATCCTTTGGCGTATTGTATTCGTAATCATCCTTACGAGGTTGTATATTTTAACGAATTGGAAGGTGGAATAAAGAAAGCTTACGGAAATTATGAATTGGACTACTATTTTCATTCTCTGAAGGAAGCAACACAATGGGTGAAAAATAATGCCGAAAAAAAGGCTGACGGAAGTAAAATTATTGTTGGAGCTTGGCATGTGAAACCAGTTGAATATTATTTAAGAAAAGATACGGCAGAATTTCAAACTACTTTTATTCGTTATTATGAAAAAGGTTCAAGCGACTGGGATTATGCAATTTTTGTTACCACTGGTATAAATCCGGAAGAAATAAAAAATGGTTCTTATCCTCCAAAAAAGAATACTGTTTACAAGGTAGAAGTTGATGGAATTCCAATTTGTGTTGTTTTGAAACGAGGAGATAAAAGTGATTATTTGGCTGCAGAAGCTGTGAAAAACAACGACATTCCTGCTGCTATTTCGTTATATCAGAAGGCTCTCGCTTACGATAATCAAAATGAAACTGCGGCTTTAGGTTTAGCACAACTATATTTGCAAACCAATAATGTAGATTCTGCTTTGGTTTTATTGAATGGTGTTTTGAAATATGATTCTAAAAGCGACCAAACTAATTATCTGAAAGCACATGCTCTTCTTATGCAGGGGAAAAATAATGAGGCATTGAACATCTGCGACAATATGATAAAAAACAATTTTAAAAATAATAGTGCATATTCGCTTGCTGCAGATATAAAATTGCGACAACAACCTCCCGATTTAATGGCTGCTGAGGGTTATTTGCTCGGTTTGGTTGAAATTGAACGTTTTGATAATACGACAATGCAGCGACTTATAGCCATCTATAAAGCTTATGGTTTAGATGAAAGAAATGCAGCAGTGAAACTTTATTCTATCCTTGAAGAGCATTTTCGTAAAAAAGGAGATAATAAAACTGCCGACCAGTATGCTGATTATATTCGGCAAATATTTGGTGGCAGGTAAAGCTCGATATATTAAGGACTGATTTGATAATCATTGTGTTGTAAAATTATATGTAACACATTGTCAATTTATACATCCTTGTTATTTTTTTGTAATGTTAGATTATATTTGTAATAGAAAAAATTTATGATTGTAGCACTTGCTTTTTTATTTGTTACTACACTTTTAAGTGGGGTGTTTTATTTTGTTTTTGAAAAATTTGGGAACAATATATTAAAATATATTTCAATTTTTGGCGGAGCGTTCCTTATGGCAATATGTTTTGTAGATATGTTGCCTCATATATTCTCTAATACAAATTATAAAATGTTGTGTTCGGCATTTATTCTCATTGGATTTCTTGTGCAACTGCTTTTAGAACTTGTTTCTCACGGAGCAGAACATGGTCACTTGCACAATCATACGAATAATATTATGCCTGTAATGGTACTCATAGGGGTTTCTCTTCATGCTTTTTTTGAAGGATTTGCTTTGATGAGTAATGGTGTTGTAAATACAGGATTATTGATAGGGATTATTCTTCATAATGTTCCCGTTGCCGTAGTTATTATTTCATCTTTTATTCAAAGTGGGAAAGGCAAAGGAGAATCGTTTGTAATGCTTGCTATTTTTGCGATTATGGGAGTGATTGGTGCTATATTCAATTATGAATTTGCTGTTTCTGATTATGAACCATTTGTGCTGTCATTTGTTGTCGGTATTCTCTTGCACGTTTCTGTTTCAACACTTTTTGACAGTGAAAAAAGTCATAGATATAATCTTGTGAGATTTTTGATAGTTATTGCGGCTTTTGGCATTGTTTTTCTTTTACCATAAATATTTATCGTTTTTTTGTCATTTAACATGTAAAATTATTACAATATTCAGATGAATATTTCAGTGATTTAAAAGTATTTTTTAGGAATAAAAATATAAAAATCAGTAAATTAGATGAAATTAGTTTTGTATTTTTCGTTTTGTCCCTCATAGATTGCCAGAAAACATTTTATAAAACTAAAAAACGTGGATAAAAAAACGCTCATTCATTAAATTGAATGAGCATTTTTTATGATGAATATTTAAAACATGTTAAATTAATTCGTGAACTACTAAACCTGAACGAAGCTTTGGTTCAAACCACGTAGTTTTTGGAGGCATTATATTACCGGAATCAGCTATATTGAATAACTGTTCCAAAGAAACAGGGTAAAGAGCAAATGCAACTTTCATTTCTCCATTATCAACACGGCGTTTTAATTCGCCAAGACCTCGAATCCCTCCAACAAAATCTATACGTTTTGAAGTACGTAAATCTTCTATTCCCAGTACTTTATTAAGAACATTGTCAGACAAAATAGTAACATCTAAAACACCTATAGGGTCGTTGTCGTTATATGTACCTTCTTTTGCCGTTAATTTATACCAATTACCTGAAAGATACATTGAAAATTCATGTAAATGAGTTGGTTTGTAAATATCTGTCCCCATTTTTTCTACTTTGAAAGTGTCATTTAGCTTTGTAATAAAAGCTTCTTCGGTTAATCCATTCAAGTCTTTTACGACACGATTGTAATCAATTATTTTTAACTGGCTGTCAGGAAAGATTACAGCCATAAAATAATTGTATTCTTCTTTACCCGTGTGATTAGGATTTTTATCTCTTCTTTCTTGCCCAACACGAGCAGCAGCAGCTGTTCTATGATGTCCGTCAGCAACATAAAGAGATGGAATTTCATTTTCAAATATCTCTTCTATACGGGAAATGGTTGTCTTATCATCTATTACCCAGAACTTATGTCCAAAACCATCTTCTTTTGCGATGAAATCATATACAGGTTTTTGGTTTTCAACTATATTTGCAACAATTTTATCTATTTCTTTATGTGCAGGATAAGCAAAGAACACAGGTTCTACATTGGCGTTCGTTATATTTACGTGTATCATTCTGTCATCTTCCTTATCTTTACGGGTAAGTTCGTGTTTTTTGATAACATTGTTAAAATAATCATCAACATGGGCGCAACCAACAATGCCATATTGAGTTCTGCCATCCATTGTTTGAGCATATATATAAAGTTTTGGTTCTTTATCCTGTACTAACCATCCTTTATTCTTAAACATATTAAAGTTTTCAACAACTTTATCATATACTGCCTGCGAATGTTCGTCTGTTCCTACAGGTAAATCTATTTCTGCTTTTGTAACACGTAATAAAGAAACTTCATTGCCATGAGCTTCCACTCGTGCTTCTTCGGAATTAAGTACATCATAAGGACGAGACGCTAATTTTGCAGCTATCTCAACAGGGGGACGCAGCCCCTTGAATGCTTTAACTGTTGCCATATTATATTATTTTTTATTTTTAATTATTTAATGACAGCGAAAGTAATAAATTTTTTCAAATGGGACAGATAATCAAAAAACGTTTATAATATCAGGTAGCAAAGTAATAACATTATGTGAATAAATCTTGTTTTTTTGTATGGAAAATTTTATGGACATTTTAACTAGTTCCTTAATAGATAAAGGTAATAAATCCTGCGTAATGTTAAAAAACATAAATACAAACTCTCCTTAACAATAACAAGAAGTGAAAAAAATAAAAATATGTAAAAAAATATTCGTTAAGATTGTTTTGAAAAGTAAAAATACTTTATCGTTTATAAATACAAAATTGATATTTTAAATTTGTATTATCATCAATATATACAGGGCTTTTCTCTATAAGTGAGAAATGTTGTTCAGATATATTTGGGAAAAAAGTATCAGCCTCAAAATCTGCAAAAACTTTTGTTATATAAATGGTATCACAATAAGGTAAAAATTGTTCATAAATTTTTCCTCCACCAATGCAAAATACAGTTTCTGTATCATTTATTTTAGAAAATACCTCGTTTAATGAATGAATCACTTCTGCTTTTGTATTTGTATTGTATTCAAAATTGTTAGTCATTATGATATTTCGTCTGTTTTTCAAAGGTTTAAAAGGAAGGCTTTCCCAAGTTTTTCTTCCCATGATAACAGTGCAACCATTGGTTATTTTTTTGAAATAACGTAAATCTTCACTAATATGCCATAACAGATTACCATTTTTTCCTATTCCTCCCTTGTTATCAATGGCTACGATTATGTTAAAGTTTTTCATTACTTTGTGTGATATTCAAAATTAAACGGCTACTTCAGCTTGTATTTTAGGATGTGAATTGTAGTTCAAAATCTCAATGTCCTCATATTGAAAGTCAAAGATATTTTTAACAGTAGGGTTCAGACGAAGTTTTGGTAAAGGAAAAGGTTCGCGGGAGAGTTGCAGTTTTGCCTGTTCAAAGTGATTGCAATACAGATGGGCATCTCCAAAAGTATGTATAAAATCACCAACCTTTAAATCACAAACCTGTGCTATCATTTCAGTTAATAACGCATAAGACGCAATGTTAAAAGGAACGCCTAAAAATATATCTGCTGAACGTTGATATAACTGACAGGATAACTTACCATTCAATACATAGAATTGAAATAATGTATGGCATGGAGGCAATGCCATTAAAGGAATTTCAGCAACATTCCAACTGCATACAATTAATCGGCGAGAATCAGGTTTAGTTTTAATTTGGTCTATAACCTCACTTATTTGATCTATAATTTGTCCGTTTTTTCCTTCCCATTTTCGCCATTGTTTGCCATATATTGGACCTAAATCACCGGTTTTCTTTTCTGCCCATTCGTCCCAAATTGAAACTTTATGTTGTTGTAAATATTTTACATTTGTATCACCCTTTAAGAACCAAAGCAATTCATAAAAAATGGAACGTGTATGCAGTTTTTTTGTAGTAAGAAGAGGAAATCCTTTGGAAAGGTCAAATCGCATTTGGTAACCGAATATGGATTTAGTCCCGATACCTGTTCTGTCTTCCTTATATGAGCCATTTTCAAGCACATAATTTAATAAATCAAGGTATTGTCTCATAGTTTTAACCGTATAATTATAGTTACAAAAGTAAGAAAATTTAATAAATATAATAAATGCAATAGATAATTTACTGTAAAATTTCTGTATTGTATTCTTTGTCATATACTACAATATGTAGAGAATATATTTATAAAGTTATACTTTGTAAACTTACATTCATAAAAAATTTGATTTTTATTCAAAGAATTGCTATGTTTTATTATGAAAATATTGATTTTTGTCTTACAAAATGAAGAAAAAATAATGTTATAATAATTATACTGCATTATAAAGTAAAAAATAACTAAAATATAGTTATGAATTTTTACTTTTAAGCATCATATTTTACATTTTTTTTACCTTTGCGGTCTTAATTAACAATAATTCAAAATATAAAAACAAAATAATATGGCTTTAGCAGTAACAGATGCTACTTATAATGAAGTAGTTAATACGGAAAAATTAGTTGTTTTGGACTTTTGGGCACAATGGTGTGGTCCTTGTCGTCAAATAGCGCCAATAATAGATGAACTTGCAACAGAATATGAAAATAAAGTTGTAGTTGGAAAAGTTGATGTTGATACTAATAATGAAATAACCTCTAAATTTGGTATAAGAAACATACCAACAGTTATCTTTATAAAAGGAGGTATATTAGTGGATAAACTTGTTGGTGCTCAACCAAAAAAAGTATTTACGGATACGATTGAAAGACACTTATAAAAGCAGACTTACTAAAAGGTTTTGTTTTTAATGTTATTATGTTTGAATACAATTCACTTGAATTTATTGCTAACAAGGTTGTTGAAGGCTTTATAACAGGTCTTCATAGAAGTCCTTTTCATGGATTTTCTGTTGAATTTGCAGAGCATCGTCTTTATAATCAGGGTGAGTCAACGAGGCATATTGATTGGAAACTTTATGGAAGAACAGATAAACTTTTTGTAAAAAAATATGAAGAAGAAACAAATCTTCGCTGTCAGTTAGTTGTTGATACATCTTCTTCAATGTTTTTTCCTTTTACAAATCAACAATCATTAGACAAACCTAATAAAATAACTTTTGCTCTTTATGCTGCATCTGTACTTATAACATTATTGTACAGGCAACGAGATGCTTTTGGTGTAACATTTATTTCAAATGAAATAGAACAAATGAGTGATACCAAGTCCGGTTTTGCTCATAAGCAATATTTATTTACTCTATTAGAACAAATATTAAGACGGAAATCTCCGCAAGAAAAGCAAACAAAGATTGATGACATTTTACATTTGCTTGCAGAAAAATTACATCGCCGTTCATTGGTTGTTATTTTTACTGATTTATTTTCGTCTTTACAACAAGATGAAAATCTGATTGATTCTTTAAGACATTTAAGACATTGTAAGCATGAAGTGATACTTTTTCATACCGTTGATAAAAAAAGAGAAATAGATTTTGATTATGCGGAACGTCCTTTCCGATTTATAGATTTGGAAACAAAGGAACAAATAAAGTTACGTCCGTCACAAGTTAAAGAAACATACAATAAAACTACAGAAACGAAAATTGCCGCAATAAAACAAGCATGCGAAAGAGCAAAAATAGATTTTGTTTCAGCTTCGGTAAGTAATATAACAGGAGATTTACCTCCAAATTTTGACCGTATCATTATCCCTTATCTTTTAAAAAGAGAAAAAATGAGCAGGTAAATAAAAAAAACAGATATGGAAAAAACAGATTGCTTTTATTTGGGAAAAATAATAAAACCTTTTAGTTATAAAGGTGAACTTGTTGCTTTTTTTGATGTAGATAATCCTTTGGAATATGCAGAGCTTGATGGTGTGTTTGTAGAAATAGGTAATAAGCTTGTAATGTATCAGATTGCAAATATAAGGATTAACAACAATAAAGCTGTTTTTCGTTTTAAGGATACAACTGTTGAAGATTCTGAAGGACTAATTGGGAAAGATTTATATTTGCCTTTGGAGCTTCTTCCAAAATTAGATGGAACTAAATTTTATTATCATGAGGTAATAGGTTTTGATGTTGAGGATACGAAGTTTGGAAATGTAGGAAATATAACCGAAATAATAGACAATTCTCCTCAAGCTCTTTTTTGCATTAATCATAATGGTAAAGAGGTTTTAATACCAATTATTGACCAAATAATAAAAAACGTGGATAGAGAACAAAAAAAAATACTTATTTCTGCACCGGAAGGTTTGATAGATATTTATTTAGAATAAAGATATATCTAATAATCAAAACTGCTACCACCTAAAAATTCTCTCATAACTGAATTTTGTGGAACAATATCTGCATTATCTATTGATTTGAATAAAGATAAAAAATTTCTTAATCTTCGTGCTTCAGCATAAGCCGATGATACTTCCGGAACTTCTGCAAGTAAAGGTTCTATAACCTTTTTCATAACATTAATTTCATAAAGTAATGAACTGTTAAATATGCTGTCTGCGTTTTCTTGATATGGAAAAATATGTTTTTCTTCGCCTTCTCTTACACTTTGCCAACGTGAAATAGTTGCTTCTGCATTATAACCTCTAAATTGATTATCTCTTAAAATACGTCTTAATAACCTATTATCACTGGTATTTATAAGATTATGTCTATCAATGGCTACTTGCGTTAAAGCAGATACAAAGATATGATATTTGTTTTTACGTGCAATTTTTTGACTTAATACAGGATTTAAAGCATGTATGCCTTCAACAATGAGTATAGAGTTTGATTTCATACTTAACAGTTTTCCACTTTGTTCTCTTTCCCCTGTAAAAAAATTAAATTTTGGAAGTTCTATTTTTTCTCCTTTCAGAAGAGATTGCATTTGAAAATTAAAATATTCAAGATCTAAAGCATTCAATGCTTCAAAATCCATATTGCCATCAGAATCTTTTGGAGTAAATTCTCTATTTACAAAATAATCATCCAATGATATTTGTAGGGGAGAAAAGCCTAAAACAGCAAGTTGTGTAGCTAATCGTTTACAACTTGTAGTTTTTCCACTAGACGAAGGTCCAGCAAGTAGAACAATTTTTACGTCATTGCGACGAATAAATATATCATCAGCTATTTCCGCATATTTTTTTTCATGTAAAGCTTCCGATACCATTATTATTTCCTTTTGTTTTCCTGTATCAATAAGTCTGTTAAGGTCGCTTACATACGGAGTATTTAAAATTTCAATCCAATGTTTATGTTCTTGAAATACAGAAAACAGTTTGCTATTAGCTTTTGTTCTAACTTTATTTTGAGAAGGCATTACAAGTATAAAGCCTTTATGAAACAATCTTAAATCAAATGCTTTTAAATATGAAGTAGAAGGAACTAATTCAAAGAAAAAAGTATTTAACATCCCGTCTAAATAGTCCATTTTAGTAAATAATCTTCCTCTACCTCTAATCAATTCAGTTTTTTCATCAATACCTGCTTTTTCAAATAGAGCAGCAGCTTTATCTGCTTCAATAATTGTACGTTCAAAAGGAATATCAGATTTGACAATTTCAGTCATTTTAAGTTTTAAAGATGGAATAACATTATCTTTATCTATGTCAATATTGTTAATTTCTGCATAATAACCTTCAGATAATGAATGAAGAATGCGAAGTTCTCCATTAGGAAAACATTCCCTTACAGCTTTATACAATAAAAACATTAGACTTAAAGCATACATTCGTCTTCCATTGGGATTATCCATTGTGATAAATTCTACTCTTTTAGATGTATAAACTTTGTAATACATATTTTGCACCTTGTTATTTACGTATGCACCGAGTATTTTTTTATCCTCATTTTTTATTCCACAACTTTTAAGAACTTCAAAAAGGTTTTCTCCTTCGTTAATAAGGACAATGGAATTTGTATTTACACATTTGATTTCTATCATTGTTTCAATTCGTTACTTAATTTCAAAGTTATTGATCCCAATTCATATTATTTTTTTTCAACCATTGTTGTGCAAGTATTGAACCGTTGCGAGCTGCTTTTTTATATGCTGCAATTTTTTTTTGATGCATACCTTTCATATTGTACGCATTTCCAAGATTATAATAAGCATCAGCATAATCTTTTTTTATTGTTGTTGCATCTTCATAATATTTTATTGCCATATCATAATTACCTTTTCTTGCATAAATATATCCCATATTAAAATAAGCTTCTGCATATTGCGGTTTTTTTTCCAACGCTTTCGTAAAATAATCCATAGCTTGTTCAAGATTGTTTTCATCTTTATAGCATAAACCAATGTTTAATAGAGCTTCAGCTCTGTCTTTTTCAAAATTGAATATTTTATTAAATGTTGAAATAGCTACAGAATAATCTTGTTGTCTGCGATAAACATCTCCAAGCAATAAATATCCATCAATATAATCTTTTTTTATATCTACCAAATTTTCATAACATTCTTCAGCTTTGTCAAAATTTTGTCTAAATTTATAAAGATTTCCTAATCCTAAATATGCTTCCCACATGTTTGGTTCTAACTCTATTGCTTTGTTGTAGGCATTTATAGCGTCATTATCACAATATCTGTCATGTTTTTCGTAATATGCAGTAGCTAAACCATAATAGGCAAGAGCATTTTCGTTATTATGTTTGATGGATTTTAGATATGTTTCTATAGCGTTATCAAATTTTTTTTGTTGAATGTATATTTCACCAAGTATAAAATATGCTTCAGCGTTATCTTTTTGCTGTGAAATTAAAGTATTACATGCTTTTTCTGCAGAGGCTAATAAACCTTTTTTCATATAAGATTTAGCAAGTAATAAACGAACTTCATACAATTTTGAATCTTTTAATAAGGCTTTTTTGCTTATTTCAATGGCTTTTTCATAGTTTCCTTGAGAAAAAAAACTTTCAGCTTGTTCGTAATAATCTTGAGCATTAAGTTTTTCTGTTTGAGAAAATAAAGATATGGTGCAAAAAGCAATCATAAATATAAAATAAAATAAACTTTTGTTCATACACATTAAGTGTTATACGTTGGAAGAGCAAAGATATAAAAAATATCTATATTAGCAATCTATTCTATTTTTATTGTTTTATCAAATACAGATACTGTATCCCCGTGTCTTATTTTTGCTCGCTTGCGATATTCCACTATATCATTGAGTTTTACTTCTCCATTTACAACCATCATTTGAGCCTGAGAGCCGCTTGATGCTATATTTACAGCTTTCAAAAGTTGAATAAGAGTAATGTATTCTTCATTTGGTTTCAATTTGAATTCCATATTACCTATTTGTTATTATTTATTATAAAATAGGGGTGAACTTTTTAATTATTCACCCCTTATCTACATATTTTTAATTTGTTATTCTGTAATTTCAGCAGGCTTTTTATCGCCTGTTACTCTTTCCAACCATTTAACCATTGCGAGCATGACTCCCATTGAGATTACACAAACGATAGCAAAGACTAACCAGCATTCCCATATAGCCCATTTGTTATACATCAAAGGTCCTATCCACAACAACAAATTACCTAATGCTGTTGCTGCAAGCCACAATCCCTGACACAAACCCTGCAAATGTTTCGGTGCAACTTTGGAAACAAACGACAATCCCAAAGGTGAAATAAACAATTCCGCAACCGTCATAAAGAAATACATTACTATCAAAACCCAAGGTCCGAGTTTTAATCCTTCACTTGTCATTGCGTCCATTCCTCTAAACTCTGTTGCAGAAGGGAATCCGTTCATAGAAGAAACAATCATTAAGAACAAATAGGCAATACCTGCTATTCCCATACCGATGGCAATCTTTCTTGGTGTGGAAATCTGCTTTCCTCTTTTGCCTAATGCTCCAAAAAACCACATAATTATAGGCGTAAGAGCAATTACAAAGAACGGATTAACTGCCTGCCAAATTTCAGGTGCGATAGATTTAGTTACAACAAAGTCTCTTGCAAATAAAGATAACGATGTTCCGTTTTGGTGAAAAGACCACCAAAACATAACTGCAATGCCCAAAACTGCAAACAACGCATATATTCTTTGTTTGATTTCTTTCGCCATTTGAGCCTTTTCTTCAGCAGTATAATTAACAATTTCTGCACTTTTCTTCACAGGATTAGGAAGTATTTTTTTAGTAGCAAGAAATATTGTCAAAGATATTGCCATTGCGGCAACCGATGCAATAAAGGAATAATGCACTCCTGTATTGAAAACTTCAAGATATTGACTGCAGGACGCTGATAAATCACTGATATTTCCGCCTACTTTTGTCATTAACTCATTCAAATTTGTCAGTTGTGCGGCAGCCATATTTGCACCGTCATTTATGTATTGATGACACAAAGCAGGCAAACTTGCATCGTAAGTCAAACCATTTGAATTCAACCACCAACTTCTCAAAAGAGGAGCAACAAAAGGAGCAATCAAACCGCCTATATTTATAAATACATAAAAGATTTGGAAACCCGAATCTCTGTATTTTTCATATTTGGGGTCGTCATACATTTGCCCGACAATCGCCTGCAAATTTCCCTTGAACAAACCATTACCGAAAGCAATGAAGAACAATGCAACGCAAGTCAATGGTAACAACCAGCCTATTGTTTCAGAAGTTGAAAGAATAGGAATGGATAGCATAACGTAACCAACTGCCATAACAATCAAACCTGATGTGATTGTGCCTTTGTAGTTTCTCAATTTGTCGGCAATCAAACCTCCAACTAACGAAAGAACATAAATTCCAGCATAAAAGAAGGAATAAATAAGCGTACTGCTTTCTTCGCTCAAACCGAACTTGGAACATAAAAACAAGACCAAGACAGCGTTCATAATGTAATAACCAAAACGTTCTCCCATGTTTGAAAGAGCCGCAGGTATTAAACCTTTTGGGTGATTTTTAAACATAATTTTTATTGTTTTTAATTTGATATTAATTAATTTAATGACTGCGAAAGTAAAAAAAAAATCTAATAAATGAATTTATTTTTTGCAATTACTTTTGGATATGAATAACATTTCGTTTCTATAACTATGAAATACAGTAAAACATCTGAAAAGTTTTTATCATAATAATATTCTATTTTGAAAAAAACTGATTATAAGCTAAAAATATAGTATTTTTATAATTTATAATAGCGATTTATTCCATTAAATCATTGTTTTTATAATTGAAAACTTTACTTTTATTACTTTACATAATGATTATAATTAACGATATGAAAATTTTTTTTTGCAACGTTACCTCTCTTGTAAAAAATATTATTTTTGCTCATCCGAATAGCTATTAAAAAATGACTTACAATTAAAAAGATGAAATTAATTTTAAATTAAAATGACATATACAAATACATCTACATCTGTGTTGGCAAAAACAACATTTATAAAAGGACAATCTCAAATAATATTAGGTATTGATCCGGGTACAAATGTACTAGGTTATTCATTTATTACTCTTAATGGAAAAAAAATAGAATTATTGGAAATGGATATTCTAAAACTTAGTAATAAAGATGATTTATCTTATAAAATGAAAATAATTTTTGATTTTGTTACAGCGCAAGTAAAACGATATAAGCCTGATATTCTTGCTATTGAAGCGCCATTTTTTGGCAAAAATGTTCAATCAATGTTAAAACTCGGCAGAGTACAAGGGCTATGTATTGCTGCTGCTTTGGCAACAGATATACCTTTTGTAGAATTTTCGCCTCGTAAAATAAAGCAATCAATAACCGGGAATGGAGCATCGTCAAAAGAACAGGTTGCTTCTATGCTTGGACGTATGATAAATATAGACTACAAGCCAAAATATCTGGATGCAACAGATGCTTTAGCAGTAGCGGTTTGTTATGCTTTTCAAAAAGATTTAGTAATTGATAAAATGGATGTAAAAACTTCCAGAAAAAAAACATCATCTTGGACATCTTTTATTACTAATAATCCCAAAAGGGTTAAGGAATAAATAAACAAATATCAGTAAAATTTACTACGGAACAGGATCATATCCACTTTTTCCCCAAGGATTACAGCGTAAAATTCTACGAAATGCTAACCAACCACCTTTGAAAGCTCCATATTTTTTAATTGCTTCAATAGCATATTGAGAACATGTTGGTGTAAAACGACAAGAATTAGGTAAAATAGGTGAAATTGATAGTTGATAAAAACGAATTAAAAAAAGAAAGATGATAGAAATATATCTGTTAATAACTTTCTTGATTATTTGAAATACTTTCATTTGATTGTAGTTTAGTTAATCTATATAAAATTTCTTTCATACAATTTTGTGTTTGTGCGAAATTTAATTTCTGTTTAGATATAAGAGCAATAGAAAAATGCAATCTTTCATTTGAAAGTTGAAGATTAGATAAAAAAGATTCTTTTTGTAGCCTGTAACTTTCTCTTAAAAGACGTTTTATTCTGTTTCTATCAACAGCTCGTTTAAATAATCTTTTGGGGACAATTATAAGAATATCAGCACCTGTTTTTTCTTCTTTTGTGAATAAATAGCGCACAGAAAATGGGAAAACAATGAATTTTGTTTTTACGGAAAATAGACAGTCAATAATTTTTTGATTGGAAAGTCTTTCGTTTTTGGAAAAACGCAACATTATTGTTTGATTTTAGATATTGTTGGCTTTTGTTTTGAATTAGTAGGTATTGGTTGTATTTTGGTTTTTATTTGTTTTACGGTTTCTTTTTTACATTCTTTATTCTTCTTTTCTGCTTCTATTTGTTGAGCTACTTTGATTTTTTTTGCATCTCTCTTTGCTTTTGCTATTGCTTTTGCTAATTCTTCTTTCTTTTTTGTGGCAATAGCTAATGCTTCAGCTTCTAATTCTTCAAGATATTTTGGGAAATCGGCAGATTTTAATGATAAAAAGTTATCAATAGCCATAATCATAGAAGGATATTTTGTATTTGGTGCAGGAACTAATACTTTTATTTTTGCATTTTTCAACGCTTGTTGTGTTGTTGAGCCGAAAGCTGCAAAAACTATATCATTATGTTTCATTGTTGGGAAGCTTTGTATGAAACTTTTAGCACCAATAGGGGAAAAAACAGCAACCATGTCAAAATTTTGAATGTTTATATGTTTTAAATCTTTTGGTTCTGAACGAAACATTACTGCTTTTTTATAATTTATTTTTGCTTTGTCAAGCATTTGAAAGTTTTCTGCTGATGCATCTTCAGCACAAGGAAATATATATTTTTCATCTTTATGTTTAGCAATAACTTCCTGTAAGTCTTTGAATGTAATTTTTCCAAAAAATACTTTACGTTTTCTGTATTGAATATAGTTTTGTAAATAGTTTGCTATTGTTTCTGTAATGCAAAAATACTTCATTGTTTCAGGAATCTTTATTCTCAATTCTTTTGCTATACGAAAATAGTTATCTACGGCAAGTTTGCTTGTAATAATGACAGCAGTATAATCCAAAAGTGAAATTCTTTTGGCTCTAAATTCTTTATTGGATACTCCAACTACATTAAAGAATTTTTCAAAGGTAAGTTCCACCTTATATTTATCAATTAAAACTTTATACTGTGACTTTTCTAAATCCGCAGGAACAGGTTGCGATATTAGTATTTTACTTATTTCTTTTTTTTCCATAAAATAACTCTTTTTATTACCCTTTATATTTGAGTTGATAAGACCTTAATTGCAATCAATAAAGGTACGATTTCAACACTGCAAAGGTACAAAAATAAATACAAATGAAAAGAATTTGATTTTTTTATCAGGATTTTAAACCCTCTGATTACTCTTATTAAACTCAAAAAAGTAAACAATCCACAAGAAATATAAAAAGCAACTTCTGCAATATTTGTTTTGAGAAAAAAAGAACAAAATAATGGTAAAAGTAAAACAGTAAAATCAAGTGCAAAAAAAGATATTTGATTTGAAATATAAAATGAAACAATATTTTTATTACTAAAAAGAATTCCAAAAATTTTCATTAATACAAGTTTTGTAAAAGAAAATATGAGAACAACAATTATCCCTGCAAGTAAAATAAAAAAATTTGATATGTGTAATTCTATATTGAAAACATAAATAGCTTTTTGACACATTAAAGCAATAACACATACATATAAAGGAAAGACTGTTATGCTCAAACTTTTATTTATAAATCTTCCATTTTTCAGGAGAGAGTCAAAAGTTTTTGCATTAAAACAACTTTTAAGCATTAGGCTAAATCCACTTAATTTTTGTTTAAATAATAAACCCAAAATCAAAAACAATAGAGTAAAAATTAGAAAACTATAGCTTGTGTTATTTTGTTCTACTAAAAGATTTTTTGTTTGTAATTTATCAATTTTTTTTTCTCTAATTTGAAATATTGTTTGTCGTTCTTTTAGATTAGGAAAAGAATCGTTAAGAGTTTTGATAACATAAGAATTAAAATCTTTAATATCTTCTGCCATTTTATTTTATTATAACAAATTTTTGTGTTGTTAAACTTTCATCTGTATGTATACAAATCATATAATAACCTGAAGAAAACATATCTAAATCTATTAAAGCATTATTCTGTCCAAATATTTCACGTTTGTATAGTATCTTTCCGTTCATATTCAGAATTGTAATTGTAGATTTGTTTGAAAGATTTGTTATGTTCAATCTGTCAGAAGCCGGATTTGGAAATATTTTTATTGCTTTTGTTGACATTGTTGTTTCATTTAAACCAACTATTTTTCTGGTTAATGGTAGTTTAACGTCATCAATCCATACAGCATCTAAACCTTCTGATATAGAATAATCTTTAACGTATTCCCATTTATAAATATGTTTTCCTTCAGAAACAGGAAACGCATAATATTTCCAACTATTTTCGCCGGATAAATAAAGTTTTTCTATTCCATCAATGTAAAAATGAAATTTGTCATAATTTAATTCTGTAGATGTTTGTATGAAAAAAGATATGGAGTCTGTACATATTGATTCATAGTCAAGCAATAATGTAGAAGTTCCATTATGACTTATACTACCGGAACGAGTGGAAAATAATCCATTATGTTTTGTTGTAGTATCAATAATCCACGAAGTGTTTGCGTGTTGCCAAGAATAACATGAAAAATCACCTGTTTCAAAATCTTCAACGTTTCTTTGCAACAAAATATCTTCAAAATTCTTTATTATACAATACGGCATTGCTTCTACTTTAATTGTAAAAGATAAAATTGAATTATTGTTAAGATTATCGGAAAGTGCTATTGAGTATGAGAAATGTTGTGTTTGATTTGGATTAAGAACTGATAATGATTTTATATTTGTTTCTGTTAGAGTTGCAACATCTGTATTTATCTTTTGTATACTTACACTTCCTGTGTTATTTTCTGTTTCACCATCGTTTAAAACATCAAAAGCAATGTAAGGATCATTAGCATATAAATTTAAAATAAGGTTTGTAATTTCAAATTTAGGAGCTGCCACACGTATTTTTAAAGTATATTCTGTCTCAAAATCTGTTGCGATTATTTTAATTGGAAGTTCTATAATGTGATTGTTTTCTATTGCATCGTTAAGATGAAAACTTAACACATTATTTGCTACAACTGTTTGCAAATTAGCTATATTACCGGCTAAATATTCGGAAGATACAATAGAGAATCCTTGATTTTGTAATAAAGAAACCTTAGTATTGTTAGCTGTTTGTTGTCCATAATTTATCAAATTAAAAGAAATAGAGTATATATTATTTGATAAAAACTTTGAAACAGGTTCTTGTTGTTCATTTGTAAATTGTATATTTGAAATAGAGATATATGGAGAATTAATATTTTGTATTAAAATAGAATCTATAAAAGGACGCATGAATTGCTTGGTAACAACTATTCGTAAATAGCATGACTGATGTATAGGATTAAAATTTAGTGTTACATTTCCAGTTGAATCTGTCAATGAAGCTGTTAAAAGGCTATCTCCTATGCTTAAAGCAATGTATGAATAAGGTAATGCATTAAGGGTGATGGAAGAAATTTCTAATGGTAAAAGATTTGGTAAATTTATTTCTTGTTTTGCAGGCAATCCAAAGTATGGAATTAACGAAGGGTCTCCAAATAAATGATAAATTTCTCTGTAATATAACGCATAATCTTTTTGAGCTAAAGTAATAGCAAGATTTCCTGCTTGCATAATTTCTGCTTGTGTCATAGCATAATTATCTCTTGTTTCATTGTGAGTGTGAAACATTCTATCATACATTCCTAATGAAAAAGAGTCATAAACCGGAAATAATGTTTCTGATTTATTTCCAACGCTAAAAATATAGTCTCCATCCCAGAAAGTATTATTTGATGCAGAAATAACACCGATTGCTCCTTTATTTGAAACCCTTAGTAATGTTTCGGCAAAACATTGATTATCATCAAATTTACCGGAGATACAACAATTATTTATGTAAAATCCTAATTTACCATTCGCATCTAAAGAATTTATTATTGAATTTGTAATATTAGGATTTGCCCATCCGGAATTACTGCAATGTGCTGTATAATTAACAAAAGAATTTCCCGCATTAAGTCTTTGTATTATGGCATTAGTGTTATTGGCAGAGGCAGGATTATAATATAATAGTGTATCTAATTCTGTCAGGTATGATTTAGCATAATTAATTTGTCCATTGCCTTGCGTTTGTGCATTTCCGCTGGTTTCTTTGCCTGCAACTAAAAGAATATTGTTTAAATACGAAGTATCGTTTAATTCAAATTTTTCATAGTTGATAGTTTTATCTATTATTGCTTGCATTTGAGAAGTATTTTGAGCCGAAAAACGTCCATAAAACACATCAGCAATAGCATCTGCAGTATAATCTGCATAATACAGATCTGTAATGTGTGCATCGGTTGATGCTCCGTAAGAACCTGCAGCAATAGAAAATGCAGGCAGTTGTTCATTATCACCACAAAGCAAAAGAAAATCAGCAAAAGGTTCTTGCAAAGTTTGATTATTCCATAATGTTTGCAAATGTTGTTTGATGTTTGTTGTGTTCCATGCTCCGGAAATATCGGAAGGATAAATCTCAGTTATTCTTATCCCTTCTTGTGTTTTCCATTTAATAAATGGTTGTAATGTTTCTCTAAACATTTCAGGGGAAACAATAATCATTTTTCTTTCTCTTGTTGTTGTAGCTATTGATTTATCCATATTGTTATGAGAGTTGGTTATTTCAATATCAACATTCACTGTACCATAACGTAATAATATATTTTCTACAGGCAGATATGCTGCAGGAAAAACTTGAATAAGCACAAGTCTTTTATCTTTTTTAATACCTAATTCTTTGATTCTAACAGCAGAAGTATCGTTACCAATTCCAAGTGTATAGTATTGTTCGTCAAAAACAAAATCTTGTTTTGTCTTATTTTTCATTAAATCAGGTTGTTTGGGAAAAAGTTTTAGATTAGTAGCTAAAGTTTCTATTGTAATATTAGTAACTGTGTAATGAATATTTATTTTGCTATCCAAATTCAAATAAATAATTTTATTATAACAAGGTATTTGTGGCTGACCGCTTATTTCAGATGTGTAAGGTAATGTTTTGTCACTTAATAACAAAAAATCTCTATTATCTATACTTATGACATCACTTTTTAATGTTGAAAAATCAAATTGAAACTTTGTTTGAGCCAAAGATAAGTTAGATATAATGACTAACAAAATCAAGCAAAAAATATAAATTTTTTTCATTTTATCTTATTAAAATTAGAATGCAAAAATATGAAATCTTTATTTTATTTACTAAAAAGGTTAGAAAAAAAGAAAAAGATATATACTTTTCATATTTTTAATAGCAATTTGTAGAAAAAAAACTTGATTTTATCATTAAAAAATTAGATTTTTTAAAAGCAAAATGCGATTTTTAGTATTTTTGTTCTTTGAAAATAAAAATTGATTATGCAGGAAAATATAAAGAAAATACTGCTTGAACGCAGAACTATAAGGCAATATAGTAACAAAATAATAAGTGATGAAATATTAAATACTATTCTTGAAGCTGGGGTTAGAGCTTCAAATTGTGGAAATATGCAGATTTACAGTATTATTGTTACCAAAGACGAGACAAAAAAAAGAGAACTTGCAAAATTTCACTTTAACCAACCAATGGTAACACAGGCTTCGGTGGTTTTAACTGTATGTGTTGATGTCAATCGTTTTGAAAAGTGGTGTCGTTTGAGAAATGCCGAACCTTCTTATTTAAATTTTTTATGGTTTAATATTGGAACTATTGATGCAACAATAGCTTCTCAGGCAATGTGTGTAGCTGCAGAAAGTTATGGAATAGGCATTTGTTATCTTGGAACTGTTACATATATGGCTAAACAAATTGCAGAATTTTTGAAATTACCAAAAGGTGTAGTTCCAATAACTACTATAACGCTTGGTTATCCAGCCGAAAATCCTCCTTTAACTGAACGTTTACCGGTGGAAGCAGTTATACATAATGAAGAATATCACGATTATTCGGATAATGACATAGAAAAAATATATTCTGATTTTGAAAATTTACCACAATCAAACAACTATGTTGAGGAAAATAAACAGGAAAATTTGGCTCAGGTATTTACAAATTGTCGTTATAAAAAGGAAGATTCTTTATCTTTTGGACAAAGTTATTTTGAATTTATAAAAGAGCAAGGTTTTTTTTAAGCAATAAAAAATCTAAATAAATTATTGTTATGAAAAATAAATTTCTTATATTTATAGTATTATCGTTTATTACATTGCAAAGTAGAGCATTATATATTATGATTCCAATGGATGAAACCCAGAAAAATCATTTGAAAGCTTACGGTGTCGCTTATGCTGCTTTACAAAATAATATAGAAGTTGATTGGTTGTTGAATTATCATGGCGGCAGTTTTATTTTTTCTCACAATTCTGCTCTTGAGAAGTTTTGCAAATTGAGAAGCGTAAGTTATGAACTTGTTGCTGATGTGCAAAAGGAAAATATTTACTCTCAAATCGCCGATCCTGAAATAAATATGGATGTAGTTAAGTTACAAAAAGCGCCTAAAATAGCTGTTTATTCACCCAAAAGTAAATTACCTTGGGATGATGCAGTTACGCTTGTGCTGACTTATGCGGAGATACCTTATGATGTGGTTTATGATGAGGAAGTTTTGAGTGGAGTTTTACCAATGTATGATTGGTTACATTTACATCATGAAGATTTTACTGGGCAATATGGAAAGTTTTGGGCTAATTACCACAATCAAAAATGGTATATTGATGACGTTATAACACAGGAAACCCTTGCTCATAAGTTAGGATTCAATAAAGTTTCGCTCTTAAAATTAGCAGTTGTAAAACAGATACGTGATTTTGTTGCAGGTGGAGGCTTTATGTTTGCAATGTGTTCCGCACCTGACAGTTTTGATATTGCCCTTGCTGCAGAAGGAATAGACATTTGTGATACACCTTTTGATGGAGATCCTATGGATGCAAATGCTCAACAACGACTTGATTTTGATAAATGTTTTGCTTTTCGTAATTTTCATATTGTAACAAATCCGTATCAGTATGCTATATCAGATATAGACGTAACTCACTCAAGAGCTAAGTTAGTTAATGAGAAAAATGACCTTTTTGTTCTCTTTGATTTCTCTGCAAAATGGGATTGGATACCTACAATGTTAACTCAATGTCATACTAAAATAATAAAAGGTTTTATGGGGCAAACAACGGCTTTCAACAAAAAGTATATAAAGTCTGCAGTTCTTATACTCGGAGAAAACAAATCCATTGATGAAGCTCGGTATATTCATGGTGAATATGGAAAGGGAACATGGACTTTTCTCGGAGGTCATGATCCGGAAGACTATCAACATTTTGTTGGAGACCCTAAAACTGATCTTGAATTATATCCAACAAGTCCTGGTTATCGCTTAATTCTTAATAATATTCTCTTTCCTGCTGCAAAAAAAGAAAAAAGAAAAACATAAAAAATAGTGATATATAAAGCAATTTACCAGTCTTTTTCAGATTTGTATTGCTCTGCTTTCTGCTTTTCATTCTTTTTTATTTTCAAAAGAGTATTTTTTTCATTGTTTTTTAAGGCTTCAAGCATTCTATTTACTTCTTCTTTATCTTTTTTTTGCCGTTGTTGTGACGAAGGCTGTTGCTGATTCTGCTGTTGGTTTTGCTGATTCTGCTGCTGTTGTTGTTGATTCTGTTTTTGATTTTGCTGATTTTGTTGTTGGTTTTGTTGATTTTGCTGCTGTTGTTGCTGATTTTGTTTTTGATTTTTGTCTTTTGGTTGTTTGGAAAGCAAATAATTGATAAGAGAAAGGTTATATCTTGCTGCAGTATCGTCAGAAAATTTACGCAAAACCGCCTTATAATCATTCGCTGCTTCTCTTAACTGTTCATAATTTATAGAAGAAAATATCATTTTTTCTCGTGCTTCATCAGTCAAATCTGCTGAAGACAGGGAGTCAAGATGCTGAGTTGCTTTGCGAAACTTCACGTTTCCCTGATTATAAATTGCCCACATTTTTTGCAAAGAGTCCTTTTCTTCAAACGAATCATAAGATTTTTGCCAGTAAGAATTGGCTATATCATCTTTGTTTGTGTCGTTCATTCGGTAGTGAGTGTTTCCTAAATTAAACAAAGTATTACTGTAAACCGAATCCATTGTCAATACTTTGCGATAATTTGCTTCCGCATTTGAATAATCTTTCTTTTGATAAAATTTGTTAGCCTCCCGTTGTGCGTTCTTTTTCTTATCACATGAAGTGAAAAAAATGACAGAAATCAATATCATTACAGGCAGTAACATAATGTTAAAATAACGATTCACAATCGTGTTTTTCAAATTTTTTACATTCATTTTACTCATATTTTAATCCTCATTAAAGAAAAATTGTTTGTTAATATACTTGTTTTTACGTTCAAAAATTAGCAATTCTGCAATAAGCAGCAGGAGAGAAATTGCCAGAAACGGAGCAAAACGGTCATCATAATCGTTATAAGCATAAGCCTCATACTCATTCTTTTCCATCTTATTCACAGAAGAAAGTATATCATCTATCCCGATTGACGAATTATTAGCCCGAACATATAAACCGCCTCCTGCCTTTGCAACATCTTTAAGTATGCTTTCATTGAGTTTGGTCATAACGACTTCTCCAAATTTATCCCTCTTATAATCATTACGATTTCCAAATTTTTTAACAGGAATGGGCACGCCTTCCTTACTGCCAAGTCCGATTGTATTAACAGTTATGCCTTTCTTTTTTGCTTCTTTTGCTGCATCAACCGCACCGGTTTCGTTATCTTCTCCATCTGAAATCACGATTATCGTGCGGGCTTTATGTCCTTTTTCTTTTTCCAAAGTCGCAACTGCTGTTTCAATAGCCTCACCTATTGCCGTTCCTTGATTGGAAATCATTGACGGATTTACAATATCTATGAAAGTCTTTGCCGTACCATAGTCTGATGTTAAAGGTAATTGTACATAAGAACTTCCTGCAAAAATCACTAAACCTATCTTATCTGTTTCCATTTGAGATACCAAATTTGATATGGATTGCTTTGCTCTTATCAATCGATTTGGCTTAATATCCTCAGCAAACATAGAGTTAGATATATCCAAACATACCATAATATCAGCACCTTTTCGTGTTTTTTTTGCTACACTTGTCCCGATTTGCGGGCGACAGAGGGCAAAAACCAAGAAAATATAAGCAAGACACCACAAAATAAACTTGAAATTTTGTTTTCCAATAGAGAGTTGTGGAATGATTTTGTCAATAGTTTGCTTATCGGAAAAGGCGATTAAGGCTTGTTTTTTTCGCCAAATGTATAGCCATTGCAAGGCTACAAAAAGAATTAAGGCGAACAACAAATAAAAATATTCAGGATTTTCAAATCTCATAATCGGTTAAAATTTTTTAGTTGCACGTAATATAAAATGTGTAATGTTGATTTTTAATTTTATTGTTAAAAACTTCTGATTTAAAAGTACGGTACTTTTGATTTAAAAGTACGGAACTTTTTGCCATAAAGTACGGTACTTTTGATTTAAAAGTACGGTACTTTTTTTTACAAAGTATAAAGTATTGATTTTCAAACTCTATAAATTTGACAAAAAATACACTGATTCTAAGCAAAAAATCCTTATATTTTGAGCAAAAAATACAGATATTTGAAATAAGAAATTGCTGTTTTATGATTGTTTTCATTATGGTTTTGTGTTGAAAAGTGTTTTTCTTAATAATTCTTCAACAACGAAAAGAACGAGAATTATCAGAATTATGAACAAGCCTAACTCCGTTTTTTGTTGAAAAACTTGCGTATCTACTACCGATTTTTCCATTTTATCAATGTCGGAAAATATTGTTTTCAGAGACGCTTTGTTAGTGGAACGGAAGTATTTTCCACCTGTTTCATGAGCCATTTCCGTTAGAAGTTTTTCGTCTATTCTCACTTCTACGTATTGATATTGCCTTCCGAAAGGTGTTTCGTAGGGAAAAGGTGCTAAAGAGTTGTTACCTACGCCGATAGTATAGACACGAATGTTAAACTTTTTAGCGATTTCTGCTGCCATTAAAGGGTCTATTGAACCGAGATTGTTCATACCGTCAGTTAATAAGATAACGACTTTGCTTTTAGTTTTGCTGTCTTTTATACGATTAATTGCCGTTGCGAGACCATCTCCAATGGCAGTTCCATCATTGATTTGACCAGTATTTAATTTTGATAATAACTCTTTTACTACCGAATGGTCAAGAGTTGGCGGGCATTGTGTGTAACTTTCACCTGAAAAGGCGACAATTCCGATGTTGTCATCTGTCCTTTTTTCAACAAAATCCTTTGCTACAGCTTTTGCAGCTTCCAACCTGTTTGGTTTAAAGTCCTCTGCAAGCATTGACGAAGATATGTCCATTGCGAGTATAATGTCTATTCCTTCCTTGTCACTTTCGGAATAACTCCAATAAGACTGGGGACGTGCAATAGCTAAAATCAGTAGAATGATGATGAGAAGTCTTAACAAATCGGGTAAGTTTCTCAGTTTAATACGCCATGATTTACTGCTGCCGAAGGCTTCAATTTGGGAATAAGTTACCGGTGTTTTGCGTTTTTTGTTGAAGAAAATATACCATAATATTAATAGAGGTATGGATAAAAGTAACCATAAGTATTGAGGATTATTGAATGAAAAACTGTTAAACATTTTCAGTTTCCTCCTTTCTGTCTTTTAAATCATTGTTTATTTCAGATGCTTTTACTATAAATGTACGGCTCATCTCTATACTTTTTTCGTCAATGTTAGTATCTGTGTTAAATTTTGCAAACTTAACCAAGTCGGCATAAGAGAGTATGTAACGCAATCTTGCTAAATTTTCTTCTCCATTTATTTGAGAAATTTGTTGTTGAAGGGTAAAAATTATCTCTGAACTTGTCATTTCAAGAGCATAAATACCGAAAGCTTCCATGAGAAAGTTCCTAAGAATATCAGTCATTTCGGAGTAATATTGCTTCTTTTGTCCCTGTTCAGGCAAATGTTTTTGACGTAGATAATCAAGAGCTTTCAGGGCTTTTACATCGGCAGGTTCGGATTTAATTGGAGCAATGTATTGACGAATGTTTGGTTTATGTCCTTTTTTGAAATAGCGAATAAGTAAAAACAGACCGATAATCACTGCTAAAACAGCAAGCGTTATCCAAATAATCGGCAATATTTCTCTGATGTTAAAACTCTCTTTAATAATAGGTTTGATGTCTTTTGTCTCTATTTTTGTTGTATCAACAGGAAAGTTTATGACGGAAAATGCTATACTGTCTGTTATATATTTGGTTTCTTTTCCTGTGGAGGTATCCAAATCTGTTATTATAAGTTGAGGTATGTAATGTGTTCCCTCCATAAACGATGTGAAAATTGCACGGAATTGAGCAAACTTTTTACCTTTTTCTTCTATTATATTGTTACTTATTGACAGTAATTCCAAAGTATCTGTTTTGATTTCTTTTGGATTTATGACTTCACATCTTGCTGGAATTCGGAAAGAAAGAGCAATTCTGCCTCCAATATATACTTTGTTTGTATCAATTTGCACTTTTATTCTTTCCTGCGAATAAAGAGTATTGAAGCAGGAAGTCAAGATAATTATGTTGCAAAATAATGTTATTACTTTTTTGTTCATCTTAATTTTTACTTGAAAACAATTTCATTAACGATTTAATATAGTCATCATTTGTCTGCAAAGTAACGTTATCTATTCCTAAACGTTTCAGTTGCATTTCTGTTTCTTCGTCCTGTTTGCGGCGAAATTCGGCAAATGCTTTCATTTGTTTGCTGTTGTTTGTGTCAATCCAAAGAGTTTTGTCGCTTTCAGCGTCTTTAAGTTGCATTAAACCTATCTTTGGTAAAGTATATTCTCTCTTATCTCTCACTGTTATTACCGATAAATCGTGCTTTCTTGCCGTTATTCTCAAAGAGGAATCGTCAAATTTTCCAAAACTGTCAGTGATAAAAAAGCATGTTGCACGTTTTTTTATCACGGAAGAAAAGTATTTTAATGGTTCTGAAAAAGATGTTCCTTTCTGTATTTCTGACTGTTCTGTTGCATTTATATCTGAATACATAAGCAGTTCTCTTATTATCCTTAATATATGAGCCGATCCTTTTTTGGGAGGAATGTACTTTTCTACCTTGTCAGAAAAGAAAATAACTCCAACCTTATCGTTGTTTGCAATAGCGGAGAAAGAAAGCACAGCCGCAATCTCGGTTATTATTTCACTTTTCAAAACTTTGTTTGTACCAAAAAAGGTAGAACCGCTTATATCTATAATGAGAACAACGGTCATTTCTCTCTCTTCTTCAAATATTTTTACGTACGGATGATTAAATCTTGCCGTAACATTCCAGTCAATAGAGCGAATTTCGTCACCATAGTTATATTCCCTAACTTCACTGAACGCCATTCCTTTTCCTTTAAAGGCGGAATGATATTGCCCGGCGAAGATATTGTGAGATAATTTCTTGGTTTTAATCTCTATTTTACGAACCTTCTTTAATAAATCATTCATAAAAGTTAAAAAATTCTTAGGTTATTTTAACGTGATATTTTAACTTATATTTTATTGAACCGAAAAAAACACGCAATTTTTCTTTACATCATAATGAATAATATCTTTATTTTTATACTTTTGCAGCTTGTTAAACAAAACAAAAAATGCTTTAGAATATATTTAAACCAGATATTTAATTCAAGATGAAAGATTTATCATTACATGTTTTGGATTTGCTTGCCAATTCTACCGTTGTTTGTTCCACGAAAATAAAACTTAAAGTCATAGACAGCTTGAAAAACAATCTTTATTCTTTTGAAATTATTGATAATGGCAGCGGAATGAGCGAAGAAACTCTGCAAAAAGTTACCGACCCTTACTTTACAAGTCGCAAAACCCGTAAAGTAGGATTGGGATTGCCGCTTGTGAAAATGAATGCAGAGAACGCTGGCGGCGGTTTTTCCATGAAAAGCAGTATAGGGAAGGGAACAGATCTGCGTTTTTGGTTTGAACACAATAATATAGACAGACCTCCGCTTGGAGATATAGCATCGGCAGTTGTTTTTACGGCGGCAACAAATGAAAATATACATTTTATATACGAGCATACCACCGATTTTGGACGTTACACCTTTGATACCAACGAAATTAAAGAGGCACTTGACGGAATGAGCCTTAACAATGCGGACATCATAAGGGCTTTGACGGAAATGATACAGGAAAATCTGAAAGACATTAAGGCTAATGAGTAGCAACAATCATTTTAATTCCTCCAACAATTCTTTATTAACCTCTAAAACAGAATGATGTTTGTCTTTGTCGCACGGCATATTTATTGAATCTTTGCCGCACAAACAACCTTGACGTTTGCCTGTGTATGGGTCACATGAAGAACATTGTCGTTTAAATTCTCCATTTTTTTTGAAAATAATCTTGATTGCTAATCCAATAAAGTAGAATGCAAGCAAAATAACAGCGATTACGAATACAATAAACAAAGTTTTCATCGGGCAAAGATAAGAAAAACGGTTTAATGGACAAAAGTGATGCAGAAAAATGTCTAAAAAATAGAATATATCTATCTTTTATGGGCGGAAAAACGAAAAATACAAAATTAAAATCGACTATTTTGCTGATATTTATAAATTAACTAAAAACCATTTTTTTTCTCATAAAACGAGACTGCCGCAAGATTAAATATGAATAACAAAAGGGCAGGGGAGAGTCGCCAAAAAGAAAAGTTTTACTCAGTAATTAAAAAGAATTTTAATGGGAAAGCAACATAAAATAATCCTCAATGGAAGGAGATATTGGTTGAGCGTCAATGGTTTTAACGTCATTACGAAAAGTTATGTGAATACTGTCGCCAAAGGAAAATGCGGTTTCAACATCGGGGTTAGCACGTAAAATCTTCAAACTCTGAGCAATATTATCGCTTTTTACAGAATAAAGTTTGCGAGGGTATTTCCCTACAACGGCAGAGGGCGATTCAATGTCTAAAATCTTTCCGTCTTTCATTAACATGACCCTTTCACAGAGGTTTGCTTCGTCCATATAAGGCGTTGAAACAACAATAGTTATGCCGTGCATTTGCAATCTTTTGAGCATCTGCCAGAATTCTTTTCTGCTGACAGGATCAACACCCGTTGTCGGTTCATCAAGCAGGAGAACAGAAGGTTTATGAATCAATGCACAGCACAAAGCCAATTTTTGCTTCATTCCTCCGCTCAATTTACCCGCACGTCTGGTTTTAAAAGGCTCAATTTGACGGTAAATATCTTCTATTAAATAGTAGTTTTCTTCTATATTTGAGGAAAAAACAGAGGCAAAAAACTTTAAATTCTCTTCAACCGACAAATCCTGATAGAGAGAAAATCTGCCGGGCATATAACCGATTAAACGGCGGATTTCACGGAAATTTTTCACCACATCAAGTCCCTCAATGTATGCCTCACCTTTGTCGGCAAGTATAAGAGTTGCAAGAATACGGAAAAGAGTCGTTTTGCCCGACCCGTCAGGTCCGATGATGCCAAAGAGTTCGCTTTTATTCACTTGAAAAGTTGCAGGAAGCAATGCCTTTACTTCATTTTTTTTACCTGTATTGCGGTAGGATTTTTCCAAATCCCTTACTTCGATGGCATTCATAATACAACCTCGCCGTACATTCCGATTTTCAGATAACCATCGTTGATAACGTTGATTTTAACGGCATAAACCAGATTGTCGCGGTCTTCCTTTATCTGAATATTTTTGGGAGTAAATTCCGCTTTTGGACTTATCCAGCCAATAACTCCTGCATACTGACGAGTAACGTTTCCAAAATCGGCAAAAACTTTCACTTTCTGTCCAATTTTAATTTGTGTCAGTTGCGAAGAAGAGATATAGATTCTCAATATCATTTTGTCCAAATCCGCCACCTTGAACAGCGGTTTGCCAACCGATGCAAGTTCTCCCACCTCCGCATATTTGAGCAGGACAGTGCCTTCTGTTGTGGATTTAATTTCGCTGTTGCCCATTCCAATCTGTGAAGCGTTTTCCATATATCCGCAAATCTCGTCTTTGGAAACCATATTGCCTTCCTCAACATTGAGACTCACTATCTTTCCTGCGTATTCCGCAGAGACAATAATTTCTTTACATTCAAACACACCGCTCGCATCGTAATTGATTTCCTCTTTGCTGCAGGAAATTGCTAAAAAAACAGTCAGTAATCCTGAAATAAATGCTTTTGTTCTCATTTTTGTATATGTTTATTATTAAAATTATTTTGTATTTAAGTCGGTAAGACAGTTATTTCCCTACATGTCAGTATTGTTCATGATCTTTTGGGAAATCTTTTGTTTTTACATCCTCAACGTAACGGGAAACTGCTGAACGTATTTCCTGACCAAGTGTTAAATAACGCCGAAGAAATCTTGGGGAAAAATCTTCATTGATACCAAGCATATCATGAAGCACAAGCACCTGTCCATCAACGTACTTTCCGGCACCGATACCTATCACGGGAATTTTTAATTCTTCAGCCATACGTTTTGCCAATAAAGCAGGCACTTTTTCCAATACTATTGCAAAACATCCTGCGTCCTCCAAAGCATGAGCGTCTTCCAAGAGTATTTTTGCCTCTTCCTCATCGGTGGCTCGCACTACATATGTACCGAATTTATTTATTGATTGCGGAGTTAATCCCAAATGTCCCATGACAGGGATTCCCGCTGAAAGAATACGGGTTACGGATTCCACAATCTGCTTTCCACCTTCGAGTTTAACAGCGTGAGCCGAAGTTTCTTTCATTATTCGTATGGCGGAACAAAGAGCCTCTTTGCTGTTTCCCTGATAAGTCCCAAATGGTAAATCTACCACCACCAAAGCCCGCTTCACACCCCGTACAACAGACGCTGCATGGTAAATCATATCATTGAGCGTTATGGGCAAAGTGGTTTGATACCCTGCCATAACGTTGGCAGCCGAATCTCCTACTAAAATGACATCAATGGAAGCGGCGTCAACCAACTTTGCCATTGAATAATCGTAAGCCGTAATCATTGCTATTTTCTCGCCGCGGGAAGCCATTTCCCTTATGCGCTGTACGGTTACAATTTTTGTATTTTCATTTTTATTAACTGACATTTTCTATTCAAAATTTGAAATAATGATTGGCAAAAGTAAAAATATTTATCTTTATTTCATTCTTTTATCCACTTCATTAGCAAGTTGTGCAAAAACTTTCCCTTCTACGGATGCGAAATCCAACGCTACGGGATTTCCACTATCATTTGCCTGTGAAAAATCTTCCGTTATGGGTATTTGAACCAGCAAGTCCAACGACAATTCTGCCGCTAATTCTTTTGCCGCATCCTTTCCGAATATGAAATATTGCCTGTCGGGTGCGTCTTTTGGAGAAAAATACGCCATATTTTCTACTAATCCCAATATTCTAACATTTAATTTTTCATTTCTGTACATGTTGACTGCACGCCGAACATCTGCCACCGCCAACTGTTGAGGTGTGCATACTATTATTACGCCTGCGATTGGGAAATCCTGTGCTAAAGACAATAAAATATCGCCTGTACCCGGAGGAGTATCAATTACAAGGTAATCAAGTTCGCCCCAGTAGGTCTCAACAAGCAATTGGTTCAGGGTATTTGAAGCCATTATTCCCCTCCAAATCAGGGGCTTCTCCTTTTCGACAAAGAACCCTATCGACATTATCTTTATACCGTATCGTTCAAAGGGCATCATGTAAGAAATTCCATCTATTTCCGAGCCGTAAACCGATTCATTTTCAATATTAAAGAGGGTTGGTACGGAGGGACCATAAACATCTGCGTCAGCCAATCCTGTTTTGTAACCTTTTTGTGCCAAAGCTATTGCAAGATTCACTGCCACACTTGATTTTCCAACGCCTCCTTTTCCGCTTGAAACGGCTATCACGTGTTTTATTTTGCTCATTGCCGAATTTATTTTTTTGGCTTTCTCTTCTTTTTGTGCGAATATGTTCATATACAAAGCGTTTTGATTAAGGACGCAAAAGTAAATAAAAAAAAACAGGGGATAAAAAATCTTTTTTTGTGCGAATTTGTTTTTTTCAAAAAAATTATTGTACTTTTGCACTGTTAAAATTAAGAAAAAGGGTATGAAAAATAAAATTGTAAGTATTTATAATAAAATTTTTGAGAACTATTTGCAACATATTTCTACAACATCAATTAGACAAAATATTAATATGGAAAATTCGGATACATTAACGAAAATATCAACTACGTCTCCTAATTTTATTGCTACATACCATAATTTAATTGGTGCGTCCCGCAAATTCATTGGTATGTACCGCAAATTCATTGGTACGTACCACAAATTCATTGGTACGTACAGCGCTGACTTTGGTAAGCATTATAATTTTGAAACTAAATTTCTAAAATAAAACAATAAATTATTAACAAAAAAAATTAAGAAGTTATGACACACAGGAAAGATTGGCTTTTTACGAAAGAGGATGATTTTTTTCATCAGGCTGAAATTCAAGTAGATTACTATGACCACAATCAAGAGTTCTTGTAAATTCCAAGCGCCACAGTTACAAATCTGAAAGCCGAATTTCAAAAGTACAAATCCGACTACGAACTTTATCTGGCAAGCAACAAAAGCGCCACAAAGCCGGATACCGTTAAACGGAGGATGCACAAAGGAGTGCTTATCGGATTGTTACGAAATATGTACAACTTGTACGTGCGCCTTAATCCGAAGGTGAAAGCTGAGGACAGAGAAGCAAACTATTTTCCGGTATTTGACACCAAAAAAACCCCGCTTCACACGCCTCTCGAACCGCCTGTCTTTGAAGTTAAATCAATGGGACACGGATTGTTGGAATTGTCATTCGGATATAATATGACGGAAGGCGGAAAACTCTCTCACAGCTTGCCCAAAGGTGCGGACGGAATTGCAATTCATTACTCCATAGGGGATGATGCTCCTGCCGTACAGGACAAAATGCTGTTGTGGAATGTGGAAACACGAAGCCCAATTAAAATGATTTTCGGTGCAGAGAACGAAGGCAAAAAGGTATGGATAACAGTGAGGTATTTCAATGTCAAAGGCGAAAACTCATTGTGGTCGGACATAAAGTCACTGGTAATCAATTAAGATGAAATGCTCAAAAGAGCGTAAGTATGTAATTAAATAAATTAAAAATTTGATAATAAAATAAATGTATAATTCTAAAAAAATTAAGTTTATGAAAGTAAAAAATGTATTTGCGGATAATATCCGTATGATTTTGAGCAGAACAATGCTTGCTGTTATGGTGATTGCGGCTGCTGTGAATTTTGCTGCTTGCGGCGATGACGATGATGATAACAATTCGGGTGGAGGAAGTATCAATCCGCCGATTAACAACGGCACAACATCTTTAACGGTGTCGGTTGAGAACGGAGCAGATTTAACAAATATTTCTACTGTTATTGCTGCGGAAGAAGATGTGATTTTCTCCGATACTGCAGATTTTAACGGTGGAAATTTCACTCTCCATTTGAAAACTCCAACTGTTTTTGAACCTATAATGGATGAAGCGGTGGAAGGAATAAATATTTCCGATATGCAAACGCAGATAGCCGTTTTTTACTATCTTACGTGCTTGAATGCAAGCGGTAACATTACGGCTATTTTGCAGTATGGTCTCGGAGATACGCAAGTATTCTTCATGTATGCGGACAGGGATTGCGATATGATTGGTTCGTTTTCCGAATCATCGGAAGGTGTAACGTATAATTTCAATTCCGACATCTCCTTAAAGAAGGGTTGGAATAAAATATATACTACAAGCATATTAGGTACGGGTATGGAAGTAAATACCACCATTACCACCACAGAAGTTTCGGGTATGAAATGGATTGCAGCAGGTTCGTATTTTTATCCGCAGAGTGCGAAAGTTAAAAAACCCGCTATCTTCGGACACAGATGAATTAACCGAACAGTTTAATTACATACCGACAGGGACGAATAACAATTCGCCCCTGTTGTTTTAAAAATGAATTAAAAAAAAAGTAGTATTTTTGCCGCCATTAAAAAATAATATTTTGAAATATGGCAAAATTAGAATCATCTCTGAAAAATATGTTTCTCTCCCTTACTTTAATCACTCTCGGAGCTTCGGCATTACTTGCCGGAGGATATGTTTTAACAAAAGAGCCGATAGAAAAAGCCGACAGAGCCAAAGAGGAAAATGCAATCAAAGAGGTATTGCCCGATAAAAATGCGGAAGTATTGGAAAAAGTAGAAATAACACTTGAAAACAAAGCAGACCCCTTTATTGTTTATCCGTCTGTAAAGGATGGTAAATTTGCAGGAGCGGCAGTTCAGACATATTCAACGGAAGGTTATGGCGGCAGACTGGATATAATGGTAGGCTTCGATACCGACGGCACGATAGTAAATTATGCCGTATTAAAAGCAAATGAAACTCCGGGATTGGGAGCAAAAGTTACGGACTGGTTCAAAAACGACAGCAAAAAAACAGCGGATATTCGTGGGAAAAACCCCGCAACCACAAAAGTTTCAGTCAGTAAAGATGGCGGCGACATAGATGCCATAACAGCTTCAACCATAACATCACGGGCATTCCTGCAATCTGTGCAGTTGGCTTATGAAGCATTTCAGAAGATGCAAACAACAAAAAAATAATTAGAATTATGAAGAAACTAAAAATTATCTTTAACGGAATAATTAAGGAAAATCCAACCTTAGTTTTACTGCTGGGAATGTGTCCTACATTGGCAACAACCACTTCTGCCATCAATGGTATGGGAATGGGGCTTTGTACAACTTTTGTTCTCATTTGTTCCAATGTAGTTATCTCTGCTATTAAAAACATTGTACCAGACAATGTGCGTATTCCGGTTTTTATAGTTGTAATAGCGTCATTTGTAACCCTATTGGAGTTGTTTATGAAAGCATATATTCAATCTCTGTATGAAGCTTTAGGATTATATATTCCATTGATTGTTGTTAACTGTATAATATTGGCAAGAGCCGAATCATTTGCCTGTAAAAACAATATGTTTGATTCAATGCTTGATGGAATAGGCATGGGAATAGGTTTTACGCTTGCTCTTACGGTGCTTGGTGCTTTACGTGAAATATTTGGCAACGGCTCTATTTTCAATTATAAGTTCATAGGGGATAATGATGGAATACTTGTTTTTGTACTTGCGCCCGGTGCATTTATTGTTCTCGGATATTTGATAGCATTAGTGAATCTTATTAGGAAAAAGAAATAAACGATGAAGAAAGCACTCTTAATTTTTATTATAACACTTATATCCATTAACACACAAGCACAAGAAATCGCCCCGTCAGAGATAAAACACCACGAAATTACAATATCGGAAGGTTTCTTTAACGATGTACAATTATTCAATTTGGTTGGAGATATACTTGGTGCGGCAATTACCAATACATATTCTATCCGACCTGAAAGTTATAACTTATTTACTCCCTCAATCACTTACCGATATTGGTTCAATAAATATATTTCTCTTGGAGGGATGGTATCTTTTGATATGAATACCGTTTTACTGAAGAAAAATAACGAGCAGTGGGAAAGACATTATCGCTACAGTCCCACTTTTGCCTGCGAATTTCAAGCATATTATTTAAATACAACTTATGTTCAACTTTTTGGAATGGTAGGATTGGGATTTACAATAAACTCCGTATCAAAAAGTGATTATCCTACCGTGCAATTTTATAACTTTCAAATTACACCGTTTGGAATTCGTATTGGAAAAAGTTTTGGTGTATTTTGTGAAGTAGGTTATGGATATAAAGGTTTTATAAATACAGGTTTATCATATAAATTTTAGTAACAATTAAGTTTTATTTCTGTTATTTCTCATATATGTTCATCTTGTAATAGCAGATATAAGAGTTTATTGTATAATGTCTTTTGTGATAACAAAATATGCATGATTTTGAATTAAAAACCTTTGTTTTACTAATAAAAATCTTCATTTCGTTACATAGAATCACTATGTTTTTAATTACTTTTTTCTTATTTTTTTGTTATATCAAAAAAAAGTTGTAACTTTGCAAACTCAAAAGTAAACGAATTTTATAATTAATATAACATAAAAGTAGGTAAAATATGTATTTAACAGCCGAAACAAAACAAGAAATCTTTAAAAAATTTGGTGGAAATGCCGCTAATACAGGTTCAACAGAAGGTCAAATAGCCCTTTTTTCTTACAGAATTAAGCATTTAACCGAACACATGAAAAAGTCTAAAAAAGATAAATTCACCCAACGTTCTTTAGTTACTTTGGTTGGAAAAAGAAGAAGACTTTTAGATTATCTAAAGCATAAAGATATTGTTAAATATCGTGAATTAATTAAAGAGCTTGGAATAAGAAAATAATTCTTAAAAGCTTATTTGTTAATTCTTAAAATTTGAATTATTTCTTGTAAATATTAAGTTAAAAAAAGGTGATTAGCTTCTAATTGCCTTTTTATATTTTGGTCAGGAGCTACTGAAACATAAATAAAAAGAGTAATTGCCGGAGCAAGCTCCCTTCGGAAGAGGAAAAATAAAAAAAAGAAGCAAAATGTTAGGAACAAAAAAAGTTTTTTCATTGGCAGATGGAAGACAAATTGAAATTGAAACCGGTAAACTTGCAAAACAAGCTGACGGTTCTGCCGTAATTAGGATGGGTGATACAATGATTCTCGCTACTGTTTGTGCAAAACAGGAAGCAGGAGAGAACGTTGATTTTATGCCATTAAGCGTAGATTATCAGGAAAAATATGCGGCAACAGGACGTTTTCCCGGTGGTTTTTTCAAAAGAGAAGCAAGACCTTCAGAATATGAAATATTGATAGCTCGTTTGGTTGACAGAGCTTTACGTCCGTTGTTTCCGGAAGATTTTCACGCAGAAGTACAAGTTCAAATCACTTTAATTTCTGGTGACCATAACACTCCACCTGATGCGTTGGCTGCTTTAGCAGCTGCATCGGCTATAGCTGTTTCGGATATTCCATTTAATGGACCTGTTTCCGAATGTCGTGTAGCATATATTGACGGTGAATTTAAGATAAATCCATCATTAGAAGAAATGGAACGTGCAGAACTTGACCTTATAGTTGCCGCTACCAAAGAGAATATTATGATGGTAGAAGGAGAAATGAAGGAAGTTTCTGAAGAACTTATGTTAAATGCTCTGCGTACTGCTCACGAAAGTATCAAATTACATTGTCAGGCTATTAACGAATTGATGTATGAAGTGGGTAAGGAAACAAAAAGAGTTTATTGTCATGAAGAAAATGACGAGGAATTAAAAGAGTCTCTCCATGCTGCTGTTTATCAAAAATGTTATGATTTAGCTCATAAGGGAATAAAGAATAAACACGAAAGAAGTGAAGGTTTTACTGCTATAAAGCAGGGATTTATAGATACTCTTACACCAGAAGAAGCAGAAGAGAAAGCTTTTATGATTGATCGTTATTTTCATAATGTGGAAAAAGAAGCCATGCGAGACATGGTTTTGAATGAGAGAACAAGACTTGATGGAAGAAAGTTAGATGAAATACGTCCTATATGGACAGAAATTGATTATTTACCTTCTGCTCATGGTTCTGCTATCTTTACAAGAGGAGAAACACAATCTTTAACAACCTGTACATTAGGTACAAAACTTGATGAACAGATAATAGATGGAGCAATGATTGAAGGTAAAAATAACTTTCTTCTTCATTATAACTTTCCCGGTTTTGCAACAGGAGAAGTTAAACCTAATCGCAGTACTTCAAGAAGAGAAATTGGACATGGAAATCTTGCAATGCGTGCTTTAAAAAGTGTATTACCTTCTCAAGAAGAATGTCCTTACACAATTAGAATTGTATCTGATATTTTAGAATCTAATGGTTCTTCTTCTATGGCAACGGTTTGCGCTGGCTGTTTAGCTTTAATGGATGCGGGTGTTAAAATTAAAAAACCTGTATCCGGTATAGCAATGGGACTTATTGCGAAAGACGGAAATTGGGCTGTACTTTCAGATATTTTAGGAGATGAAGACCATTTAGGTGATATGGATTTCAAAGTTACAGGTACAAAAGATGGTATCACAGCTTGCCAAATGGATATTAAGTGTGATGGTTTATCGTACGAAATACTTGCACAGGCTTTAAGTCAAGCAAAAGAAGGAAGATTATATATATTGAATATAATAACTGACACTATTGCAGAACCAAGAGAAGATTATAAACCTCATGTTCCAAGAGTAGTTCAAATGCAAATACCAAAAGATATGATTGGAGCAGTGATTGGACCTCAAGGAAAAATAATACAAGAAATACAGAAAGACACAAATACCGTTATTGTTATTGAAGATAAAGAAGAATACGGCACTGTGGATATTTCTTCTGCAAGTAAAGAAGGTATAGATGCAGCTGTAGCTCGTATAAAAGCTATCACTGCTATACCTGTTGTTGGTGAGATTTATCATGGAAAGGTTAAAAATTTGCAATCTTTTGGTGCATTTGTTGAGTTTTTACCCGGTAAAGATGGAATGATTCATATTTCTGATTTTAGATGGGAAAAGGTTAAAAACATAGAAGATGTTGTAAAAATAGGTGAAGAATTAGATGCTAAACTTATAGACATTGATAAAAAAACAGGTAAATACAAATTAAGTGTTAAGCTTCTTCTGCCAAAACCTGAAGGATATGTTGAAACAGATACAAGACCTCGCCCGGAAAAGAAAAGAACAGATAAGTCATCTCAACATAAAAAACCTCATACAGATAAAAGTAACGGGGATAGAAGTAATCAATAAACGCATATAAGTATCATCAAGAGTTGCTCTTTATTAAAACAAGAGCAACTCTTTTTCTATCTGTATGTTTTTTATTTTTCTTATTTTTGCATGTTCAAAAAAACATAAAATAAAATGAAAAAATTATTTCTTATTGTCGTAATAATGTTGTTTGCTTTCAATGAATTGAACCTGAAAGCACAGGAGCAAACAAAGAATCAGGTTGTATTTTATTCGGTATTTGTAAATGTTGTACCTGACAACTTTAATTATCCGCTTGTTGGCTTTATCAATGTTGCAAGAGGAGACTACAAGGGTTTGGAATTAAGTTTCGTTAACACAACAATCGGCGATTTCAAAGGCTTTCAACTTGGATTTATCAATACTACATTAAAAGAACAGAAAGGTGTTCAAATAGGTTTCATAAATTCTGTACTTGGTGATTTTAAGGGAGTACAGACAGGCTTTATAAACTCTTCGTTGAAACAGACAAAAGGCTTGCAATTCGGCTTTATGAATACTGCCTTGAAAGGAATTAAAGGCTATCAAATAGGTTTTATCAATTACGCTGAAAATGTTGAATTTGGTATTCCAATAGGATTTCTTTCAATCGTGCGAGACGGTGGTTACAGAGCATTGGAACTTTCATTTAACGAACTTTTCCCTTTTAACTTGACTTTCAAAACAGGAGTACCAAAGTTTTATACATTGTTTAAGGCAACATATAATTCAAAAATTGATGCTTTTGGCGTTGGTTTTGGAGCAGGAACTATGATTCCTTTAACTCAAAAGTTCTGGTTTAATCCTGAACTTGAATTTATAAGTGCTATCTACAGAGAAAAAGTATTAGGAGGAATTGAGACAAAAAATTTCACGGCGACAAGTTTTGCAGCAAACTTCCGCTACAACCTTACTCAACGATTACAAATAGGAATTGCTCCTGCTGTGTCTTTAACAGAAAATACCTGTGAGCCATTTTATTCGTTCATTCAGACAGACATTTCCAACAGAAAACTTGTTTTTGGTTTAAGAGCATCTTTAACTTGGAACTTCACAACATTGCAGTAACCGATGTCTGTCAAGGAACGCTTTAATGCTTACAGAATTATGTGGGTGTTAGTTTTTTTTGACTTGCCAACAGAAACAAAGGCTCAAAGAAAGATATACACAGACTTCAGGAAAGGTTTGCAGAAAGACGGATTTACAATGTTTCAGTTTTCTATTTATATGCGTCATTGTCCATCAAAAGAAAATGCAGATGTTCATATTGCAAGAGTTAAGCGTCTTCTGCCCAAACATGGACACATTGGTATTCTTCGCATAACAGATAGACAGTTTGGCGAAATGGAGATTTATTTTGGTAAAGAATTAACGGCAGTTCCAAACATCGGACAACAGTTGGAGATGTTTTAACTAACGTTTTATCATTACATTCTAATTAAAGAAGACATTTTTAACTTAACTCCTTTAATAATGCTAAAACGCAGAAGTTAATTTCAGAAATTGTGACATAATGGACAAAAATTATTAAATTTTACCTTTATTTCAACGCTTCTCTTTATGTTGATGTTGAGTATTATGACAGGAATCACATACTGAAACAAGCCATTCAATAGGCTCTTTGCCAATATTGTATTTTGCTTGGTGTTTTTTGTTGAACAGCCACTGTGTTTAAGAGCAAATAAACCAACAATAAGAATAAGTGAAATAATAATTTGCATACTTTTTTGACGATTATTATTCAATAATAACTGCTGGAACAGTGTTTGAGGAGTATTTGTATGTCCCTATTTGTCTGCAACATTTTTTAGATACATCTATTTTTTGATTATCATAATATGTTTTCCCGTCATTATTTATAAGTAAAATCTCCACTTCATTAGTATAATCATAATCACGGTATACTTCTCCATCATAGTGTTTTTTATCGTTATACCCTTTGATATATCCCAATGCCATATTTGGTTTAAGAACTCGTTTAATTTCTATCTCAAAAGATTTTTTTGTTGGAGATGGTTTTATGCACTCTCCTTTTTCTGAAAACAAAGTAAGTCCTCGTAAATCATAATTAGATTTGTTTACCACATCATTATTAGATTTTGGTTTATTTACCGCATCATCATTAATATTGGGATTTATTTGTTCAACGGTTTGTTCTACAACAGTATGATCAGGTCTATTTACCGCATCATCATTAGATTTAGGTTTATTCGCCAATTCGTACGCTAATAAAAACGTTGCTAATACGCCTACAACGAAACCTGCAAAAAAAATAAGTACTTTTTTCATTATCATATAATTTTAATGTCTGTTTGGACGGTTATTTTTATACATTTTTGTAATTTATTATTGGTTTATAACTCCTCTGCTTTATTATTTTGCTATTGATTTTGTAAAAATAGATAGAAACAAGTATTAATAATGTAGCTATCAATTTCATATAAAATCAATTTTAAGATTAATGTTGCAAATATACAAAACATTTTAGATTAACAATACATTAACAAAAAACCTTTTCAATTTTTTTTCTGCAACTTTTCTTTTTGTTATGTTTGCATTGTTTTGTTATTACTGTATAAATCAGTGATATTATATTCGTTTTTGCGAAGTTTGTTTAATGGATGTAGATAAATGTTATTGTTATTTTGATTTATTTTTTTTGAATGTATAGTCGTACTGTGCAAAATACTAATATAAAGATTGATATTAACATCAAAATACCAGTTAAATAATATATATAACAGTAAGGTACAAAAAAATAAATTGCCCAAAAATCATACAGATTATTCCAATTAAAGTAATAATC